>NZ_JBSHFH010000039.1:0-82199 GCF_053617235.1 Streptomyces sp. NPDC055749 | reverse complement strand
GCCCCGGACCGTTCGGTCCGGGGCACTCGTGCGTCGTCAGGCTGTTCCGTCAGGGACTGACGAACCCGACCTCCGGGTTGCCCGGTGTCGGGCCGTCCAGGAGCGGCTGGTGGATGCCGCGCAGATGCTGGTCGAAGTAGGCCGTGACGTAGTCCCGGGTGATCCGGCTCGCGCGGTCCCCGGAGATCGGGGTCTCGGGGTCCTCGACGCCCAGTTGCTGGGCGAGCACGGGGACGTCCGTGAACGAGAAGTGGCCGGCACCGTCGACCGTCAGCCAGCGCTTCCAGCCGTCCAGGGAAGGCCAGCCGCTGTCCCAGGTGTCGTCCCCGCCGGGGCTGTGGTCGACGGTCGAGCCGAGCATCAGGAACGGCCGGCCGTCGAGGCCGGAGGAGGGGACCGGGTCGGCGAACGTGCCGTCCATGTTGACGCCGGCGTCCACGCGCGGGTCGGTGGCCATCGTCGAAGCGGCGGCGTTCCCGCCGATGGAGTGGCCTGCCACGCCGATCCGGTGCCGGTCGATCGAGCCGGTATGACGCCAGGCCGGGTGGCGCCCGGTCAGCCGGTCGAGGACGAACGAGAGGTCCGCGGCCCGGCCCTCGGACACCCGTTTCATACCTTCCCGTCCGGTCCCCTTGAGCCGGTCGCAGGCGACGCAGGTGAGCATCCGCCCGCCGGGGAACGCCGTGCCGGTGGACTCGTAGGCGTGGTCGACGGTCGCCACGACGTATCCGCGGCTCGCCAGCTCCTCGGCGAGGCCGGTGAGGGTGGTACGCGGCGTACTGAACCCGGGGGAGAGCACCACCAGCGGGAAGCGGCCCGGCGCGGGGCGGGCATCCGTGCGGGAGTAGGTGCGGGTGCCGGCGACCACGGCAGGGGGGAATTCGTCCTCCAGGCCCTTGGCCTCCATCAGCAGCCTGGCTTCCTCCCCGGTCATGTACGACGCGGTTCTGCCGCCGGTGCCCGGGCGCGCGGGGTAGTTGAGCGACACCATCAACTGCCGTGCGCCCGCCTCGGGGACCCAGGGGTCGCTGCGGCTCCTGTCGGTCAGGTGCAGGGTGTCGCGGCCGGTCGGGTACGGGCCGGTCGGGCGGGGCAGTTCCAGTGACGGGGTGGAGGAGACGGCTCCGGCGGCGGCCGGTGCCGATAAGGCGGTGGCCGCGGTGGCGGGGGTCGCGAGGAGCATGGTGACGGCGAGCGCCGCGACTGCTGCTGTCCGGCTGCGGTGACTGATCATGCGTTCCACGCTAGGAGGGCGGTCGTGGCACCACATCGGTCACCGGGCGGAAGGCGTCTCCGCCTGTGGAGTGAGCGCGGGGACCGTCGCACCCCTATGCGCGTCAGGGGCGACGGTGTCGCGCGGGGGTCGCTTTCGGCCAGCGGGGCAGTGCTGTGCGTACGGCGGGTGCGGGACCCGCGACATACTCTTGCCGAGGAGTGGCTCAGCCGGGGGTGGGAGGATTATGTCGTGGGTGTTGTGAAGAGCAAACGGATGCCACGCGCGGTGCGTGAGCAGCAGATGATGGACGCCGCGGTGCGGACGTTCGGGCAGCTCGGCTACCGGGCCGCGTCGATGGACGAGATCGCGGAGCTGGCCGGTGTGTCCAAGCCGTTGGTCTATCTGTACCTGAACTCCAAGGAGGAACTCTTCACCGCTTGTATCCGCCGCGAGGCAAAGGCGCTGGTGGAGGCGGTGCGGGCGGGGGCGGAGCCGGGGCTGCCGGCCGACCGGCAACTGTGGGCCGGACTGCGGGCGTTCTTCACGCACACCGCGGAGAACCCGGACGGCTGGGCGGTCCTGCACCGTCAGGCGCGGACGCACGGGGAGCCGTTCGCCACCGAGGTCGTCGTGATGCGGGACGAGATCGTTGCGTTCGTGACGGGTCTGATCGGGGCCGCGGCGCGCGAGGCGCACCACGATCCCGCGCTGCCCGACCGGGATGTGGCGGGGCTCGCGCAGGCTCTCGTGGGGGCCGCCGAGGCGCTGGCCGGGTGGGCGAACGACACCCCAGGGGTCTCGGCGAAGGAGGCCGCGGCCACCCTGATGAACTTCTCCTGGGCGGGCCTGGAGAACCTGATGCACGGCCGTCCCTGGCAGCCTCAGCCGTAGCGCTTACGCGTCCCGGGTCACCGTCCCGGTGAGGTGGACGCGGCCGGTTGCGCCGCGCAGTTCGACGTCGCGGCCCGCACCGTCCGCCGCGTACGTCACGGTGGACGGCAGCAGGACGGGGGCCCTGAAGTCGGCCCGTACATGCCGGATCCGGCCCGGTTCGTCGGCCTCGGCGAGGCAGCGGGCGACGGTCCACATGCCGTGCGCGATGGCCCGGGGGAAGCCGAACGGCCTGGCGGTGAGCGGGTACAGGTGGATCGGGTTGCGGTCGCCGGACACGGCGCCGTACCGCCGCCCGAGATCCGCCGGCAGCTGCCACTCGGCCACGGCTGGCAGGGCGGCGGGGGGCGGGGCGGGCTCGGATGCGGGGGTCTCCGTGGGGTGCGTCGTCGCGTGGCGGGAGAGATAGCCGCTCCGTGACTCCCACAGCAGCTCACCCGCGAGCCGCGCCTCCGTCACCACGGTGACCTCGGTGCCCCGCCGGTGAGGGGCCAACTCCTGCGCGTACAGCGTGAGTTCGAGCGCGTCGGCCGGGTGCGGGGTGCGGTGGCGGGTGATCTCGATCCACGTGTGGACGAGCCCGACGACGGGCAGCGGGAAGTCCCGGCCCGTCATCAGCCGCATCGCCGGGGCGAAGCCCAGGACGTGGGGGTACGTGAGGGGCAGCGCGCCCGACTCGGAGAAGCCGCAGATCCTGCTGTACGCGGCGAGGTGGCCGGGTGCGACGGGTGCGGGCGGGAGGGTGATCCGGGTGGCGGGCAGCTCGGCGCCGGGGCGGCCGGCCCGCTTGAAGGGGGAGGTGACGGCCCCGCGTACCAGGGAAGCGATCGGGCTCGACATCCCCGTCACGCCCCCAGCAGGCTCTGGCCGCAGACCCGCAGGACCTGGCCGTTGACGGCACTGGACGCGGGCTGTGCGAACCATGCCGTCGCCTCGGCCACGTCGACCGGAAGTCCGCCCTGGGAAAGGGAGTTCATACGGCGGCCCGCCTCCCGGATGAAGAACGGCACGGCTGCCGTCATCTTCGTCTCGATGAAGCCGGGGGCGACCGCGTTGACCGTGACGCCGTGGTCGGCGGCGGCGCGCGGGGCGAGGGAGCGGACCAGGCCGATGATGCCTGCCTTGCTGGCCGCGTAGTTGGTCTGGCCGTTGTTGCCCGCGATCCCGGCGATGGACGCGGTGGCGACGATCCGGCCGCCGCGGTTGACCGTGCCCGCCTTGAGCAGGGCGTCGGTGGTGCGCAGCACGCTGTCGAGGTTGACCTCGATGACGGATGCCCAGCGTTCGGCGGGCATGTTGGCGAGCCGGCGGTCGCGGGTGATGCCCGCGTTGTGGACGAGGATGTCGAGACCGTCCGGCGCGGCTGCCGCGATGCGGTCGGCGGCGTCGGGTGCGGTGATGTCCAGGGGCAGTGCGGTGGCGCCCAAGCGGTCGGCGGTGCGGGCGAGTTCGTCCTTCGACTGCGGGATGTCCAGGCAGATCACCCGGGCGCCGTCCCGGGCCAGCACGGAGGCGACCGAGGCGCCGATGCCGCGGGCGGCTCCGGTGACGAGCGCGGTGCGGCCGGCGAGGGGTGCGGTCCAGTCGGGCACCGGGTCGGGGGCGGCAGCGGTGAGTTCGACGACCTGGCCACTGACGTACGCGGACTTGGGGGAGAGCAGGAAGCGCAGCGTGGACTCGGCCGATGCGACGCCCTCGCTTCCGGGGGCGATCCGGAGCAGTTGGGCGGTGGCGCCCTTGCCGGTCTCCTTGCCCAGGGAACGTACGAACCCTTCCAGTCCCTGCTGGGCCGCCGCCTGGTGGTGGTCGTCGGGGGAGGGCCGGGCGCCGATGACGACGATCCGGCCGCCGGGGGCGAGGGACCGCACGACGGGGTGCAGGGTCGCGTGGACCTCGCCGAGTCCGGCGGCGGTGGTGACGGCGGTCGCGTCCACGACGATGCCGACGGGGCGGGCGGCCCGGTCGGACCCGTCCGTAATGGTGAGGCCGGTTCCGGCGAGGAGGGCGCCGAGTTCGTCCGTGATGGCCGAGGGGCCCGCGGTGAGGTGCAGGACCGGGCCGTCCAGGGAAGGGGTCTCCAGGGACCAGCGGCGCAGGGGTGCGGGCTGCGGCAGGCCGAGCCTGCGGGTCAGGAATCGGCCGGGTGCTGTGCCGGTGAGGTGCAGATAGCGGTCGGCCATTGTCCAGACTCCTGCTCAGTCGTAGATTTACTCCCAAGTAAGGTTACTCAAGGGTCAGGAGTAGGTCGAGATGAGCTGCCCGAGAACGGTCGAGACGAGCTGGTCGCGTTGACGAAGGTGATCCCCCTCGCACTCCCGCAGCCGCGCAGGGTGGCGGTCATCGGCGGCAGCCGCATCCCGTTCGCCCGCTCCGACGGCCCGTACGCGGAGGACTCCAACCAGCAGCTGCTCACCGCCGCGCTCGACGGACTCGTCGAGCGGTTCGGTCTGGCGGGGCAGCAGGTCGGCGAGTTCGTCGCGGGCGCGGTCCTCAAGCACAGCCGGGACTTCAACCTGGCCCGGGAGACCGTCCTCGGCTCGGCCCTCGACCCCCGTACCCCCGCCTACGACATCCAGCAGGCGTGCGGCACCGGCCTCCAGGCGGTCGTCGCCGCCGCCAACAAGATCGCGCTCGGCGCCGTCGACTCGGCGATCGCGGGCGGTTCCGACACCACGAGCGACGCGCCCCTCGGCGTCAACGACGAGCTGCGCCGCATCCTGCTCGCGGCCCGCCGGGCGAAGTCGACGGGCGGCCGTATCAAGGCACTCGCGGGTGTACGCCCCCGGCATCTCGTCCCGGACATCCCGCGCAACGCCGAACCCCGCACCGGCCTCTCCATGGGCGAGCACGCGGCGGTCACCGCGCGGCAGTGGGACATCAGCCGCGAGGACCAGGACCTGCTGGCGGCCACCAGTCACCGGCGGCTCGCCGCCGCGTACGAGCGGGGATTCCTGCACGACCTCGTCGTCCCCCACCGCGGCCTGGCCCGCGACCAGAACCTGCGCCCCGGCTCCACGGTGGAGAAACTCGCCACCCTGAAACCGGTGTTCGGCGCCGGCCACCCGGACGCGACGATGACGGCGGGCAACTCCACACCCCTCACCGACGGGGCCGCCACGGTCCTGCTGGCGAGCGAGGAGTGGGCGGAGCGGCGCGGGCTGGAGCCGCTCGCGTACCTCTCCCTCTACGAGACGGCGGCCGTCGACTACGTGAACGGTGAGGACGGGCTGCTGATGGCGCCCGCCTACGCCGTGCCCCGCATGCTGGAGCGGGCCGGGCTCGGCATCGAGGACTTCGACCTGTTCGAGATCCACGAGGCGTTCGCCTCCCAGGTGCTGGCCACGCTCGCGGCCTGGGAGAAGCAGGGCCTGGCCCCCGTCGACCGGGACAAGCTCAACGTGGCCGGGTCCTCGCTCGCCACCGGCCACCCGTTCGCGGCGACCGGCGCGAGGATCGTCGCCACGCTCGCCAAGCTCCTCGCGGAACGGGACGCCCCGGGCCGCGGCCTGATCTCGATCTGCGCCGCGGGCGGGCAGGGAGTCACCGCGATCCTGGAGCGCCCCTGACGACCGGGCCGCACATCCGGGCCGATTCCAGTTCCATTTCCATTTCCACTTGCACCGACCCCGTCCGGCGATCAAGGACGAAACGGCCGTCGGACGGACCCGGCGACCGCCCCGCCCGACCCCTGATGAGGAGCCGCACGTGTCCACGCCAGCCTCCGCACCCGTCACCCCTTCCCGCTCCCTCTCCCGCCCCGTGCTCGTCGAGCCGACCAAGGTCAGGGCAGCCGACGGAACGGTACGAGAAGTCTCCGTACCCGCGTTCGCCCCGCCCGTCCGGCGCGGCTCACTCGCCGAGATCCCCTTCGACAACGCCCGCGAGGCCCCGGCCGAGGCGGTGCTCAGCCGCAAGCAGCCCGACGACAGCTGGCAGGACGTGACGGCCGCCGAGTTCGCCGCCGAGGTGACGGCCGTCGCCAAAGGGCTGATCGCGGAGGGCCTCCAGGCCGGTGACCGGGTCGCGATCATGGCCCGTACGACCTACGAGTGGACGCTTTTCGACTTCGCGTCCTGGGCCGCCGGGCTTGTCACCGTGCCCATCTACCCCACCTCGTCCGCGTTCCAGGCGCGCTGGATCCTCCAGGACTCCGGCGCCGTCGCCTGCGCCGTGGAGACGACGGAACAGGGCAGACTGATCAGCCAGGAGCGCAAGCAACTCGGCGACCTCGAACACCTCTGGCAGTTCGACACCGGATCCATCGGCCGGCTCAAGTCCCTCGGCAAGGACGTCCCCGACGAGGCCGTCACCGCCCGCAGAGCCACCCTCGAACCCGACAGCCCCGCCACCCTTATCTACACCTCGGGCACCACGGGCCGCCCCAAGGGCTGCGTCCTCACCCACGGCAACTTCTTCGCCGAGGTCGACAACGCCATCGAACTGCTCCACCCGGTGTTCAAGTCCGTCTCCAAGTACCCGGCCTCCACGCTCCTCTTTCTCCCCCTCTCCCACGTCTTCGGCCGCATGGTCGCCATCGGCTGTCTGCGGGCGAGGGTCCGCCTGGGCCACGCCCCCTCCATCCAGACCGAGGACCTGCTGGCCGACCTCGCCGGCTTCAAGCCGTCGTTCCTGCTGGCGATCCCGTACGTCCTGGAGAAGGTCTACAACACCGGCCGGGCCACGGCCGAGAAGATGGGCCGCGCCTCGTCCTTCGACCGGGCCGCCCGGATCGCCCAGCGCTACGGCGAGGCGATCGAGGCCGCAGAACACGGCACGGGCCCCGGACCCGGACTCGGCCTGCGCATGGCCCGCGCCCTCTACGACCCGCTGGTCTACCGCCGTATCCGCGCCGCGCTCGGCGGGCACGTCCGGTACGCGATCTGCGGCGGCTCCCCGCTGGGCCACCGGCTCGCCGCTTTCTACGCGGGCGCGGGCATCGAGATCTTCGAGGGGTACGGCCTTACGGAGACCACCGCGGCCCACACGGTGACCCCGCCCCTCAAGCCCCGCCTGGGCACGGTCGGCTGGCCGCTGCCCGGCACCGCCGTACGGATCGCGGACGACGGGGAGATCCTGCTGCGCGGCGGCCAGGTGTTCCAGGGCTATTGGAACCCCGAAAGCGGCGACGCGGTCCCGAACCTGGACGACGGCTGGTTCGCCACCGGTGACCTGGGCGCGCTCGACGAGGACGGCTACCTCACGATCACCGGCCGCAAGAAGGACATCATCATCACGACCGGCGGCAAGAACGTCACCCCGGCCCCGCTGGAGGACTGGCTGCGCGCCCACCCGCTGGTCGGCCAGTGCATGGTGGTCGGCGACAACCGCTCGTTCATCACCGCACTGATCACCCTGGAACCGGACGGCCTCGCGCACTGGCGCCAGATGCGCAAGAAGCAGGACATCCCCATGCGGGACCTCGTGAACGACGAGGAACTGCGCACAGCCCTGCAACGCGCGGTGGACGAGGCGAACCGGCTGGTGTCGCGCGCGGAGTCGATCCGCAAGTTCGCCGTGCTGCCGGTCGACTTCACGGAGGAGAGCGGCCATCTGACGCCTTCCCTGAAGCTGAAGCGGGAGGCGATCGCGAGGGACTTCGGGGCGGAGATCGAGGAGCTGTACCGAAAGCACTGATATCCGCCGACTCCCTTATGGGCGGGCCCAGTTGGGCCCGCCTTTTGGGTCTGTCGGGGCAGCGGAAGTTCCGGCACTCTTGAGTCCGTTCAACGCGGATTGATGCCCGCCTTCCCCCCATGCTTCGTCTCGGAGGATGAATGCGCACGCGTACGCGCTCGATACGTATCTCCCTGCTGGCCCTGCTCTCCCTCCTCGCGGGCCTCCTCGCCGTCACGGCCACCGCGACCCCCGCCGCCGCGGCACCGAACTTCAAGGCGCCCTTCGGCTGCGGTCAGCAATGGACCTACAGCCACCACTCGGCGGAGGTCAGACAGGCCCTCGACTTCGTCCGCACGGACGGCGGCGCCACGGCGGGTTCGGCCGTACTCGCCTCCTCGGGCGGCACCGCCTACCGCTACTCGCAGCCGACCGGCGCGGGCAACTACATCGCCATCGACCACGGCGGCGGCTGGAAGACGTACTACTTCCACCTGGCCTCGTACTCCGTGGCCAACGGAGCCCAGGTCTCCCAGGGCCAGCAGATCGGGGTCACCGGCTCCACCGGCAACAGCTCGGGCGCCCACATCCACTACGAGCAGCTGTACAACGGCGTCGGCCAGAGCATCGTGATCAACGGTCAGTCACTCGCCCCGTACCCCGGCTCGTACTACAGCAAGTACCTGACCAGCGACAACGGCTGCGGTGGGGGCGGTGGCGGCAAGTACTGGGTCGACACGTTCGCCAACGCCACGGGCTACGCGGCGGCCAACACCTCCGACGCGCAGGGGGTGCTCAACGCGGGTACGAACTACGTCTACTGCAAGGTCTGGGGCCAGCAGATCGGCTCGGGCGGCAGCTACAACCACTGGTGGCTGAAGACGGACCTGGACACGGTGTACGCGGGCAAGAACGGCTACGGGGCGTACGTCTCCGCGTACTACCTCTCCCGCTGGGGCAACGACGAGGCCCGCGACAACAACGGCACGGTGATCCCGAACTGCTGAGGCCGGGTCGTCCCGCCGATCCGGACGTCAGGCGTCCGCCGGTTCCCGCGTCGCGGCCAGTACGGGGTAGTCGGTGTAGCCGGTCTCGCCACCCGTGTACATCAGCCCCTGGTCCCGTACGGGATTGAGCGGTGCGCCGAGGCGCAGCCGCTCGACCAGGTCGGGGTTGGCGAGGAACGAACGGCCGAGGGAGATCAGGTCGGCTCCGGCGTCGAGCAGCCGCTCGCCCGCGAGCCGTCCGCCGTCGGCGGGCAGCGGTCCTCCCCATCCCAGCACCGGGTTGGCGATCAGCGTGCCCGGCCAGCTCTTGCGGATGCTCCGGAAGAGCGGCTGGTCCGGGTCGGCGAAGACGACATGCAGGTAGGCGGGGCCGATGTCCGCCAGGGCATCGACGAGTGCCGGGTAGATGCTCTCGGTGTCGCCCTCCTCGATGCCGTTCACGGTGAGCCCGGGCGCGATCCGCACGCCCACCCACTCGGGCCCGACGGCGTCTGCGACGGCTCGGACCACCTCGGCCACGAACCGGATGCGGTTGGCCACGGAGCCGCCGTAGGCGTCGGTGCGGTGGTTGGTGCCCTTCGCGAGGAACTGGTGCAGGAGGTAGCCGTTGGCGGCATGCACCTCCACTCCGGAGAAACCCGCGTCGACGGCCTTGCGGGCAGCGGCGGCGAAGTCCGCCACGGTGGAGCGGATCTCGTCGACGCTCATCGCGCGCGGCACGACGGCTGCCTGGTGCCCGCCCGGGGTGAAGATCGTGTCCGGGAGCGGGACGGGCGAGGGCGCGACCGGGGTCAGCCCGCTGTTGTCGGGGTGGCCGACCCGGCCGCCGTGCTGCAGCTGCAGGAACATCCGGCCGCCCGCGGCGCCCACGGCATCGGTCACACGCCGCCACCCGGCGACGTGTGCCTCGCTGTGAATCGCGGTGATGTTGGGGTAGGTCTGCCCGACGGCGTTCGGCGTGGATGCCTCCGCGATGATCAGCCCGGCGGATGCACGCTGCTCGTAGTAGTCGGCCATGATCGGCAGGGGGACACCGTCCGCCGCTGCGCGGTTCCTGGTCATCGGCGCCATCACCAGACGGTTCGGCAGGCGCAGTGCGCCGATGCGGGCAGGTTCGAAGAGGCGGGATTCACGGGATTCAGCAGGCGAGGTCGTCATGCCGGTACCGTAGAACCTGACATCAGTGTCAGGTTCAAGTCCGGATTCGGCGGCAGGCGAGGTGGGGCATGCGGATCGGTGAACTGGCCCGGAGCACCGGGGTGAGCGAGCGTTCCCTGCGCTATTACGAGACACAGGACCTGCTGAGGCCCGAGCGCACCCCAGGCGGCCAGCGCGACTACGGCGACTGGGCGGTCGACCGCGTCATCCGCATCCAGGCGCTCTACGCCGCGGGGCTGAACAGCAAGAAGATCGCGCAGCTGCTCCCCTGCATGCGGGACACGGATGGCGCCCCGAGCGAGATCGCCACTCCACGGCTGGTCGACGACCTCATGGCGGAACGGGACCGCATCGACCGAATGATCAACGACCTGATCCGCTCGCGCGACGTCCTGAACGAGGTCATCGACACGGCAGTGCACAGTGATTCGGCTCAGTCGCCGCGGACGACCTGGAGCCGGTCCGCGGAGTAGTGGTCCCAGTCCGGCACGAGGTGGAAGCGCGTATGCCCGGCCAGGCTCTGGGCCGCGACGGGACTGCGGGGCGTTCCCCGGTACAGCCGGATGTCGCCGTCCTCGACGACGGAGTCCAGGGCCGGGCGGAGATCGGTGACATCCACCCCCGTCGCCGTGGACAGGCGGTCGAGCGAGGTGAACAGCTCCTCCGGGTACCCGAGGCCGTCGGTCAGGTGGCGGAGCAGGGCGTTCCGGAACGGTGTCAGTGCACTCCGGCGGCGGTACGCCCGGAACTCGGCAGCCATCTCCGCCGGCATGGCGAGGGTGTCCTCGGGACGGGGAAGCAGCTCGGGCATGGACCAGCGGCCCTCGCCGCTGGACACGATGCCGAGGGCGGCCATCGCGTCGACGAGTTCGCGCAGCGTGGTGGGTACGGGGGCGCCGGCCGCGCGCAACATGCCTTCGCAGAGAGCCTGATGCGCGACCGCCGAGGCGCGTAGCTGCTCTTCGGTCTCCCCCTCCTCGGGGTCCTCGAAGTCCTCGTCGCGCAGCCAGCGCACCGGTGCGTCCCAGCCGTGCTCCAGATCCTCGAACAAGCCGCTGAAGCTGTCGCCGAGAATCGCGCGCGTGATGTCGTCGAGCGAGCCTTCGACGCCGTGGTCGGCGGCCGAGGCGAGGATCACGGCGACCATGAACGACTGATCGCGGGGGAGCACCCAGGACCACCGGCTGCCGAACCAGTCGGAGTGCAGGGAGAAGGCGTCCCGTGCGGAGTCGGGGGTGCTCGTGAGGTCCTGTCCGATGGTCAACGTGTCCTCCAGCAAGGCTACTTACGGGACGTACGCCCGACCGGCAACGCCGGACCGGCCTTTCCCGGGTGAACGGCGAACGAGGCCCGGTGGTCACGCCTTCCGGCTCCGCCGGAGCGGGCGGGGGATACGCAACTTCCCTTGCCTGATGGGGCGTCAGGTACGACGATGGCCCCGCTCGTCATATGACGGGACGTCAGGTCAGTCAGGGAAGGAGGCCGGTCGGTGCCGATACTGCCCGCCGGGCCGCTGTCGTACGGAATGCAGCTGCCGATCCAGTCGCAGAGCACCATCTACGCGGAGAGGTGGGAGGCCGGGGCCACCCCGGACGACCTCGCCGAGATCGCCCGTACCGCCGACCGGGCCGGGTTCGGTTACCTGGCCTGCTGTGATCACGTCGGGGTGCCGCCCCGGCTCGCCGAGGCCATGAGCACGGTCTGGTACGACCCCGTGGCCACCCTGTCGTTCCTCGCTGGGGTCACCGAGCGGGTCCTGCTGATGAGCCATGTCGCCGTCGTCGGGCTGCGGCATCCGCTCGTCACCGCCAAGCAGTACGCCACGCTCGACCACCTCAGTGGCGGGCGGCTCATTCTCGGGGTGGGGGCCGGGCATGTGCGCGAGGAGTTCGAGGCGCTCGGGGTCGACTTCGACGGGCGCGGGGGGCTGCTCGACGAGAGCGTCGACGCGCTGAAGGCCGCGCTGGGGCCGGCGGAGTATCCGGAGTTCGCCGGGGAGCGGTTCTCCTTCGGCGGGCTCGGGCAGTTGCCGCGTCCTGCGCAGGAACGGGTGCCCGTCTGGGTCGGTGGGTCCTCGCCCGCCGCCGTCCGGCGGGCGGCCGTGCGCGGTGACGGGTGGCTGCCGCAGGGCGATCCGAGGAGCAGGCTGCCCGCACAGATCGCCAGGCTGCTCGCCCTGCGCGAGGAGGCCGGGGTCGAGGAGCCGATCGTCGTCGGGGCCATCACCGAGCCGCTCTACGTCGGCGAGCCGGACTGGGCCGTGGGCAGGCGTGCCCTCACCGGGAAGCCGGAGGTGATCGCCGAGTCGCTGCGCGAGTACGCGGCGATGGGCGTCCACCAGATCCAGGTGCGGTTCCGCAGCCGCGGCCGTGACGAACTCACCGACCAGATGGCGGCGTTCGCCGCCGAGGTCGCACCTCATCTCGACAGGTAGGGAGACCGGGCCATGGGCAAGCTGGACGGACGTGTCGTGTTCATCAGCGGTGCGGCGCGCGGGCAGGGCGAGCAGGAGGCGCGGCTCTTCGTCGCCGAAGGGGCGCGGGTGGTGATCGCCGACGTGCTCGATGAGCAGGGGGAGGCGCTGGCGAAGGAGTTGGGGGACGACGCTGCGCGGTTCGTGCATCTGGATGTGAGTTGCGAGGAGGAGTGGCAGGCCGCCGTTGAGGTGGCGAAGGGTGCCTTCGGGAAGATCGATGGGCTGGTCAACAACGCGGGGATTCTGCGCTTCAACGAGCTGGTGAGTACGCCGTTGGCGGAGTTCCAGCAGATCGTGCAGGTCAACCAGGTCGGGGCCTTCCTGGGGATCAAGACCGTCGCCCCGGAGATCGAGGCCGCGGGCGGCGGGACGATCGTCAACACCGCCTCGTACACCGGGCTCACGGGCATGGCCTTCGTCGGCGCCTATGCCGCCACCAAGCACGCGGTCGTCGGGCTGACGAAGGTGGCCGCGCTGGAGCTGGCGGGGAAAGGGATCCGGGTCAATGCCGTGTGTCCCGGGGCCGTGGACACCCCTATGACCAATCCGGCCGCTCTGGACCCGTCGGCCGATCCCGAGGTGACCGGCGCGGCCGTGGCCGAGCTGTACCGCAAGCTCGTGCCGCTCGGGCGGATCGGGCGGCCGGAGGAGGTGGCGGCGCTCGCGCTGTTCCTGAGCTCCGAGGACTCCTCGTACATCACGGGGCAGCCGTTCGTCATCGATGGGGGGTGGCTGGCAGGGGTCAGTCTCTTCTGAGCCCGGTAGCTGACGGAGCGTCAGGTATTGACGGGTCGAGTGGTCGGTGGAACAGTCGGTCGCATCGTGAACTGACGGTGTGTCAGAAATGATTGAGGACGGTGAACCTCCGTGGAATTCGGGCTCTTTGTGCAGGGGTACGTGCCTGCGGCGCGCGCCAAGGTAGATCCCGAGGCAGAGCACAAGGCACTGATCGAGGAGACCGAGTACGTCATCCAGGCGGACAAGTCCGGCTTCAAGTACGCCTGGGCCTCCGAGCACCACTTCCTGGAGGAGTACTCGCACCTCTCCGCCAACGATGTGTACCTGGGCTACCTCGCGCACGCCACCGACCGGATTCACCTGGGGTCCGGCATCTTCAACCCGCTCGCCCCCGTCAACCATCCGGTGAAGGTGGCCGAGAAGGTCGCCATGCTCGACCACCTGTCGGAGGGGCGCTTCGAATTCGGTACGGGGCGGGGGGCCGGCAGCCACGAGATCCTGGGGTTCATGCCGGGCATCACCGACATGAACCACACCAAGGAACTCTGGGAAGAGACCATCGCCGAGTTCCCCAAGATGTGGCTCCAGGACGAGTACGTCGGCTTCCAGGGCAAGCACTGGTCGCTGCCGCCGCGGAAGATCCTGCCGAAGCCGTACGGGAAGTCGCACCCCGCCATGTGGTACGCGGCCGGGTCGCCGTCCTCGTACGCCATGGCGGCGAAGAAGGGGCTCGGCGTGCTGGGCTTCAGCGTGCAGAAGGTCGCCGACATGGAGTGGGTCGTCGAGTCGTACAAGACGGCCGTGAAGGAGGCCGTGGCGGTCGGGGACTTCGTCAACGACAACGTGATGGTGACGTCGACGGCGATCTGTGCGGAGACGCATGCGAAGGCTGTGGAGATCGCGGTGAGCGGCGGGCTGAACTATCTGCAGTCGCTGTTGTTCCGCTACCACGACACGTTTCCTCGGCCGGACGGGGTTCCGGAGTGGCCGGAGCTGCTGCCGGAGTACTCCGAGGAGATCATCGAGCTGCTGATCGCCGAGGAGCTGATGATCTGTGGGGATCCGGACGAGGTGCTGAAGCAGTGCCGGCGGTGGGAGCAGGCGGGGGCGGATCAGTTGAGCTTCGGGCTGCCGATCGGGATTTCGCCCGAGGACACGCTGAACTCGATCAAGCTGATCGGTGAGCACGTGATTCCGAAGATCGACACGGATCCTGTCCATCGGACGAGTCGGTTCCGGGCGGGGGCCGGGGGGTTGGGGGGGGGGGGGGGGGGGGGGGGGGGGCGCCTGCGGCGGGCTGTTCCCCTACCCGCCCCTTCCCGAACCTGGGGCTCCGCCCCAGACCCCGCGCCTCAAACGCCGGCGGGGCTGAAGGTAGCCCGGCGGGGCTGGAAGTGGGGCGGCGGGGCTGGATTTTCAGCCCGTCCGGCGTTTGAGGACCGGGGTCTGGGGCGGAGCCCCAGTTCGGGAAGGGGCGGGTAGGGGAAAGGCCCCGCAGGGCCCCCGGCACCGCCCCGCCCCCCCCCGCATACCGGGCGGCGTCTTCCCGGACCGTCGCCCCGGCCGCCGGGGTGCGTACCGCGGCCAACCCGTGCGCACCCCGGCGGCACACCCACCACGAAGGGAACGAACCGTCATGCTCGACCACCTCATCCGCGGAGCGACCGTCGTGGACGGTACGGGTGCTCCCGCCTACGTCGCCGATCTCGGTATCCGCGACGGCCGTATCGCCGTCATCGCCGAGCCGGGCACCCTCACCGAGGGCGCCGTCACCAGCGAGGACGCGACCGGGCTCGTGCTCGCGCCCGGGTTCGTCGATCCGCATACCCACTACGACGCGCAGCTGTTCTGGGACCCGTACGCCACGCCCTCCATGAACCACGGCGTCACCACCGTCGCCGGGGGCAACTGCGGGTTCACCCTCGCGCCGCTGCACCCGGACCGGCCCGAGGACGCCGACTACACCCGGCGGATGATGTCGCGGGTGGAGGGCATGGCCCTCGCCGCGCTGGAGGAGGGCGTCGACTGGACCTGGTCCGGCTTCGGGGAGTATCTCGACGCCCTCGAGGGGCGGATCGCCGTCAACGCCGGGTTCATGGTCGGGCACTGCGCCCTGCGCCGGCATGTGATGGGTGCGGATGCCGTCGGGGGGCAGCCCAGCCGTGAACAGCTCGCCGCCATGACCGGGTTGCTTCACGATGCCATGGATGCCGGGGCCTGGGGGCTTTCCACCACCCAGTCCTCCACCCACGCCGACGGCGACGGGCAGCCGGTCGCCTCGCGGCACGCGCTGCCCGAAGAGCTGCTCGCCCTCTCCCGGGCCGTTGGGGAACACGAGGGGACCCAGCTCGAAGCCATCGTCGCGGGCTGCCTCGATCAGTTCTCCGACGAGGAGATCGAGCTGTTCGTGGACATGACCGCCGCCGCCGGACGGCCGCTCAACTGGAACGTCCTCACCATCGACGCCGCCGTCCCCGAACGCGTACCCCGCCAGCTGATACCCAGCGAACGGGCCCGCCGCGCCGGCGGGCGGATCGTCGCCCTCACCATGCCGATCCTCACGCCCATGAACATGTCGCTCGGCACCTTCTGCGCCCTCAACCTCATCCCCGGGTGGGGAGACATCCTCGCCCTCCCCGTGCCGCAGCGCATCGAGCGGCTGCGTGACGCGGACACCCGCGCCGAGATGCTCCGCCGCGCCGACAGCAAGGAGGCCGGTGTCTTCCGCCGCCTCGCCAACTTCGGGCGGTACGTCATCGGGGACACGTACAGCGCGGCGAACGAAGGGCTCAGCGGGCGCGTCGTCAAGGACATCGCCGCCGAGCGTGGGCTCGACCCGTTCCACTGCCTCGTCGAGATCTGCGCCGCCGACGACCTGCGTACGGTCCTGTGGCCCATGCCCACCGACAACGACCCGGACTCCTGGGCCCTGCGGCAGCGGACCTGGGAGCACGAGGACGTTCTGCTCGGCGGGTCCGACGCGGGCGCCCACCTGGACCGGATGTGCGGGGCCCCGTACACCACGCGCTTCCTCGGCGACTGTCTGCGCGGGCGCAGACTCGTCCCCCTGGAACAGGCCGTCAAGATGCTCACCGACGACCCCGCCCAGCTCTTCGGGCTGCGGGAGCGGGGGCGGGTGCAGGAGGGGTTCCACGCCGATCTCGTCCTCTTCGATCCGCAGCGCATCGAAGCCGGGCCCGCCACCCTCGTGCACGACCTGCCGGGCGACAGCCCGCGCCTGGACTCCAAGGCCATCGGCATCGTGTCCGTCCGCGTCAACGGCGTCGAGACGCTGCGCGACGACAAGGTGACCGGGGCGGTCCCGGGCACGGTGCTGCGTTCCGGCCGCGACACCCGGACGGTGAGCACATCATGAGCAGAACCCCCCAGCGTCTTTTCGTCGGTGGTAGGTGGGTCGAGCCGGACGACGGTCACTACGAGGTGATCAACCCGGCCACCGAGGACGTCGTCGGTCTCGCCCCCGAGGCGAGTCGCGAGCAGGTGTACGCGGCTGCCGCGGCGGCCCGCGAAGCCTTCGCCGGCTGGTCGCGTACCCGCCCCGAGGAACGGGCCGCGATCCTCGACCGGGCCGCCGGGATCATCCAGCGGGACGCCGCCGCGCACACCGCGCTGGCCTCGGCGGAGAGCGGCGCGACCACGGGGACGGCCGGTGGCATGCAGGTGGCCGTCGGCGCGGCCCGTTTCCGGCGGTACGCCAAGGGCGCGCTGGAGCCGGTGGAGGAGGCGATCCGCCCGCAGATCAACGAGGCCGGTCCGATGGGGCGGGCCGGGGTCTTCGGCGCGCTCGCCGTCCGCCGGCCGGTCGGGGTCGTCACCTGCATCACCTCGTACAACAACCCGTGGGCCAACGCGGCGGGGAAGATCGCCCCCGCGCTCGCCATGGGCAACACGGTCCTCGTGAAACCGGCCCCGCAGGACCCGCTCTCCGTCTACGCGATGGCCGCCGCCCTCGAAGAGGCGGGCATCCCGCCGGGCGTCGTCAACGTCGTGACCGGTTCGGGCCCCGGGGCGGGCGAGGCCGCCGTCGACTCACCCGATGTGGACATGGTCAGCTTCACCGGCTCGACCGGCGTCGGGCAGCGCATCGCCGAGGTGTGCGGGCGCTCGATGAAGCGGCAGCTGATGGAGCTGGGCGGGAAGGGCGCGGCGCTGGTTCTGAACGATGCCGACCTGGACTCGGCCGTGGCGGGCATCGGTACGACGTTCTCGTTCTACAGCGGGCAGATCTGTACGGCCCCGACCCGGGTGCTGGCGCAGCGCGGTGTCTACGACGCGCTGGTGGAGAAGCTGGCCGCGTACGCGGGGTATCTGAAGGTCGGGGA
Source organism: Streptomyces sp. NPDC055749 (assembly GCF_053617235.1). NCBI lineage: Bacteria > Bacillati > Actinomycetota > Actinomycetes > Kitasatosporales > Streptomycetaceae > Streptomyces > Streptomyces sp. NPDC055749. Next base: position 64,757 of record NZ_JBSHFH010000039.1, on the reverse strand, counting down.
CCCGACCGCGCACGGCACCGTCGTCGGTCCTGTCATCTCCGCCGACCACCGCGACCGCGTCGAGTCGTACGTCGAGCTGGGCAGGAAGGAGGGGGCGCGGGTCGTCGCGGGCGGTGCGCGTCCTGCCGGTCTCGACCGCGGTTTCTACGTCGCGCCCACCCTGCTCGCCGACTGCACGAACGACATGCGCGTCGTACGGGAGGAGATCTTCGGCCCGGTCGTGGTGGTCGTCCCCTTCGACGAGGAGGAGGAGGGCATCGCCCTGGCCAACGACAGCGACTACGGACTCCTCGACTACGTCTGGTCGGGGGATGTCGCACGGGCCTTCCGGATCGCCGGGCGGCTGCGCGCGGGCGGGGTCGGCGTGAACACCATCGGCCGGAACATGGAGGCGCCGTTCGGCGGGTTCAAGAGGAGTGGTGTGGGGCGCGATGTCGGCTCGTACGCCCTGCACGCGTACAGCGAGATGCAGGCGATCGTCTGGCCCGGCTGAGTGCGCGGACGGGGATCTGTTCGTATTGCGGACATGTACGGGAAACTTTTGAATCGGCATAAAACGGACAGTGCTGCGGTTCTCGCACGAGGTTCCGCTTGCTCGCGGGCCATTCATCGAGAGGTGTGACGCGCCCGGAGCCTTCAATTCAAGAAGGGTTGGGTGGATATTCATCTTCAATCGAAGGGTGAGACGCTGGAGTCTCACCCTCCGGATATGGATATCGCATCGCCTAACGTCCTCTCCATGACTCAGCTCGACGCGCGGCCACAGGCCGGAGACACGGTACGGGGAACCACCCCTGCCGACGGCGGTGTACGCGGCAAGGGCCTCGGCGGCAACTCCGTGGGCCTGATGGGCAGCGCCGTCATCGGCGTTTCCACGGTCGCCCCCGTGTACTGCCTGACCTCCACACTCGGCTCCACCGCCGGAGAGGTCGGCGTGCAGATGCCGGCCGTCTTCCTGGCCGGCTTCCTGCCGATGCTGCTGGTCGCCTTCGCGTACCGCGAGCTCAACCGCGTGATGCCCGACTGCGGCACCTCCTTCACCTGGACGGTGAAGGCATTCGGCCCGCGCGTCGGCTGGATGTGCGGCTGGGGTCTGGTCATCGCGACGATCATCGTCCTGTCCAACCTGGCGGGCGTCGCCACCTCGTACTTCTGGCTCCTGGCGGGCGAGATCAGCGGCAGCGCCTCGGTCGCCGCCCTGGACGACAGCAAGCCGGTCCACATCCTCACCTGTCTCGTCCTGATCGCCGTCGCCACGGCCATCAGCTACCGCGGGATGACGGCCACGAAGGGCATCCAGTACGCACTGGTCGGCCTCCAGCTCGTGGTCCTCGCGGTCTTCGTGGTCATGGCCTTCCAGAAGGCGAGCAGCGGCGCGTTCGACACGGGCCTGGACTTCTCCTGGTCCTGGATGAACCCGTTCGCGGTGCAGTCCTTCGCCGCCTTCACGGCCGGTCTGTCGCTCTCGATCTTCATGTACTGGGGCTGGGACGCCTGCATGACCACGAACGAGGAGACCGTCGGCAGCGCCAAGACCCCCGGCCGCGCCGCGCTCATCGCGATGGTCGTCCTCGTCGGCTCGTACCTGGCCACCGGCATCGCCGCCCAGATGATGGTCGGCTCCGGCGACACCGGCCTCGGCCTCGCCAACCCGGAGACCTCCGACAACGTCTTCGCCGCTCTCGCGGGCCCGGTCATGGGCCCGGGACTCGGCATCCTGCTCTTCGTCGCTGTCCTCGCGTCGGCCGCCGCGAGCCTCCAGACCACCTTCATCCCGGTGGCGCGCACGGTGCTGGCGATGTCCTCGTACGAGGCCCTGCCCGCCTCGTACGCCAAGGTCCACCCGCGGTTCAAGACCCCGGGCCGCGCGACGGTCACGGCGGGCGTCGCGACCGGCACGTTCTACACGGTCATGACCCTGGTCAGTGAGAACGTCCTCGTCGACACGATCTACGCCCTCGGCCTGATGATCTGCTTCTACTACTCGATCACGGCGTTCGCCTGCGCCTGGTACTTCCGCCGCGAGCTGTTCCGCTCGGCCCGCGACTTCGTCTACAAGGGCCTGTGCCCGATCCTCGGCGGCGTCCTGCTGACCGCGGTCTTCGGCAAGACCCTGTACGACATGTGGGACCCGGCGTACGGCTCCGGCTCCTCCGTCCTCGGCGTCGGCTCGGTCTTCGTCATCGCCGTCGGACTGCTGCTGCTCGGCGGCGTGCTGATGCTCGTGATGCAGCGCCGCAGCCCGGCGTTCTTCCGCGGCGAGGTGCTGACGCGGGAGACCCCGGCGCTGGTCGTCGCGGACTGATCCGAGCATGGCGGGGCTCAGCCCGCGCGCCAGTAACCCAGGGCGTTCACGCGGTCCTTGGGGACGGCCAGGTCCTTTCGCGCGTACGCGGACAGGGACCTGGTCGTCGCCGTGTCGCAGGCGATCCAGACGTACGCGTCGGACGGGTCGGCACCGAGCAGCTCCGGCAGGGCCGCCTTCACCTCGGCCACCAGGTGCGCGCCGGCCTCGCGGCGCGGGACCTTGTGCAGGGTGTGGTGGGCCGGGTCCAGGCGGAACGGCAGCTTCTCGTCGGAGGGGTGCGTCGTCTCGAACCAGATCGTCGCCGGGGTCCCCGGGACCGCGTCCAGCAGGGAGTTGATCGCGGGGAGCGACGCGGTGTCGCCGATCACGAACAGCCGGGCCGGGGCGGGATCGGGCAGGGTGAAGCCGGTGCCCTGGAGGGTCGCGTCGATGGTGTCGCCGGGCTGTGCGGTACGGGCCCAGTCGCTCGCGGCGCCGTCGTGGAGCGCGAATTCCAGACTGAACGTGCCGGCGGCCGGGTCAGGGTCGACCAGGGTGTAGGCGCGCTGGTGGGGCTTCCCCGCCTGCTCGAACCAGATGCGCACCCACATCGTGGGGTGTGCGCCGCCGGTCGCGGCGAGCAGCCCGCCGTCCGTCATGTGTACCCGGCGGAAGTCCTCGGTGACCTGCTCGGACCCCGTAACGGTGAACGTGAAATCGCGCCCCCGCATCAGCTTGAGGACGACGCCCTCCCAGCCATGACCCACGACTGATCCCTTCCCTGTCCCCTGCCCCGGCATGCCTTCTTAGGTAGGCGCTTTAGGTTAGGCTAACCTAAATTGATGGGGCGGGGGAGTGGAGATGGGGACTGTGGGCGGATCAACGACCTCGGAGGCCGGTTTCGAAGTCTTCAGGGACGACTGGGGGATACCCCACCTGCGGGCGGAGAGCGCACTCGCGCTCGCACGCGCGCAGGGCCACAACGCAGCGACGGACCGCGCCTGGCAGGTCGAGACCGAACGCCACCGGCTCCAGGGCACCACGGCCGCGTTCCTCGGTGAAGAGGCGCTGGCCTGGGACACGTTCGCCCGGCAGGCCCGGCTCGACGACACCGCCCGGCGCTGCTTCGACCGCCTCGACGCCGGGACCGCGGCCTGGGTGACGGCCTACGTCGACGGGGTCAACGCCGGACTCGGCGAAGGGGCCCTCGCGGCACCGGAGTTCGCCGCCACGGGGATGGAACCCGGCCGCTGGCAGCCGTGGACACCGCTCGGGGTCTGGCTCTCCACCCACATCCTGTTCGCGGGCTTCCCCACGAAACTCTGGCGCGAAGAGGTCGCACGACGGCTCGGCGACGACGCGATCACCCTCTTCGCGACCGACGGTCCCGGCACCTCCGGCAGCAACGGCTGGCTCCTCAACGGGGAACGCACCGTCACCGGCGCCCCGATCATCGCGGGCGACCCCCACCGCTTCATCGAGGACCCCGGGGTCTACCAGCAGATCCACCTGGCCTGCCCCGAGTTCGACGTGGTGGGCCTCGCCGTCCCCGGGGTCCCCGGCATCGCCCACTTCGGTCACACGGGCGGCGTCGCCTGGGCCATCACCAACGCGATGGCCGACTACCAGGATCTGTACCGGGAGCAGTTGCGGCGTACGGAGGACGGCGGCGTCGAGGCGCTCGGCGCCGAGGGCTGGGAGACCGCCCACGCGCACACCGAGACGATCGAGGTGGCGGGCGGCGAACCGGTGACGGTCGAGGTCGTCGAGACCGGGCGCGGCCCCGTGATCGCGGGCGGCGGCGTCGGTACGGATGCGGTAGCGGAAGCTCTCAGCCTCCGTTACCCGCCCCGCGTCACCGGCTCGCTCGGCTTCGATGTGCTGCCCGCCCTCCTCCGGGCCCGCAACGTCGCCGACCTCGACGCCGCGCTCGACGGCTGGGTCGAACCCGTCAACGTCGTGCTCGCCGCCGACACGACCGGCGCGACCCTGCACCGGGTCGCCGGGTACGTACCCCTGCGCCCGCGCGAGAACCAGCTGCGCGTCGTCCCCGCCCACGACCCCGCGTACGCCTGGAGCGGCCAGCACGCGCCCATGCCGCGCACCGGGTCGGGGGCCGACGCGAGCGGTACGGCGGTGATGGCCAACGAGCGCGGCCTCGCCGCCCCGCTGGGCGTCGAGTTCGCCCCCGTGCACCGGGCCGAGCGCATCCGCGAACTGCTCGACGGGGGCGGGCGCTGGACCGTCGAGAGCATGGCGGGTATCCACACCGACACCCGTCTCGCCTCGGCCCGGCCGCTGTTGGGTCTGCTGGCCGAAGCGGCGGAGCTGAGCCCGGGGGCGGCGGGACTGCGCGGCAGGCTGCTGAGCTGGGACCGGCACATGGAGGCCGACAGCACGGACGCCACGCTGTACTCGGCGCTGCGCGCGGAGGTCGTCCACCGCCTGGCGGCCCACCCCGCGCTGGCCTCCCTCACGGGGGCCGCCGACCCCTACCGCAGCACCGCGTACCCGGAGCTGTTCCGCCCCTGGCTCGCCGCCGTGCCGAGGGTCGGGTACGCCCTGGAGACGCTGATCGGCCACCAGCTCTTCCCGTACCAGGACCGGTTGACGGCCGTCACCGAGGCCGTGGAGGCCGTCGCTGCCCGGTACGGCGAAGGGAACCCGCCCCGCCCCTGGGGCGAGGTGCACCGCCTCGCGCCCTGGCAGGCGTGGCCGGGCACCGACCCCGACCCGGAGGCGAGCAGGCCGGGCCTGGCGGGCGACCACGACTGCGTGCTGTCCACCTCCAGCGTCCCCGGCATCACCGACCACAGCGCCCGCGGTCCCGCCGCCCGCTACGTCTGGGACCTGGCGCGCCGCGAGGACAGCCTGTGGGTGATCCCCTTCGGTGCGTCCGGGATACCCGGTGACGCCCACCACCGCGACCAACTCCCGCTGTGGACAAGGGGAGGGCTCGTCCCCGTGGTCACCGACTGGAATCTGCTGCACCGCGACCGACCCGAGGAGAGAACCGAAGTGACCGCAGCACGCCCCGAAGCCCGTCCCGCAGAACATCCCGCAGCCCGTCCCTCCGCACCCGACCGGCGCGAGACCGTGTACGAGCAGAAGGTCGACGGCTTCGGGACCGTGCGCCTCGTCGACATAGTCCCCGACGCCGACGTCGACCTGATCCACAGCTGGGTCTGCGAGGAGCGCGCCCGCTTCTGGGGCATGACCGGGTCGAGCCGCGAGGAGGTCCTGGAGGCGTACACCTTCCTCGACTCGCTCACGACGCACCACGGCTATCTGGTCCTGCGGGACGACGTCCCCGTCGCGATCTACCAGACGTACGAACCGGCCGAGGACCCGCTCGCCGAGTGCTACGAAGTGCTGCCCGGTGACTTCGGCGTCCACCTCCTGATGGGTCCCAGCGACACGGCCGAGCCCGGTTTCACCGGCGTGCTGCTCTCGGTGTTCGTCGCCCATGTCTTCAGCGACCCGGACCATCTGCGGGTCGTCGTCGAGCCCGACGCGCGCAACGAGCGGGCGGTCGCCCGGATGGTCAGGGCGGGCTTCACGCTCGGACCGGAGGTCGACAAGCCGGAGAAGCGGGCGAGGCTGGCCTTCCTGGAGCGACCCGCAACCTCGCTTCAGGAGTGACCGGCAACGTCACTTCAGATACGGCTTGAGCGCCTCGCCCCAGGTGTCCGCCACCTTCGTATAGGCCTTCTCGCAGCCCTTGGTGCGCTTCTCGGGAAGCAGGTCCGGGCCGACGATGTCCTGGTACCCGTCGGGATCGGAGCCGTACACCCAGCACGCCCACGCGTAGAACTGCGCGCTGTCCACGGCGTGGTCCTCGGCGAAGGCGGTCCGGGTGCTGCCGTCCGTGCCCCGGACGGCCATCTCCGCCCAGGCGTCGGCGATGCCGACGACGAAGTCCTTGTCGTCGTCGTCCGTGGTGACGAGGACGGCGGAGACCTGGTTCACGTCCTTCTCCCCGTCCCCGTCGACCGGCATGCCGTACATCGCGATCAGACCGTGACTCAGCTCGTGCGCGAGAACGCCGTTGGTCAAGGCGATGAGGTCGGCGGCGGAGTTCTCGTACGCCGGGGCCATACGTCCGAGGAACTCGTAGCAGTACGTGATCGCCCTCGCCGTCGGGTCCCAGTACGCGTCGGTCGTGCCGCAGCTCTTCGCCTCGACGGGCACGTCGTAGGGGAGTGCGACACGGCTGTTCGCGTACGTGGCGAAGCCTTCGAGGGTCTCGTTCTTCCGGAGGAACGCCTCCGTCTCACGGTCCGCCGCCGTCAGGCCCTCGGTGTACGTCACGACGAGCTCGCCCTTCCCCGCCGGGGACGCGGCCGGTGAGGTCGCCCTCGCGCGCGCCGCCGCGACGGCCGCGGAGGGTTCGACGCCGCTGCCTCCGCCCTCCGCCCCGCCGGACGAGCAGCCCGCCGACGACAGCCCCAGCGCGGCGGCGAGCACGGCCGCTCCGGCCGCCCGCCGCACCACCCGCGCTCGGTCCCGCGCACCGCTCCACGTGCCGTTCCAGGTCCGTGCCCGGGTTCGCATCGAAACTCAGCCCCTCACCGTCGGCGGTCGGTCCCCCCACGACGGTCCGGGACACCGCCGGGGAGGGCCACCGTTCACGGGCCGTTCGGGTGAATGACCGGCGCCCCGGGAAGGCGGGAGAAGACGGGATGGAAGTGTCCTGCCCGGGGCTCGGATTCAGCGGTCCGACGGCATACGTTTGAGCCCTACCGGTCGACGACGGAGGTGCCCCCGTATGCGGATCGCCACAACGATCTTCCTCACCGATCAGACGATCACGCCGGTCGCGCTCGCGCGAGAGCTGGAACAGCGGGGTTTCGCAGGGCTCTATCTGCCCGAGCACACCCACATCCCGGTGAGCCGGGACACGCCCTACCCGGCGGGCGGCGAGCTGCCTCCCGAGTACGGCCGGACCCTCGACCCCTTCGTCGCGCTCGGCCAGGCGGCGGCCGTGACGGAACGCCTCGCGCTCGGCACGGGCATCACGCTGGTCGCCCAGCACGACCCGATCGGTCTGGCCAAACAGATCGCCACGCTCGACCACCTCTCCGCCGGCCGTTTCACCCTCGGCGTCGGCTTCGGCTGGAACGTGGAGGAGGCCGCGGACCACGGCGTCGTCTGGTCGAAGCGCCGGGCACTCGGCCGGGACCGGATGGCGCTGATGCGGGCGCTCTGGGCGGACGAACCGACCTCGTACGAGGGTGAGTTCGGCTCGGTGCGGGCGAGCTTCGCGTACCCGAAGCCGGTCCAGAAGCCGCGCGGTCCCGTGACCGGACCGCGCACCCTGGTCGGCGGCGCCGCGGGCCCGAAGCTGTTCGAGCAGATCGCGGAGTACGCGGACGGCTGGATGCCGATCGGCGGGCGCGGCCTGTCGGAGTCCGTACCGGAGCTGCGGCGGGTCTGGCAGGCGGCGGGCCGGGATCCCCAGCACCTGCACGTGGTGCCGTACGCGGTCCTGCCGAACCCGGGGAAGCTCGCGCACTACGCGGATCTGGGCATCGAGGAGGTCGTACTCCAGCTGCCCCCGGAGCCCGCGCCGGAGGTGCTGCGGGTGCTGGACGCGTACGCGGCGCACTTGTAGGACGTGAGGGAGGGGCCGGACGGTGGTCCGGCCCCTCCCTGCTGTCCGCTTCGCTACTTCGTCACGTTGATCGCGTTCCAGGCCGAGGTCACGCCCTGCTGCTCGGCGCTTCCCGCCCCGTACAGGTCGCCCGCGGCCTGCAGGGTCGCCGCGCGGGCTCCGGCGTAGTCGGTGGAGGAGGTCATATACGTGGAGAGGGCCCGATACCAGATCTTGTACGCCTTGTCCCGGCCGATGCCCGTGACGGTGGAACCGTCGGCGGTCGGGGAGTCGTACGAGACGCCGTTGATCGTCTTGGCGCCGCTGCCCTCGGACAGCAGGTAGAAGAAGTGGTTGGCCGGACCGGACGAGTAGTGCACGTCCAGCCTGCCGACGGACCTGGACCAGTAGTCCGCCGACGAGCCGTCCCTGCTCGGCCGGTCCATGTAGCGCAGCGGGGTGCCGTTGCCGCGGATGTCGATCTTCTCGCCGATGAGGTAGTCACCGGCGTCGGCGGAGTTGTTCGCGTAGAACTCCACCGAGGTGCCGAGGATGTCGCTGGTGGCCTCGTTGAGGCCGCCCGACTCCCGGCTGTACTTCAGCCCGGCGGTGGCCGCCGTGAGCCCGTGGGTCATCTCGTGCGCGGCGACGTCCAGCGAGGTGAGCGGCTTGAGGTTGTTCGCCCCGTCGCCGTACGTCATGCAGAAGCAGTTGTCGGACCAGAACGCGTTGACGTACGCGTTGCCGTAGTGGACGCGGGAGTAGGCGGCCTTGCCGTCGCCCGCGATGCCGTTGCGGGCGAACTCCGTCTTGTAGAAGTCCCACGTCACACCGGCGCCGTAGGCGGCGTCGACACCGGCCGTCTGACGGTTGGCGGTGGTGCCGCTGCCCCAGACGTCGTCGGCGTCGGTGAAGAGCGTGCCGGTGCCGGACGTGCCGCCGTTGAGGTCGTACGTGTTGTGCCCGCCGCGGCCCGCGTCGGTGAGGCTGTAGGAGGAGCCGCTGAGGGTGGTGCCCAGGGAGACGGTGCCGCTGTACTGGCTCGTGCCCGTCCCGGTGTGGATGCCCTCGTACGAGTAGAGCTTCTTGCCGCTCGTGGCGTCGGTGATGACGTGCAGTTCCTGGGGCGTGCCGTCGGCCTGTGTGCCGGTGACGACCGTCTCGTACGCGAGGACGGGCTTGCCGTCCGCCGCCCAGACCACCTTGCGCGCACCCGGGGCCGCGGCGACGGACGCGGTGGTCGTCGGGAGCGATATCCGCTCGGAGCGCGCGCGGGATATGCCCTTGAGCGAGCCGTCCTTGCGGTGGTGGGTCACCAGGTCGCCGCCGAGTACGGGGAGACCGTCGTAGGTCCGCTCGTACCGGGTGTGGACGGTGCCGTCCGAGTCCTTCATCACATCGCGGGCGACCAGTTTCTCCTGTGCACCGAGCCCGATCTGCCGTGCCGTGGTGACGGCCCCGGCCTGCGCGTCCTTGATGGCGGTCGCCCTGGCGGAAGCGCTGAGCGGCAGGGCGGTGGCCCCGGCCCCGCGGTCGGCGGCCGTGGAGTCGGCGCTGGCGGGTGCGCCCTGTACGGCGACAACGGCCATGGCAGCAGAGGCGACAAGTGCGGCAGCACGCAGCGTGGTTCTCACGCGGTCTCTCCTTCACTCGGTTCGTGGGGGGTGCGCCGGTGAGAATGGCACCGAAAGAACGTTCGTGACAGAGACCTGACAGACATGTGACCTTGTCGGCCCGGTGATAGCCGGATATAGGCCGGTATGCCGTGACCAGGGGAAACCCTCCCGCTGCAACCGTGCGAGCCGAAGTGGCATCCTTCAACACTGGAGATCGAAGCGCGGACCGCCTCCACCGATGCGTGAGCGGCCGTCAGAGAACTGGGGGAGCCATGAACAGGCCGCTACGGCACATCGCCATCTTCTGCGGGCTGTTGGTGCTTGCCCTTCTGCTGCGGTCGAACTGGCTGCAATTCGCCCAGCGCGAGGAGCTCGCGAACCACGAGCACAACCGCCGGGTCAAGATCACACAGTTCGCCACCCCGCGCGGCAACATCATCGTCGGCGGCAACGAGATCACCGGCTCGAAGGCGGTCGACGGCACCGACTTCAAGTACCAGCGCACGTTCAAGAACGGGCCGATGTACGCACCGATCACCGGCTACGCATCCCAGGCCCAGGGCATGTCCCTCCTGGAGAAGACGTACGACGAGGTGCTCAGCGGCCAGGACGAACGGTTCGCCTTCCGGCACGCCAAGGACATCCTCACCGGCGAGCCGCGACGCGGCGGCAACGTGATCACGACCATCGACCCGAAGGCGCAGGAGGCCGCGTACAAGGGCCTGACGGACATCGACGCCCGGGGGGCGGTGGTCGCCCTCGACCCGGCCACCGGCAAGGTCCTCGCGCTCGCCTCCACCCCCTCGTACGACCCCTCGGTCTTCGCCGGCAACTCCTTCAAGGAGGGCGACAAGTTCCAGGCGCTGGTGGACGACAAGAGCAAGCCGCTCGCCAACCGTCCGCTGCGCGAGACCTTCCCGCCCGGCTCCACCTTCAAGATCCTCACGGCGGCCGCCGCCCTGGAGCACGGCGTCATCACGGACGTCGACGCGAAGACCGACGCGGTCTCCCCGTACCCCCTCCCGCTCTCCACGAACAAGATCAGCAGCGAGGCGGGTGACCAGGCCTGCAACAAGGCGTCCCTGAAGACGGCCATGCAGTTCTCCTGCAACAACGTCTTCCTCGACGCGGCGGCCAAGCTGGGCGACGACAAGATGCGCGAGACGGCGGAGAAGTTCGGATTCAACTCCGACGTCTACTCGGAGGACTTTGGCGACATGCTCGCCACGAAGAGCCTCTACCCGGACGAACTGGACAAGCCGGGCACCGCGCTGACCGGCATGGGTCAGGGCTCCCTCACCAGCACGCCGATGCAGATGGCGATGGTCACGGCGGCCATGGCCAACAACGGCAAGCTGATGCAGCCGTACATCGTCGACGAACTCAAGGGCCCCGACCTCTCCTCGCTTGAGCAGAACGAGCCGCAGCTCATGAGCCAGGCCGTCTCCGAGGAGACCGCGAAGAAGGTCCAGGAGATGATGGAGTTCACCGCCGCGGAAGGCAGCGCCCAGAAGGCCCTGATCGACGGCGTGACGGTCGGCGGCAAGACCGGCACCGCGCAGCGTGGCGTGGACGTGCGCAAGGAAGTCCCGTACGGCTGGTTCGTCTCGTACGGCAAGAAGGCCGACGGTCAGTCGGTGGCGGTCGCGGTCTTCATCGACCCGACGGCGATGGACATCTCCCGCGAGGACATCTCGGGTGGCGGGCTCGGCGCCCCGATCGCGAAGAACGTGATGAAGGCGGTCCTGGGGAAGTAGGCCCTGTTACTCGGGCCCGGGCCTACTTCCCCAGCGAGGCCCTAGGGCCTCCCTCGTATGGCACCGGCCCGGGTCTCCCCGGGACCGGCGCCGCCCTAGGTCAATTTCGTCCAGCGCTGCGACGACTCCCCGGCGCATGTGGACGTCACCAGGAAACTGGTCGTGCCCAGGTCCAGGCAGCCGCCGTTGGAGACGCTCACGAGGCTGCCGCCCGAGCCGTTGCGCCAGACCCGGCCCGCCTCCTGGGCGCAGTCGCCCACGAAGACGGCCTGGCCGGGCATGTTGGCGTACAGGCACTGGCCGGTCTGCTGGTTGACGAGCTTGAAGCCGCCGGACTGGCTCCGCACGGTCCACCGGGCGGTCGAGTCCGAGCAGGAGCCGTGGTCCGAGCCGCCGTACGTCTGGGTGATGCAGTCGCCGATGTCACCGTTGCGGTAGCGGTAGGTGCCGGAGGGGGCGGGGGGCGGGGCGGCCGAGGACGGGGCGCTGCCGCCCGCGCCGGATACGGCGGCTCCACCGGAAGCGTCGGCGCCGCCACCCGAGTCGCTGCTCCCGCCGGTGTCGTCCTGCGCGCCTGATCCGGTGCCGGTGCCGCCGGCCGCGGCCTGGGAGTCGCCCGCCCCGCCCGGCTCCTTGCCTCCGCCGCTCGCCGCGTCGCTCTCCCCGGCCTGCTCCTTGCCCCCGTCCTTGTCCTCGCCCTTTTCCCCGGTCTGGTCCTTGGCGGGGGTCCTGGCCGGCGGGGCCGTGCCGGCCGGGGTTCCGCCTGCTGCCTGTCCGGGGTCGGCCGGTGCCGAGACCGAGGCCGACGGGCCGGGATTCTCCGTGGCCCCCGGAGAGGACACGTAGGGCAGGAGCTGGATGGCGAGGGTCGTGCCGCCCACGGTGACGGCGACGGGGACGACGGCGAGGAAGAGGCGCTTACGGCGAGGGCGCCCGGGCTCCGGCTTCTTCTGCCCCGCCTCGGGGCCCTGCTCCGGTTCCGGGCTTCCGCCCCCGAGCGGAACGGTCGGTGTGTCGATCTTCTGCGTGCTCGCGGCGAAGGCGGCACGCTCGGCCAGCCGCTCCGTGATGACCGCGGGCCACAGAGGCCCCGTGGACGGACCTCGCCGCGAGGCGCTCTCCACGAGCTCGGCGGCGGTCGGGCGGCCGTCCGGGTCCTTGTCGAGGCAGGCCGCGAGAAGCTCGGCGAGATGGGGGTCCAGCTCCCGCAGCGGCGCCAGGTCGGGCTGCTCGTGGACGATGCGGTAGAGCACACCGTGGCCCGAGTCGTCGCCGAAGGGCGGCCTGCCGCACGCCGCGTAGTTGAGCGCCGAGGCCAGCGCGAACACGTCGGTTGCGCCGCTCAACCCGCGTGAGCCCGAGGCCTGTTCGGGCGCCATGTAGGCGGGTGTGCCCACGACCATGCCGGTTCTGGTCAGCTGGCTCTGCTCGGTGGCGCGGGCGACGCCGAAGTCGATGAGGGTGAGCCCGTCGAGGGTCAGCATGACGTTGGAGGGTTTGATGTCCCGGTGCACCATGTCCAGCGCGTGCACCGGCGCCAGGGCGGCAGCCGCCTTCCGCAGCAGCACCCAGAGCGCGGAGGCGGGCAGGGAGCCGCCGTGCAGCTCGACGGCCTGGCTGAGGGTGAGCCCGGGAACGTACGCGGTGGCGAACCACGGGGGCATCGCGGTGCGGTCGCTGGCGAGCAGCGGTGCGGTGGCCTCCGCGGGGAGCCGGGCCAGGTTGTCCAGCTCGTGACCGAACCGGCGCACGAAGTCGGCGTCCTCGCCGACGACGGAGGAAAGCAGCTGCTTGACGGCCACGTACCGTCCCTCGTGGACGCCGAGGTACACCCGCCCCATGCCGCCGGCCCCGAGCCGCCCCGCCAGCGGTATCGATCCGATCCGGAGCGGGTCACCCGCCTCCAGGGGCTCGGCCCCGCTTCCCCCCAGCTCGAACACGTCAACCCCGTAAAATTGGAATCAGTTTCTAGAAACCTACTCTAGAACCGGTAAGGATCTCTATGAGCCCCAAACAGCAACGCGGCGCGGTGACCGCCGACTTGCTCCTCGACGCAGCGCTGCGCATGTACGGCGAAGAGGGCGAGCGGGGCATTACGGTCGGCGCGGTCACCAAGGCCAGCGGAGTCAGTCTGGGCAGCCTGTACCACCACTTCGGCAGCATCGACGGCCTCGTCGCCGAGCTGATGCACCGCTGGCTGGGCCGTTTGCTGGGCGAGCTGGCGATGGCTCTGCAGGCCGCCCCCACCACCCGGACCGCGATCGAAGCCCTCGTCCGGGCCTATCTGGCCTTCGTCCAGGAGCACCGGGCCGCCGCCCTGCTCCTGCACTCCGCCACGGCCGACCGTTACGGCATGGCCAAGGGCAAGGAACTCCGCGATGCCCAGGAGGCCCGGCTCTCGCCGTTCGCCGAGTGGCTCAAGCCGCGCGTCGAATCGGGCGAGATCGCCCCGCTGCCGCTCGCGTTGATCGAGTCGCTGGTCCTCGGCCCGGTCGTCGCCGTCGCCCGCCGCTGGCTCTCGGGCATCGACGACGTCGACCTCGACGAGGCCGCCCGCGTCCTGCCGGACCGGATCTGGCGGTCACTGGCCCCGTGACGGGTGCGGCGACGCGTTACGAGCGGGCGGGCTGGTTCGCGATCAGCAGGGTGGTACCGGCCGGCCGGAAGCCCTGGCGGGCATAGATACGGGCGACCGCGTCCTCGGCGTAGGCGAGGAACACGGTGTGCACGCCGTGGTCCCGTGCGTGGCAGGCCAGGGCTGCCATGACGGCCGCGCCCAGCCCCTGGCGTCGGGCCGTGGGAAGGGTCCCGATGCCGCCGATCTCGGTGATGCCGTCCGCCGGGTGGTAGTGCCCCACAGCGAGCGGAGTCCCATCTGCCGCGAGGGCTGCCACGAGGACCTTGTGACCGGCGCGGAGGGTCGGACGCACGGTCGCGAGGGTGCCGTCCCCCGTCAACGTCTCGGCTACGAGAGCCAGTTCCGCACGCCCCGCAGTGCCCACCGCCGTGCCCACATCGGCGAAGGCCAGGCGGGGGAGGGCGAGGGCGGCGGCCAGGGCCGGGTCGTCGGCGTCCAGGGCGCGGACCGTCACCCCGTCCGGCAGGGGCGGCGCCAGCAGCGGATGCTCCGGGTCGAGGACCATCAACGGCCGCTCCAGCACGGGCAGGCCCGCCGCCTCGATCAGCCCGCGCATTGCGGGAGCCACCTCGTCCAGCCACTCGAACGCCTCCGGCACACCGAGCTCCCGCTGCCGGGCCCGTACGCGTGCGATGTCGGCACCCGTGACGGCGTCGGCACCTGCGGCGATCGGCCGGCCGTGGCCCGGTCCTCCGTAGTACGGGGCGCCCGCCGCCCTCCGTACGAACAGCCGCAACGGGCCGTACTCCTCCGCCTCGGCGAACACCAGGGGCACGGTGGCGTAAAAGTGCTCTATACGGGCGCGAAGCGACGGGACTGTCATGTGCCGCATCCCATCACGGCGCGGCACGGCACCCGCCCCGGGGGCCCGGTGCGGCCGTTCCGGAATCCGCCCGGAAACCTGGCGACGCGCAGTCCGGAACGGCCCCGTGACGGCCACCTGGGGCCGCGTGGCGGGGCCCGGTCCGGCACGCGGACTCCCCGGCCTCCACTCCCCGCGCCAGCCCGGGAGACGACTGCGGACGACTTCCGCGCACCACCTCTGACCTGGGCTTTCAATGTCTCCAAGACGTATCGTGTTGCCCCTGGGAAAGGGGCAGTTGATGGACCGGAACATACGCTCGGTGGACGACGTACTGAGACTCCTGGACGGCCTGTTCGCACCGGAGGCCGACCGCTGGACGGCGGGCGGGGCCTCGTGGTGGGACGGGTTCTACGCGTACCGGGCCAGGGCGGTGCCGTTCTTCGTGGCGAAGCCGGACGAGAACCTGGTCTCGTACGCCGACCGTGGCCTGATCACCCCAGGCCGCGCCCTCGACCTGGGCTGCGGCCCCGGCCGCAACGCCCTCCACCTGGCCGCCCTGGGCTTCGAGGTGGACGCGGTCGACCTGTCCCCGGCAGCGATCGCCTGGGCCGAGGAGCGGGCGAACGAGGCGGGCGCCGACGTCCGGTTCCACTGCGGCGACGCGTTCGCGCCGACGACCGCCGAGCTCACAGGACCGTACGACCTGGTCTACGACTCCGGCTGCTTCCACCACCTGCCGCCCCACCGCCGCATCAGCTACCTCGCCCTCCTGGACCGCGTCCTCGCCCCCGGCGGCCACCTCGCCCTCACGTGCTTCGCGGCGGGCGGCATGGGCTCGGAACTCCCGGACGCGGACTTCTACCGCGAGGCTGGCCTTCAGGGCGGGCTCGCGTACACGGCGGAGTCGTTGCGCTGGATCTTCTCCGACCTGACGGAAATCGAACTGCGCCGCATGCGCGACGAGCCGCCCGAGTCCCCGCTGTTCGGCGAAGCGTTCCTCTGGACGGGGCTGTTCCGTCGGGGTTAGGCCGGCCCGATGCGACACCTACACCGACCGCAGCGCCCTCGCCGGGGCCGCCGGGCCCGGCTCCGTGGCGGGTTTGCCCAGGAGGGACGGGAGTTCCGTCAGTGTCGTGATGTGCCAGTCAGCCGTCTCCGTCACGTCCGGGTGCTCCGCCCACCAGTGGCCGTAGGGGCCGCGGCGGATGTGGGCCGTACGCAGGCCCGCGGACCTGGCCGGGAACAGGTCGTTGGCCGGGTGGTCGCCCACGTACAGGGTGGCCCGGGGGTCGGCTTCCGCGGCGGTCAGTACGTGTTCGAAGAAGCCAGGGTCCGGTTTGGCGACGCCCCACTCCTCCGAGGTGACGACCAGGTCCGCGGGCAGGTCCAGGGCGCGGAGCAGTTCGCCGGCGCGGGCGGTCCGGTTGCCCGCGATCACGACCCGGAGGCCCAGTGCCCGGAGTTCGGCGAGTGCGGGGCGTACGTCGGGGTAGAGGTCCGACTCGTCCAGGTGCTCGCCCCGGCCGGCCGCCGAGCGGGCGTGTGCGGCCTCGGCGACGTCCATGCCGGGGCGCAGCAGGCGCAGTGCGTCGGCGCCCTCGCCGCCCTGGGTGACCGCGGCGCCGACCAGGGCGCTGAGTGTGTGCGGCGGGATGCCCAGCCAGTTGGCCCAGGACGCCCAGTAGCGGTCGTCGCGGATGAGTGTTTCGCCGATGCCGAGGACGATCGTTTCCATCACCGTGCCGACCCTACGGGGCAAGCGGGGCATAACGGTCCAGGCGCCAGGAGTGCGGGGGCGGTCCGATCCACCGGAGCGCTGGTCGGAGACTAGGTCCTCGCTCGTATGCTCGGTTCATGACCGATCCTCAGCGCGGACGCCCGACCACCAACGCCATGCGGCGCGCACTCAAGCGCGCCCGGGACGGCGTCGCCCTCGATGCGGGCGAGGCCGCCGTGCTGTTGCAGGCGCGTGGCGACGATCTGACGGACCTCGCCGGGTCCGCGGCCCGGGTGCGGGACGCCGGGCTCGACGCGGCGGGCCGGCCGGGCGTCATCACGTACTCCCGCAAGGTCTTCATCCCGTTGACGCGGCTGTGCCGGGACAAGTGCCACTACTGCACGTTCGTGACCGTGCCGGGGAAGCTGCGCCGCGAGGGCCACGGGATGTTCCTGTCGCCCGACGAGGTCATCGACATCGCCCGCAAGGGCGCCGAAATGGGCTGCAAGGAAGCGCTGTTCACGCTCGGCGACCGGCCGGAGGACCGCTGGCCCGAGGCGCGCGAGTGGCTGGAGGCCGAGGGGTACGACGACACGCTCGCGTACGTACGGGCGATGGCGATCCGGGTCCTGGAGGAGACGGGGCTGCTCCCGCACCTCAACCCGGGTGTCATGACGTGGACGGATCTGCAGCGGCTCAAGCCCGTCGCGCCGTCCATGGGGATGATGCTGGAGACGACGGCGACCCGCCTGTGGTCCGAGCCCGGCGGCCCGCACCACGGCTCACCCGACAAGGAGCCCGCCGTGCGGCTGCGGGTGCTGGAGGACGCGGGGCGGTCCAACGTCCCCTTCACCACCGGCATCCTGATCGGCATCGGCGAGTCGTACGAGGAGCGCGCCGACTCCCTCTTCGAGCTGCGCAGGACGGCCCGCGCCTACCACGGCATCCAGGAAGTCATCGTGCAGAACTTCCGCGCGAAGCCGGACACGGCGATGCGCGGTATGCCGGACGCCGAGCTGGAGGAACTGGCCGCCGCGATCGCCGTCGCCCGCCACATCCTCGGCCCGTCCGCCCGTATCCAGGCCCCGCCGAACCTCGTCGACGCCGAGTACGCCCTCCTCATCGGCGCCGGGATCGACGACTGGGGCGGCGTCTCGCCGCTCACCCCCGACCATGTGAACCCCGAGCGCCCCTGGCCGCACATCGACGAACTGGCCGCGAAGACCGCCGAGTCCGGCTTCACGCTCCGCGAACGCCTCACCATCTACCCGGAGTTCATCCAGCGCGGCGAGCCGTGGCTGGACCCCCGCCTCCTCCCGCACGTGCGGGCACTCGCGGACCCGGAGACGGGCCTGGCGAAGGAGGGGGCGATCCCGGTCGGACTGCCCTGGCAGGAACCCGACGAGGGGTTCAGCGCCACCGGCCGCACCGACCTGCACCGCACCATCGACACCGAGGGCCGCACCGGCGACCGGCGCGACGACTTCGACGAGGTGTACGGGGACTGGGAGGCGCTCCGCGAGGCGGCGGCCCCCGGCATGGTGCCGTCCCGCATCGACGGCGACGTACGCCAGGCCCTCAGCCAGGCCGCCGACGACCCGACGAAGCTCACCGACGACCAGGCGCTCACCCTGCTGCACGCGGACGGGCCCGCGCTGGACGAGCTGTGCCGGATCGCGGACACGCTGCGCCGGGACGTGGTCGGCGACGACATCACGTACATCGTCACGCGGAACATCAACTTCACCAACGTCTGCTACACCGGCTGCCGGTTCTGCGCCTTCGCCCAGCGGCGTACGGACGCCGACGCGTACACCCTCTCGCTGGACCAGGTCGCCGACCGCGCCGCACAGGCGTGGGACGTCGGCGCGGTCGAGGTCTGCATGCAGGGCGGCATCCACCCCGACCTGCCCGGCACGGCCTACTTCGACATCGCGCGGGCCGTGAAGGAACGCGTCCCCGGCATGCACGTGCACGCCTTCTCGCCGATGGAGGTCGTCAACGGGGCCACCCGCACCGGCATGTCCATCCGTGACTGGCTGACCGCAGCGAAGGAGGCCGGACTCGACTCGATCCCCGGCACGGCGGCCGAGATCCTCGACGACGAGGTCCGCTGGGTCCTCACCAAGGGCAAACTGCCGACGGCCACCTGGCTGGAGGTCATCGGGACGGCCCACGAGGTGGGTCTGCGCTCCTCGTCGACCATGATGTACGGGCACGTCGACCAGCCACGCCACTGGCTCGGCCACCTGCGGACGCTGGCCAACCTCCAGCAGGAGACCGGTGGTTTCACCGAGTTCGTGACGCTGCCGTTCATCCACACCAACGCGCCCGTCTACCTGGCCGGCATCGCCCGCCCCGGCCCGACCGCCCGCGACAACCGCGCGGTCACCGCGATGGCCCGTCTCCTCCTGCACCCGCACATCACCAACATCCAGACCAGCTGGGTGAAGCTGGGCGCGGAGGGCGCGGCGGAGATGCTGCGCTCGGGCGCGAACGACGTGGGCGGCACGTTGATGGAGGAGACCATCTCCCGGATGGCCGGTTCGAGCTACGGCTCGTACCGCTCGGTCCAGGACCTCATCGCCATCGCCGACCTCGCGGGCCGCCCGGCGAAGCCGCGTACGACGCTGTACGGCGAGGTGCCCGAGGAGCGCGTCAAGGCAGCCGCCGCATCGGACGGGCATCTGCCGGAGCTGCTGCCGGTGCTGCCGAGCTGACGCGAGGTGGCGCAAGGCCGTCGGCCGCCTGTGGCGTACGTCACGGGCGGCCGTGTCACATCATGCCGAGCCGTTCCGTCAGAGAGGTACAGGCATCAGCAACGGCATACAGGAGTTCGTCATGAACGCTCGTCTGAACGTCTTCGGCAACGCGCTCGCCGGTCCCCTCATGAAGCACTTCAACTCGGCGGGGAAGGTGATCACGGATTCGGCGCTGCCGGCCACGACACAGGAACTGGTGAAGATCCGCGCCAGCCAGATCAACGGCTGCGGCTTCTGCACCGACATGCACACCAAGGACGCCGCGCACAACGGCGAGACCTCGACCCGGCTCAACCTGATCGCGGCCTGGCGCGAGGCCAACGTCTTCACCGACGCCGAGCGCGCCGCACTGGAACTCACCGAACAGGGCACGCGTATCGCCGACGCGGCCGGTGGTGTCCCGGACGAGGTATGGGAGAACGCCACCAAGTATTACGACGAGGACCAGCTCGTCGCCCTGGTGTCCCTCATCGCCGTCATCAACGCCTACAACCGGCTGAACGTCATCCTTCAGCAGCCCGCGGGCGACTACAAGGTGGGCCAGTTCGGATAGCGGGGAAGTGCGCGGCGGCTACCCCGGAAAACCGTGAGGAATGCCGTTCAAAAGTGCTCTCAATAGCTACTCCGTACATACCGATCCAGCCCTGATCCGCCCCTTCCCGTTCGATTACAGTGCTTGCGCAGTCGCACGCCGGAATGTCGTACGCCGGTAATCGGAGGGAAGGGGCACGGTGAGCACAGGGACCACAGCTGTCTGGGGCCGTGCCGAACAGCAGGACTTCCGCAGCCGGGTGCGCGGCGCCCTGCTCGGCGGCGCCATCGGTGACGCGCTCGGCGCGGCCGTCACCGGGCTCACGCTGGAGCAGATCCGCGAGGCACACGGCGCCGAAGCGGTCACCGACTTCGTACCCGCGCACGGCAGACGCGGCGCCGTCACCGCCGTCACCCAGCTCACCCTGTTCACCGTCGACGGGCTGATACGCGCCCAGGTCCGCCGCGACACCGGCGCCTGGCACCCGCCCACCGACGTCCACCGGGCCCATCTGCGCTGGGCCGCGACCCAGCGCGACTGGGGGCCCGACGAACGCCGTACGGAAGACGGCTGGCTCGCGCGCGAAGAGTGGCTGTACACCCGCCGCGCCCCCACCCGGGAATGCCTCACCGGCTTCGGCGACACCGTGATGGGCACCCTCGACCAGCCGAAGAACCCCACCGCGCGGGACTCGGCCGCCCTCACCCGCTCCGCGCCCTTCGGCCTCCTGGTCGGCTGGGAGCCGCAGCTCGTCCTCCAGCTCGCCGTCGAGTGCGCCGCCCAGACCCACGGCCACACCACCGCCCAGCTCGCCGCCGGAGCCCTCGCCGTCATGATCCACGGGCTGGCCCGCGGCGAGACCCTGGACGGCTCCGTGCAGCACGCCCTGGCCCTGCTCGCCGGACGCCCGGGCCACGAACCGGTCACCGAGGCCCTCAAGCAGGCCCTCGGCTCCGTACGCCAGGGCATCCCGGGCCCCGCCCTCATCGAGGCACTCGGCGCCACGGACTCCGCAGAGGAGGTCCTGTCCGTGGCCCTGTACTGCGCCCTGGTCGGCGAGGACGTCCGGCACGGACTGCGCCTCGCGGTGAACCACGGAGGCCCTTCCGCGGCCACCGGCGCCGTCTGCGGAGCCCTCCTCGGCGTACTGCACGGGGAGACGGCCCTGCCGCCCGCCTGGCTCGCCGAACTGGAAGGCCGCTCCACCCTCCTCGAACTCTCCGACGACTTCGCGATGGAGATGACCCAGGGCCCCGCCCTGCACAGCCCGACCGCCGTCGCCACCGGCTGGCTGGTCCGCTACCCGCGAGGCTGAGAGCGGTCACGGCAACGGGGGTGGCGGACCCTCCGGCCCGCCACCCCCGCTGTCGTACGAACCGTCCGCTGCTGCGCGAAGGTCAGTCCTTCACGCCCTCACGGAGCACCGCCGGGCCCCCGGGACCGGCCTGCGCGGGAATCCCCGCACCGCCCGCGGCTCCTCCCGCCGCGCCCCCGTCGTCGTCCGTGTTGATCTGCTCGATGACCGCGTCGCGCTCCGGGGTGTCCTCCGGCTTGATGAAGCCGATCACGATGTAGAGGACCAGCGAGATCGCCAGCGGAAGCGCCACCTGGTACTGGAGCGCCACATCCGTCTTGACCGAACCGTCGAGGTTGTAATTGGTGAAGAAGAACGCGAGCAGCCCCGCCGCCCAGCTGGTGAGCGCCGCCGTCGGCCCCGACTTCCGGAACCTGCGCAGCAGACCCAGCATGAACGGGATCGCGATCGGGCCCATCAGACCCGCCACCCACTTGATGACGACCGAGATGATGTCCTTGAACGTCGGCGAGTTGATCTGCGTCGCCAGCGCCATCGACAGACCGAGGAAGGCGAGCGTGGAGAGCCGCGCCGCCAGCAGACCGCTGCGGTTGCTCCAGGTGCGCGCGGCCTTGGAGAAGACCGGCGCGATGTCGCGGGTGAAGACCGCCGAGATGGCGTTGGCGTCGGAGGAGCACATGGCCATCGTGTGCGAGAAGAACCCGACGACCACCAGGCCCAGCAGCCCGTGCGGCAGCAGCTGTTCGGTCATCAGGGCGTACGAGTCCGAGGCGTCCGGCTTCTTGGCCTCGACGAGCAGCGGGGCCACCCACATCGGGAAGAAGAGGACGACCGGCCAGACGAGCCACAGGATCGCGGAGAGATAGGCCGAACGGGTCGCCGAGCGTGCGGAGTCCGTGGCCATGTAGCGCTGGGCCTGGTTCCACATGCCGCCGTTGTACTCGAAGGTCTTGATGAACAGGTACGCCAGCAGGAACGTCACGGTGTACGGACCCGCCGTCGGCTCCGTGTGGCCCTCGGGCAGCTTGTCCCAGACCGTCCACAGCGAGCTGAAGCCGCCCAGCTCGCGCATGGCGATGACCAGCATCGCGAGCCCGGCGAAGAGCTGGATGATGAACTGGCCGAGCTCGGTGAGCGCATCGGCCCACAGGCCGCCGACCGTGCAGTAGACGGCAGTGATGGCGCCGGTGATGAAGATGCCCTGGGTGAGGGTGATGCCGGTGAAGACGGAGAGCAGTGTCGCGATGGCCGCCCATTTGGCACCGACGTCCACGATCTTCAGGAGCAGCCCGGACCAGGCCAGTGCCTGCTGGGTCGGGATGTTGTACCGGGTCTTGAGGTATTCGAGCGGCGAGGCGACGTGCAGTCGCGAGCGCAGCCGGTTGAGCCGGGGCGCGAAGAGCTTGGCGCCGATACCGATGCCGATGGCGATCGGCAGCGACCAGGTCACGAAGGACGTGACGCCGTACTGGTACGCGATGCCCGCGTAGCCGGTGAACATCACCGCGCTGTAGCCGGACATGTGGTGCGAGATGCCCGACAGCCACCACGGCATCTTGCCGCCGGCCGTGAAGAAGTCGCTGACGTTGTCCACGCGCTTGTGCGACCAGAGTCCGATCGCGACCATCACACCGAAGTAGCCGATGAGCACGGCCCAGTCGAGACTGTTCATGTGCCCCCTCCAGGGGTCCGCCTTGTGAACGGGTACGCACTCCGTCAGTACGGCCGTTCAGCGGTGACCCCGTGCGGGAGCGGGGACTTCGGGGATTGAACCGCCTGTCCGGGTCCTCGGTCAAGGCTTCGAGCGATCAGAGATGTGAACGCCAATCAGCAAGCCGAACGATTTTGCTTGTTCTTGACCTTGTGGGGCGTTGTCGCGAACGTGACAGCGGCCACACGATGGGCGGGCACTTCGTCAGTGTCGTACATACGAGAAAGACCGCACGGGATGCGGGTCCCGTGCGGCCGAGTGAGGAGGAGATCTGCCCCTGCCGTCAGCGCATCAGCTCGCCGGCGTTGACCAGAAGCGACTGTCCGGTGATCGACCGGGCCCGGTCGGAGGCCAGGAACACCGCGGCCTCCGCCACATCCCCGTCCGTGGCCGGCTCGGGCAGCGCCATCCGTGCGGTGAGCCCGGCCAGCACCTCCTCCTCGGGCACTCCGTCCGTATGTGCGGCGAACTTCACGTACGCCTGTACCGGCGGCCCCCACATCCAGCCGGGCAGCACCGTGTTCACCCGTATCCGGTGCGGTCCCAGCTCCTGCGCCAGCGAGTACATCGCGGACGTGAGCGCGCCCTTCGACGCCGCGTACGCCGCCTGGCGCACCTGGGTCGGGGCGGCCACCGAGGACTGCGTACCGATGATGACCACCGAACCGCCGTGCTCCTTCAGTGCGGGCAGACAGGCCCTGGTCATCCGTAGCGTCCCGAGCAGATTGACGTCGAGCACCGACTGCCAGGCGGCGAAGTCGGCATCCTCCAGGCCGCCGAAGTGGGTGTCCAGGGCGGCCACATGAACCACCGCGTCGATCCGCCCGAACCGCGAGAGAGCAAGCCCGGCGAGCGCCTCGCACTGCGTCTCGTCGGTGATGTCGGTCGCCAGCCGGGCCGTGTGCCGGCCCTCCGGATCGATCTCGGCGGCCGTCCTGGCGAGATTCGCCGCGGTACGCGCACCGAGGACCGCGTGGCCCCCGTCCCGTACGACGGCCGCCGCGACCTGATGACCGAGACCGGTGCCGACACCCGACACGATGACGGTCTTCCCAGCGAGCAACATCGGCGCCTCCCGGCTCTGGCAGTTCTTCTGACGGAGCGTCAGAGTAGGACGCCGTGGCGAAGCACGGAAGGGGAACGGCATGAGCGAGGAGACACGGAGCGGTCCGTACGCGGAGCTGGCGGCGGTGGGACCGTACGGAGTCCACCCCGGGCACGCGCTGATCACCATGGTCGAACCGCATCCGGGCCATGAGTACGCCTACAACCGCTGGTACGAGGACGATCACTACATCGCCGGCGCGATGGCGATGCCCTGGATGTTCGCGGGCCGGCGCTGGGTCGCCACCCGTGAGCTCCAGGAACTGCGCTACCCGGAGAAGTCCGCGGTGGCGCAGCCGGTCGGCGCCGGGTGTTATCTGTCCACCTACTGGGTGACGGACGGGCGTTACGACGAGCACATGAAGTGGACCGTCGGGATCAACAAGCGGCTCAACCGGGACGGCCGCGTCCACCAGGACCGGACCCACGTCTTCACGGCCTTCCAGGACCACGAGGCGACCGTCTACCGCGACGGGGCCGCCGGGCCGCGCGACTTCCACGCGCTCGACCATCCGTACGCGGGGCTCGTGCTCCAGGTCGTCGACGCCGACGGGCCCGAGCGGCGCGCGGAACTGCTGGAGTGGCTGCGCTCCCGGCATCTGCCGAAGCTGCTCGCCGGGTCGCCTGCGGCGATGGTCACGGTCTTCCGGCCCACGCCGCTGCCCGGTGACCGCATGACCTATGTGAAGCAGGTCGAGGGCGTGGACACCCGGCTGACGCTGCTGTGGTTTCTCCAGGAGGACCCGCGTGCCTGCTGGGCGAAGCACTTCACGGGGCTCGACGGGGCGGTCGCCGCATCGGGCCTGGGGCGGGTCGAACTGGTCGCGCCGTTCATCCCTACCGTGCCCGGGACGGACCGGTACGTCGATCAGTTGCGCTGATCTTCGGCCGGACGGCCTTCAGTTGCTGTGAAGCGGTCGCTGTGGAGCAGTTGCCGCGAAGCAGTGTCCTGAAGGCCGTCCGGCTCGGAGCAGGGCCCCCTCGGCCAGGACGGCGGGCCAGTCGAGAGGGCTCCGGTCGTTGATGCTTCCGTGTGCTGCGGACAGCACCGGTCAGGCGTCGACAGCGCCCGCTGCGACATCCCGCACGAAGGCATTCCACGCGCCGGGCACGAAGGTGATCGAGGGGCCCTCGGGAACCTTCGAGTCGCGCACGGCAATGGCCTGCGTGATGGGGGACTTGACCTCGACGCACGCGCCGTTGCCGCCGGAGTACGAGGACTTCGTCCACATGTCCGTAGCACCCTGAAGAATAGCCATTTTCACTCCGGTTCAGAGAGTTGTGCGAGCGGAACCGACTGCGTTCCTGTTGGCGTGATCGACGCTACTCGCCAACTTCCCTGCGTGACGGGGCCATTCACTCGACCGGATGGCATATCCCCTGTGAGTCTTCCGCCGAGAGGTGGCGGCGGTGTACTCTGCCGCCACCCCTCACCTGACATCGCTGTATTTCTCGCAAAACAGACTTCGCGGCGTGACTGGAATCAGCGGGTGTAACCCTTGGCGATGTCGCTGATGAACTCCCGGGTCTGTTCCACATTCAGCGCCTGTGCCCGCAAGTGCTCGTACATGACGCTGTATCGCTGCACATCATTGGCTTTCTCCAGATACAGGTCACTGGTGACGCCCTCGATGTAGACCACGCTGGAGTCCGCGGCATCCGGGAATTCCAGAATGGCGTACTGCCCGTTGATGCCGGGGTGTGCCCCCATTTCGAACGGCAGCACCTGAATGGTGACGTGGGGCAGGTTCGACTGCTCGATGAGGTGCTCCAGCTGGTCGATCATCACCTGCTTGCCGCCGACCATCCGGTGCAGCGCGGACTCGTCGATGACGGCCCAGAGGCGCAGCGGATGCTCCGGCGCGTTGATCCGGTCCTGTCGGCGCGCCCGGACGTTGACCCGCTTCTCGATGTCGGAAGGGGCGGATTCCGGCAGGGCGCCGTTGATGAGCGCCTCGGCGTACTGCCGGGTCTGCAGCAGGCCCGGTACGACCTGGGGCTCGTACACCCGCAAGGACTCCGCATCGGTCTCCAGACCGATGTAGACGCTGTACGGGATGTCGCCGAAGGCGTGCCACCAGCCCTGCTGGCGGGAGTCCTTGGCCATCTGCATGAGTGAGTCGACGATGCGGTGGTCCTCGACCTCGTACACGCCGCAGAGGTCGCGGACGTCTCGCTGGCTGATGGAGCGGCGGCCGTTCTCCAGGCGGCTGATCTTCGACTGCGAGACCAGCAGGCGCTCCGCCACCTCCTCGGCCGTCATGCCCTTGATCTCGCGCAGGCGGCGCAATTCCTGGCCCAACCGGCGTCGCCTGACGGTGGGATTGACGTTGGACGGCACGGAAACGGCACCTCCGGCTATGTAGCTGTGCGTATCTACTGCTCAGCAGATTGCCACCCATGACCATGGGCGCGCTGGGAAATGGCCACACGCAGGCGCGCGGGGCAGCCGGTGGATCCGGCTGCCCCGCGCGTGGTGCGGCTCCCGAACCGGGTCTTGGGGACGTCGGTGCGGCGGTATTCGGTTCTCCGCGCGGTGCTCTGCGCGGTGTTCGGTGCGGTGCTGCGGTGCGGTGCTGCGGTCAGCGGACGGAGGTGTGCGCCATGCTGCCGTGACGCGCTTGCGCCCCGGGCTGCAACGGCACGCCTGCCGCCTGCTGATTACGGCGTGGCTGTACGGCCACGCCGTTCTGGACGTCCATCACGGCGTGCGCCACGAGTCCGCCCATCGGGTCGTGTCTGATCAGGTCCCGGAGCCGGGAGCGCGACGAGCGCCCCTCGTTCCCGGGGTACAGGTGCTTGCCGAGTCCGACCGCGTGGGCCAGTGCGGCGAGCGCCGCGGTCCGCGGGTCCGGCGGTACGCCGGTGCGGATCGCACTGTCCAGCCGGTTTCTGATGTCCCGGCTGATTGCCGTGTCCGTCGCCTGGTAGCGAGTCGTCGGCAGCACTCCGCACATCTGGCCCGCCACGGCATGCACCATGCCGCACCGCTCCAGATGAGCGAGGTAGATCTGGCGCAGCCCCAGTCGGGGCCCGCCAATCCAGTGGACGGCCCGGACCGGGCTGCCGCGTCGGCGCAGCAGTTCCAGTGCGGAGTCCAGAGTCGGATCTCCTGTCGGCCGTGGCATCACCACGGCGATACGATCCCCGTCAGGGGCTATCCGTCCTGCCAGAGCCAGCTCCACTAGCTGTGCTCCGGCGAGGCCGAGGTCGAGCGACTGCGGCTGCGCTGTGGTACCCGTGGTCGGGTCCAGAGCGAGCAGCAGAAGCTCCTCCGGAATTGTTCTGCGGCTCCTGCCCATCCATGCCTCCCCGCGTGGATGAATGACAGGGTGACCCCTCTCACATTGGTCTGTCGAGAGCGCCTGGGTGCTTTGTACGGGAACCAGAAGGTATGTCGTTCTCGTCTAGCAGCCGGGGTAGTGGTTCACACAGGACACTGGTAGATGGTTCGGACAGTCGAACAGTGCGGGGATGCCCCCGCCGCGCATGGAGGAGGCATCGGTGGCGGGCGAGTCCCCCGACAAGTCGGAGCAGCGGAAGTCGTCGGGGACGGCTGCGGAAGAACGTGATCCGCGGCTCGCCGTGTTCCGAGAACCGGCCGCCGCTTCGACGGACAGTGCGACGGCGGTGTTCCGTATGCCGGTGTCGGACGACGGCGCCGATGACGGTCCTCCGGCTTCCGGAGAGGCCCTGGACGGCCCTGAGAAGGGCTCCACGTCTCCCGGTGGCACCGGGGAGCCCTCGGACGCCGACGGGGCCGCTGAGGCTCCGGTGACGGCTGAGGCGGACGCGGGCTCGGAGCCGGGTGCGGCTGCGGAGCCGGGTGACGCGAGGTTGCGTGCGGCGGTCGCCGCGTGGGTCGCGCGCGGCGACGACGCGGACGGCGCCGCCGAGACCGCGGACGAGCCCCGGGTCCCGAGGACCCGCGAGGAGTCCACGTCGGACGAGCCGGCGGCGTCCACTGCGTCGGCGATGACTGCGGACGCCGAGGAGCCCACGGATCCGGCCACACCCGCCGAGCCGGCGAACGAGCCCGAGCCCGCCGATGCCGACGGGGCCGCTGACGCTGCGGCACCCGCTGAGCCGGCCGGGGGCACGGATGCCGCCAACCGGGTAGAGCTGCCCGAGGCCGCCGAGCCTGCGGAGTCCGCCGATCGGACCGAGCCTGCTCAGGCCACTGAAGGCTCCGAACCCGCCGAGGCGGTCGAGGCCGCCGAACCGGCAGAACCTGCCGAGCCGGTCCGGTCCGCCGAATCCGCCGGCTGCGCCGAGCTCGCCCAGCCGACCGAGCCCGGCGGCCCCGCGGCCCCGGCTGAGCCCGCCGGGCTGCCCAGGCCGACCGAGTCGACAGAGCCTGCCGGATCCACCGGCTCCACCGAGCCCACCGGCTCCGCCGAGCCCGCCAAGCCGACGGCCACGCCCGCCGAGCCCGCCGAGCCCGCCGTTTCCTCCGGGACCACCACCACCCCCACCGACACCCCCACCCCCACCGACACCCCCACCCCCACCGACGCCCCGCAGGACAAGCGCGGAATCGATCAGCCCACCGCCGTCTTCAAGGCCGTCAAGCCCGCTCGGGTCGATCAGCCGACGACCGCGTTGAAGATCCCCCCGGCGATGCCGAAGCCGGAGACGCCCGCCGAGCGGACCAGCAAGTTCGTGCCGTTGCGTTCCGATGACGTGCGGTCGGGTGCCGCGCCCGTGATCGGGCCCACGGTCACCCCGGACGTCACGCCCGACCGGGGTGCCGGGCGTTCCGCGGCGCCCAGCTGGGCGGCCTCGCCGGGCGCCGGTGCGCCCGGCCCGGCGCTCAGCGGGGCCGAGCGGACCCGGCAGCAGCCCTTGCCGCCCAAGCCGCCGCTCGACCTGCTCGCCGAGCTCACGAATACCCCTCCGCCGGAGGAGACGCCGGTTCGCACCGCGGTGCGCCGGGTCAAGATCTGGACCCCGCTGCTCCTGCTCGCGGTGGTCATCTTTGCGATCGCGCAGATGGTGCGCCCGCTACCGACGCCCGAGCTCAGGCTGACGGCGGAGCCGACGTACACCTTCCAGGGCGACCCGCTGGACCTCGCCTGGCCCGGCCAGGGGCAGTCCGCCGTGATCGTCGACGGCGTGGGTTCGCTCGGCTCCGAAGGGGCGCAGAAGCCCGCGCCGATCGCCAGTGTCGCGAAGGTCATGACGGCGTACGTCATCCTGCGCGAGCACCCGCTCAAGGGTGACGAGCCCGGCGAGATGATCACGGTCGACCAGCGGGCGGAGGACGAGTCCAAGCTGACCGACGAGTCGACGGCCCCCCTCACGAAGGGGCAGCAGCTCAGCCAGCGCGATCTGCTCCAGCTCCTGATGATCCCGTCCGGGAACAACGCCGCCCGGCTGTTCGCCCGCTGGGACTCCCCGACCGACGCGGAGTTCGTCGACAAGATGAACGACGCGGCCAAGGAACTCGGGATGACCGGGACGACGTACACGGACCCCAGTGGGCTGGAGAAGACGACCGTCTCCACCGCGGCCGACCAGCTGAAGCTGGCCCAGGCGGTCATGCAGAACGAGGTGTTCCGCGAGATCGTGGACATGCCCGAGGTCCAGATCGAGGACATCACCACCCCGATCTACAACAACAACACGCTCCTGCTGAAGCCCGGTGTGAGCGGCATCAAGACGGGTTCGTCCACCCCTGCGGGCGGATGTCTGCTCTGGTCCGCGAACACGGTCGTGGACGGCAAGACGCACCGGATCTACGGCGTGGTCATGGGGCAGCAGGCCAATACCGGCCGCCTCTACGACAGCCTCAAGCTGTCGCTGACCAACGGTCTCAAGCTGATCCAGGACTCGCAGGCGGCCGTCACCTCGGCCACCGTCGTGAAGAAGGGTGACGTCGTCGGGTACGTCGACGACGGCTTCGGCCGCAGCACGCCCGTCGTCGCCACCAAGAACCTGAAGGCCGTCGGCTGGACGGGGCTGAAGGTCGAACTGTCCGTCACGGACAGCGGCAACGAGATCTCCCACACCGCGCCTGCCGGTACGCAGGTCGGAGTGGTGACCGTCGGTACCGGCAGCGGAAAGGTCAGTGCCCCCGTCGCGCTCCAGGGCGATCTGACGGAGCCGACGTTCGGCGACAAGATGACGCGCGTCGGCTGACGCGCGGACGTTGAGGAGGCGCCGTCCGCGGCGCCTCCTTACCTGATGGGGCACGTGCTAGCGTCCCCAGGCAACTTGAGGCCCCGGGACGGCGTCCTTGGGGAAGTACGGGCCGGCGGAGGACGGGGAGAGAGCCGTAGTGACCACCGCGGAGCCGAGACCCGGCCGTGCGACGGACCGAGGCAGCGGAAAGAACGGTGCCGGCGCGAGCGGCAGTAACAGCAGCAACGGAGCTACGCGAATACGGCTCCCTGCCCCGCGCACCCCCGAGCCCGTGACCGCCCCGACGCCGCGGCCGAACCGCTGGCGGCGCCTGCTGGGTCACCCCGTGACCATCGCGACGGCCGCCGCCGCGGTCACCCACATCCTGTGGTTCTTCTTCTTCGCGAACAGTGGCGGCGACATCGCCGCACAGGACGCCTGGGCCGAGTTCGTCGGCCGGCATCCGGGAACGGCGTACAACCTCGCCTGGTACGGGGGCATGCACCCCGTCTCGTACAGCGTGGTGTCGCCGTATCTGATGTCCGTCCTCGGCGTCCGTACGACGATGATGATCGTCGGCACGGTCTCCGCCGCGCTCACCGCGCTGATCCTCGTGCGGGTGCGGGCGGTCCGTAACCCCCTCGCGTGCTCGCTGGCCGGAGTCTTCGCGTATCTGTGCAACGCCCTCTCGGGGCGGGTGACGTTCGGTCTCGGCATGATGTTCGCGCTGGGTGCCGTCGCCGCCGTCTTCTGCTGGCCGCACCGGTGGCGGTACAAGCGCTGGGCGAAGGCGGCCGTCGCCGCGCCCCTCGCCGGGCTCGCGACCGCGGGCAGCCCGGTCGCCGGA
The DNA here is from genome assembly GCF_053617235.1 of Streptomyces sp. NPDC055749. Classification (NCBI taxonomy): domain Bacteria; kingdom Bacillati; phylum Actinomycetota; class Actinomycetes; order Kitasatosporales; family Streptomycetaceae; genus Streptomyces; species Streptomyces sp. NPDC055749. The sequence goes on along the minus strand of NZ_JBSHFH010000039.1, from coordinate 33,950 downwards.
CTGTTCCTCGGGGTGGTGGCTGCGGCCCTGTTCCTGAACAAACGGCGCCCCGGCGCGTACGCACTGGGACTCGCCCCGGTCGCCGTCGTGGCGCTGTCCTCGTGGCTGTTCCCGTTCTCCGGTACGCAGCCGATGTCGCTCGGGACCCTGTCGCTGCCGTTCCTCTTCTCGGTCCTCGTCTTCGTGCTGGTGCCGAAGGACTGGAGCTCGGTCCGTACCGCAGCCGCCGTGTACGGCGTGGGGACCCTGCTGACCTATGTGGTCGACTCGCAGATCGGGTCGAACGTGTCGCGGATGGCGATGCTCTTCGCCGGAGTCGTGCTGCTCGCCGCACTGCCGTACACGGCGCCTCGAAGCCGCCGTTGGTACGCCCTGGTCCTGGCCTTCGCCGGGCTGAACTTCTGGATCGGCTTCAAGGGCGTCGACGACATCGTCCGTACCGCCCCGACCGCCTCCTGGACCCGGGAACTCGCCCCGCTGGTCAATCAGCTCCAGCGGGTGGGGGCCGAACGGGGCAGGGTGGAAGTCGTGCCCGCGAGCAGTCACCGGGAGGCGTCCGCGTTCCCCTCGTACGTCAATCTGGCCCGCGGCTGGAACCGCCAGGCCGATATGAAGCGCAATCCGCTCTTCTACGACGACACGTTGAACGCCGTGAACTACCGGCAGTGGCTGGACCGCTGGGCCGTGCACTACGTCGTGCTGCCCGATGGCGCACCGGACTCCAGCGGGGCGGTGCAGGAAGCGGCCCTGGTCGCGGCGGGCCAGCCGTATCTGGAGGAGATCTGGGGCGACGCCAACTGGACGCTCTACCGCGTCCTCGACCCGGTGCCGATGGCGGATTCGCCCGCGACGGTGGAGCGGGCGGGGCCCGACAAGCTGACCATCCGGGTGGAGAAGGCGGGCCGGGTGCTGATCCGGATTCCGTACTCGCGCTGGCTGGCCGTCGTCGACGACGAGGGCAAGAGCGTGGAGCGCCCGCAGGAGACCGAGGCGTCCAAGCGCCGCTCGGAGGTGGACGGGGACGCCGAGAAGTCCTTCGACAACCTGCACGGCTGCCTGATCAAGGTGGAGGAGGACCCGGAGGGCGACGAGTGGACGGAACTGCTCGCACCCCGGCCGGGCGTGTACCGGCTCGCTGCCCCGTACCAGTTGCCGCCCGGCACCCCGTGCCCCGAGGAACTGCACTGAGCAGATGAGGGAATGCGGCTCGGGCAAGTAAATCGTGCACGATCTCTCCCTCCGGGGGCGCGCCCCTGGCAAGGTGTGCTGGCATGAGGTGCCAACACTGCGGCGGTGAACGGCGGGGCGCGTTGCCGGGCATGGTCTGTCCCGGCTGCGGATCCGTGGCCCGTTCGGCGGGCGGGGACGGTTCGTGGATCGCACGCGAGACGCTGACCGGCCGGATATCCACCCTGCCCGTGCGGAGCAAGGCGCTGCTTGCGGTGGGAGTCGTGGTGGCGGCCGGCAGTCTGTTCACCGTCGTCTCGTTCCTCGCGTCGGCGGACGGCGAGGGGTTGAGTGCCGGCCGCCCGGGCGCGGCGGGCCGAGCCGATGCCCTGCCCGACCCCGTCGGCGGCGCCCCGAGCCTGATCGGACCACCGGGCACCGAGGGCCCGCGGACGCCCAGCGCGTCGGCGTCCGTATCCGTGTCCGCGTCCGCGAGCCCGTCGGGGAAGCCGTCACCGGACGTGCCCCGTTACCGTTACACGGCGTGGGCGGGGCCCGGCTGCTCGACGGGTGAGTACCGTGAGCACGGGCGCTTCGAGAACGGGGACGCGGGCTGGTACACCGTCGACTCCGGTGGATTCAGCGGGAGTTCGTGCGACGGCCGGTTCAGCGCCGTCCCGATGTCCGGCAGCCCCACCGAGGACCGGGGCAACACCGCCGTGTGGTCCTGGCACCTCGGCAAGGGCTTCCGGGAGTGCGCGCTCACCGTCTTCGTCCCGAGCAGCGGCCGTGACCGCGATGTGGCGGGCAATCCGACCGTCTACCGCGTGCTCTCCGACCCCGACGACGCGGACTCCGCCTACACGGGCTTCGCGGTCCGCCAGCCGGACCACCGCGGCACCCCGGTCGCGGTGAAGAGCTTCCCGGTCAAGGGCGCCACCTTCGCCGTGCAGTTGATCGACCGGGGCCGCGACTGGGGCGACGAGGAACTGGTCGGCGCGCATCATGCGGCGGCCCAGCTGAAGGTCTCCTGCCGCTGAGCCGTGCTGGTGGGCTGTTCTACCGGCCGAAGTTCAGCGTGACGGCCGGGGAGGCGTTCCCGTACGCGTCGACCGCGACGACCCGTGCCGCGTACCGGGTCGGCTGCGCCGCGTCCGGCACCGGGATGTCCAGCGTGTTCGGCCGGGGCATGAACGTGTAGTCCGCGAGGACCTTGGAGGAGACGACTGCCGCGCCGGTCGCCGAGTCGGTGATGTCGACCTTGTAGTGGTGCACCATCTGGTCGTCCTCGGCCTGCGCGATCCGCAGCGCGGTGGACCCATCGGTGGCGCCGGGAACCGCCGTCAGCGGCGTACGGGCAGTGAACCGCGGGGCCACGGTGTTGCGCTGGGCCGCGGTGTAGCGGAAGTTGTCCTTGATCTGCTGGTTGGTCGAGCCCTTCAGCCGTACCGTCCAGGCAGGTCCGCTGAGCGTGCCCGCGCTGGCGTACGGGGGCTGCCAGCTCGCCGACCACTGGCCGCCGGTGTAGATGTCGTGCTTGTCCGCGGCCATGTTGACCCGGGCGATCTCGGTGCGGTCCTTGTAGACCTCGACGAAGAGCGCCTGCGCGGTCGGCGTCTCGAAGCGGTTGGCGAGGCCGGTCTCGGTGACCGCCTGGTAGCCGTGGTCGACCTCGACGTACGACATCGAGCCGTCGTTGACGGAGGTGAAGTCGCGCTGGTGGATCGAGCGGTCGTCGTTGAGGTTCAGGTGCGAGTGGCCGGAGAAGAAGACCGCCTGCGGGAAGGCGCCGAGGTCCTCGGCGAGCCGCGGGTTCGACGCCTGCTGGCCGTCCATGGCCGTCCCGGTCGTGGGGCGGTGGCCCTGCACGAGGACGGGCGTGTTGACGTTTGCCGGGTCGGAGGTGATCTCGGCCAGCCGCCCCTTGAGCCAATTGCGCTGGGCTGTACTGGAGTTGTACGTCTCGGTGTTCACCGTGAAGAGGTGGATGCCGTTGACGGTGGACTCGTAGTAGCCGCCGCCGGAGTCGGGGAACCAGGGCTTGGGGTAGCCGTCCCGTATCGCGGTGAGGCTCGCGTCGTGGTTGCCGTTCGACATAAGCACCTGGGTGCCGGTCATGCCCTTGCGCGCGAGGTTGGCCTGGAAGATCTCGGAGACGATCTTGTGGTCCGGGCCGCGGCCGTTGCCGTTGTCGTTGATCATGTCGCCGTTGGACAGGATCGCGTCCGGCTTCGGGAAGATGGACCCGATGGTGTCGAAGAAGCTCTCGTACTTCTTGTCGTTGCTCGCGTGGTCGCCGACGTGGACGTCGGACATGACGACGAGGCGTGCGACGGGCTTCTCGCTGGTCCTGATGAGGTAGCCGTACGACACCGGGGTGCTGGCCCTGCTGCCGTGGAAGGCGACGGCCGTGACGTTGGTGTCCTCGGTGATCCGCAGCGGGCGGCCCGGGGAGTGCACGCGGCTGTGAAGGGTCGGGGTGGTGCCGTCGAGCGTGTAGCGGACGGTGACTCCGGGCTCGGCCCGGAACTTCAGCTCGACCGGGTGCTCGTAGCGGCCACCGGGCACGCTGACGCCGGGCGCGGCGGGGGCGGCGGTGGGTGCGGACTGACTGGAGGTGCCGGGGGAGTCGGCGTGGGCGACGATCGGCGAGACGAGCGCCACGGAGGTCGCGGCGATCACGAGAGGGGTGAATCTCACGGGGGTCCCTGTTCTCTGAAGCGGTCACCATAACGAAGTGGTAACCGGTCTGAACCAACAGGCTAGGCAGCCCGGACGATTCGGAGGTGCGCTTCGGTGTACGCCCCGGTTAAGGGGCCGTGAATGTCCGGGTGCGCCTCGCGCATCGGTGCGCGGCGTGCGAACGGGCATTACCTCCGGGGTAATCGACCCCTCTCCCGGCGACCGGCATGGTGGTTCCACCGGGTTCCGAGGCGGCTTACCCCGCCTCGGGATCCGGCCCCCGACCAGCGTGTACGTCCCCGATGGAGGCTGATTCCCGATGTCCGTGACCACTCTTTCCGGCCTCGCCCGCACCACCGAGCCGCTCACCATGCTCCGTCGGTTCCTCGCCCTCGACGCGGTGGTCACCGGGGCCAACGGGCTCGCCTACGTGGCCGCTTCCGGGCCGCTCGGCCGCCTGCTGGGCGTCGACCCGACGCTGCTCCTCTGGCTCGGCGTCTTCCTTCTCGCGTTCGCCGCCGACGTCGGCTGGCTCGCCTCCCGGCGCGAGCCCTCCGGCTTCCTGACCCGCGTGGTGATCGAGACGAACGTCGCCTGGGTGGTGGTCAGCATCGCCGCACTCGCCCTCTGGCTCACGCCGACCACGGCCGGTGCGGTGTGGGGGCTGATGCAGGCCGCCACCGTGGGCGGTTTCGCGGCCGTGCAGTTCGGCGCTCTGCGGCTCAGTCGCTGAGCGAGCGGAGGTACGCGGCCGTCGTCCGGTCCGCCGGAAGCAGTGTCTCGATGGCCAGCTCGGCCACCGTCACGTCCATGGGTGTGTTGAACGTCGAGATCGACGAGATGAACGAAAGCACCCGGCCGTCGTGCTCGATCTGGAGCGGCAGCGCGAAGTACGGCACCGGGTCGTCCGGCTCCGGGCCCGTGTCGTGCACCGGATACGCCGACACCTCCTCGTACAGCTCGCGCAGCGCGTCCGAGCGGACCAGGGCGATCTGACGCTCCATCTGGGCGAGGAGGTGTCCGCGCCACTCCCGCAGATTGCGGATCCTCGGCGCCAGGCCCTCCGGGTGGAGGGTCAGGCGCATCGCGTTGAGCGGGGGAGCGAGCAGCCGCTCCGGTACGCCGTCCAGGATCATCGTCATGCCGTTGTTGGCGGCGACGACGTTGTAGGTCGCGTCGACCACGAACGCCGGATACGGCTCGTATCCGGTGAGCAGTTGCAGCAGCCCGGCGCGCAGGGTCTCCAGCGCCGGGTCGTCGAGCGGGGTCTCCGGGTACGTGGGTGCGTAACCGGCGGCCAGCAGAAGGGAGTTGCGCTCCCGTACGGGAATGTCCAGCTGCTCGGCCAGGCGCAGGATCATGTCCTGGCTGGGGCGTGAGCGGCCCGTCTCGATGAAGCTGATGTGCCGGGCCGAGGAGTCCGCGCGCAGTGCGAGCTCCAGCTGGCTGACGCGGCGGCGCTCGCGCCAGCCGCGCAGCAGAGGCCCTACTCCCGTATCGACCACGGTGGTTGTCGTCATGGGATCACCGTAACTACTCCAGGAAGTGGAAGCCGGGTCGCGGGTGCATCAGGAAGTCGTGGTGCGAGATGTTCCAGGCGTAGGCGCCGGCCAGGGCGAACGCCACCCGGTCGCCCGCCCGGAGCCCCGGTGCGGGGACGGCGCGCGACAGTACGTCCTTCGGGGTGCACAGCTGGCCGGTCAGCGTCACGGTGTCCTGGCGCGCCTCGGGGCGTGGCCAGGGGTGGGGCCAGGTATCGACGGGGAGCACGGCGCACGGCTGGTCGTGGCTCTTGGCGGCCGGGGTGCGCAGGTGGTGCGTCCCGCCGCGTACGACCGCGAACTCCTCGCCGTGGCTCTGTTTCACGTCCAGTACCTCGGTGGCGTACCAGCCGCAGTACGCGGTGAGCGCGCGGCCCGGCTCGATGCGGAGCAGCAGGCCGGGGTGGGCGTCGGCCAGGGCGCCGAGGCCCTTGCCGTACGCGGCCCAGTCGTAGCGGGCGCCGGGCCGGGTGTAGTCGACGTTCATGCCGCCGCCGATGTTCACCTCGGGCAGGGGGATGCCGTGGCGCGCGGCCAGTGCCAGTGACCAGGTGACGATCGACTCGGCGACCGCGAGCTGCTCGGGTGCGTCGAGGCCGCTCGCCAAGTGGGCGTGCACCCCGCGTAGATCGAGGTGCGGGTAGGTGCCGTCGGTGAGCAGGCGGACGGCTGTGCCGGCCTGGTCCGGATCGAGGCCGAAGGGGGTCGGCCGGCCTCCCATGGCCAGCGAGCTGCCCTCCAGCGTGCCCGCTGCCAGCGGCAGGTTGAAGCGGAGGAGGACCGCGATGCGGGTGCCCGGGGCCCGCAGCTCCGCGAGGTGCGCCAGCAGGTGCAGTTCGTGTTCGCTCTCCACGTGGAAGCGCTCCACGCCGAGGTCCAGGGCCGCGGCGATCTCCGCCGGTGTCTTGCCGGGTCCGCCGAAGGCCAGCGGGCGGCCAGGGACGGCCTTGCCGACGTGCGCCAGCTCGCCGCCGGAGGAGACCTCGTACCCGTCGACGTACGGCCCGAGGGCCGCCAGGATCTCCGGCTCCGGGTTGGCCTTGGCCGCGTAGTACAGCTCGATGCTCGGCGGCAGCGCCGCCCGCACCGCGGCGGCGTGGGCGCGCAGGGCCGGCAGGTCGTAGAGGTAGGCGGGCAGCTCGTCCGGGCCGAGGGCCAGGGCGCGTGCGCGCACCGCAGGGGTCGGGGGCGTCATCGGTCACTCCAGGGGGCGGCGAGGCAGTCGGGCCGGGTCGCTCCGGAGAGCAGGTCCTCGGCGAGAGGTGAGGGGAGGCGTACGTACGCGGCCTCGCGGTCGGCCTTGCGTCCCCAGCGGGTGAGGAGGTTGGCCTTGGCGGGCAGAGGTACGCCTGCGAGCAGCGCGCTCAGGCGGGGCGGGCAGCCGTGCTTGTCGGCGTACTCCTGGAGGGTGGTGCGGACCTGCGCCCACAGCGCCGTCTCGGTCTGCGGGTGGAGGTCGGCGAGGGCGGCGAGCATCTCGGCGACGTGGTTGACCAGCAGGCAGTAGACGACGCGGTCCCAGCCGCGCTGTGCGTCGTAGGTGAGCGGTTCCGCGACCTCGGGCGGCAGCGAGGCGAGGGTGCGGGCGTGGAATTCGGGGACGAGCTTGGTGCCCTCCAGGTCGCGGAAGAGGACCTGTACGGGCAGTCCTTCGCCGTCGACGCAGACGAGGACGTTCTGCAGGTGCGGTTCCAGTACGAGGCCGTGATCGAAGTACGCGGCGAGGACGGGCGGCACGAGCAGGTCGAGGTAGGCCGCCCACCAGTCGAGCGCCGCCTGCGGGCCCCCGCCGTCCAGCAGCCGCGAGAGGTGGCCGGGCCCGGTGGGGAACTCGTCGGCGACGGCCCCCGCGAGCAGCGGAGTCGTACCGGGGCGCAGCCGTTCCGCCAGGCCCTCGCGGACGATCACGCCGAAGCCCTCCAGGAGCCCCAGATCGGGTCGGCCGTCAGGACCCGGCACCGCGAGGCTGCGGTAGGCGGGCTCGCGGAGCACGGCGCTCGCGGGGAAGCGGGTGGCCAGGTCGGCCAGGGCGGGCGCCAGTACGCGGGTCAGGGCGACGGCGCCGGAGAGCTCGTAACTGGAGTTCTTGCGCAGGCAGTTGGTGATGCGGATGTTGAGGCTGAACTTGAGGAAGGAGTCGCCGTTGTACAGGGTGCGTACGGAGGCCGTCGCGGTGAATGGCTCCCGGCCGGGCCCCAGGTCGAGGATGTCGCCCCGGCCGAGGCACTCCCCGAGCGCGGGGTGCTCGCGCAGCAGCTCGTACTGCCAGGGGTGCGCGGGCAGCAGGCGGTATCCCTCCGGCACCGGGTGGAGCCGGTCGAGGGGGTCGGTGGCCCCGGCGCCGGTGGATTCCTCGGCGATCAGGTGGTCCCGTACGGCGAACATCCGCAGCGGGAAGGAGGCGGCGGCCTCGGGGGCGTACGAGGACCAGGCGGCCGGGTCGCCGCTGCGGGCCTTGGGGGTGGGGTGGAAGCGGTGGCCGAACAGGAGGGACTGTTCGGAGGCCAGATAGGTGGCGAGGGGGCCGCTGTCCGGGACGGCCCTGGGGGCGGTGAGTGCGGCCGAGACCCCCTGGTGGCTGGAGCGGATCTGGTCCAGGAACTCGTCGTTGCTCACGCCGGTACGGAGCGAGAGCTCGGCGTGCGTGTACTCGGCGAGGCGGAGCCATCCCACCTCCTGCCAGCCGCCCTCGTGCTGTTCGGTCACCGGGCCCCTGAAACGGTGTGCGCCCAGGAGCGAGGTGCGGCGCAGGGCCACGCGGAGCAGTACGCCGCGCCGGGGCAGCCGCAGCAGGAGGTGCCCGTCGGAGACGGCCGTCTGGTGCTCGGGCCCCGACACCTCGCGGAGCAGACAGTTGAGCAGGGTGTGCGCGACGGCCTGGTCGGCGCCGGGCAGCCCGGCAGGCGTGGAGGGGTGTGCGCGGGCGGTGCCGGTGGGCAGTGACATCAACGGCTCCAGCGGGTCTGGGTGGTGGTGCGGTGTGAGCGACGGGCGGAGAGGGCGGCGGTCAGCACCGCTCCCACGGCCACGGCGGTACCGGTGAACAGGGGTGCGGCCGGTCCGAACGCGGTGTTGCCGGCTGCGGCGGCGAGGCCGGCGGCGACCGCCCCCGCCTTCGAGACGAATTCCAGTGAGCCGAACATCCCGCCGGGCGGACGGCCTTTGGCGCAGTCGGCGGCCAGCATGGACAGACAGACCAGGCCGAGCGTGAGGCCGACGCCGAGCAGCAGGCGTACGACGGTGAAGGCGGCGAGCGTGCCGGCGACGCCGTGCCCGGCCAGGCCCACGGCGATGAAGGCGAAGCCGAGTGCGATCCCGGTCCGCGGGCGGCTCTCGAACGCCTTGTGCACCCGCATGGCGCACACGAGGTAGAAGAGGTGCGGCAGCGCGAAGAGGACACCGGAGACGACCGGCGAGATGCCGGGTATGCGCTCTCCGACCAGCGAGATCAGATACGGGAAGGAGATGACGGTGGAGAAGACGAACGCGAACTCGTAGCCGTAGAGCGTGCGCAGCGGGGCGACGGGCTCCGTGGCCGGAGGGCGTGGGCGGTCGGATACGGGGACCTGGGACGGCTCGGGTATCGAGGACGGCTCGGGTATCTCCGGTACCGGGGACGGCTCGGGCGGTGCCGCGATCGCGTGTGCCTTGCCCGGCTCCGGCAGCGCGGCGAGCATCACCGCCGCGGCCAGGGGCAGCACCGCGAGCAGCGCGTACTGGCGGTGCGGCGAGACCCAGGGCGACAGCGAGCCGACGACGATCGGCGCGAAGACGAGCGCCGCTCGCGCCGCGCCCTGCATCAGGGTGAGCGCCCTGGACAGGCCGGGCCCGTCCAGTGCCGCCGCGAGATAGCCGTTGGACGCGGCGAACGTGCCGCCGAGGATGCCCTGGAGCACGAGCGCGGCGGTGAACGTGGCCAGGGAGTCCGCCCACCCGGCGAGCAGGAACGATACGGCTAGTCCCAGCTGGGCGCGGAGCAGCAGCCGCTTGCGCCCGTAACGGTCGGCGAGACGCCCCCACAGAGGTGCGCCCAGCGCGCCGAACACCGTCGGGACGATGTAGAGCAGCCCGGCCCAGCGCGCGGTGGCGTCGCCGAGCTCGGGAAGGATCACGGTGAGGTACGGGGGCAGGCCGAGTGCGGCGAAGGACGCCACGAAGTAGCAGGCGGCCACGGCGCGCACCTGGCGGGGGCCGAACTCCGGCCTGGTGTCGGTGGGCCCTGTCGTGATTCCGATTCCGGACGTCATCGCAGCTCACGCCCCAGGCAGCAGGTAGTTGGGTCCTGTCGTGTAGTGCTTGTTGATGTCGGCGGCGCCCGAGCGCTCCTTGCTGAGCAGGGTCCCGGCGCTCACCATCGCCTTGACCGGCAGCCGCTCCGCGTCCAGCACATGCCTGCGCAGTACGGCACCGGGTTCCCCCGGTCCGGTGCCGAGCCGGTCGACGGCCTCGCCCAGCCGGTCGCGTACCAGCCGCAGCAGCTCCGCGAGAGGGGCCCGGCCGTGCCGGGCGAGCCCGAAGGCGTACGCGCCCGCGCAGAGGTGGATGGTGATGGTGGTGAACAGGTCGACGACCGGCCCGTCGCCGTCGCAGAAGATCCGCGCGTCGTCGAACTCATCCGTATCGGGCGCCTGTTGGCCCAGTGCACTGCGCATCCGGGCGGTGTTGACGCGTGGGCCGTCGTTGTCCTTGAACAGCAGCCGGAGGCGGGGACGGTTCGCCGGCCCGTCCAGCACGAGGGAGATGTTCTGCTGGTGGGACTCCAGGGCGATCCCGTACCCGAAGAGGGTGGTCTGCCAGTCGAGGAGCAGGGTGAGGACGGCATCGAGGAGCGCCGTCGTCCGGCCGCCGTAGAAACGGTCGGCGAGGTGGTCGGAGAGCAGCCGCCCGTCGGGTGCCCTGCTCAGCAGGGCCGCCATGGGCAGGACGACGGAGTCGTCGAGTCCGGCCGGATAGCGGCGGCAGAGGACGGCGAGCAGCTCGTGCCCGGCGTGCGCGTAACGCGTCTCGTCGGCGTGCAGGATCGTTTCGCGGAAGCGCGGCTCGCGGGCGATCACCGCCTCGACCATCCGCTGGCCCGCGGCTCCGTCGACGAGCGTGCCCGGCTTGATGGTGCGGCGGTTGCGCAGGCCCAGAGTGGCGGTGGCCAGGGGCAGCTTGAGGTGCACGGTGGGGTCGGAGGTGAGGGCCACGGTGCGCATCGACAGGGTGGGTACGGCCTCCGGCCCTGCCCGTTCGGCCAGGACCGCCCGCCGTTCGAGCCCGGTGGCGCGCATTGCTTCGGCCAGCGGGGCGCCGAGCGTCAACGGGTGTACGGGAATGGCGAGATGGGTGCCTTCGAGTTCCGGGAGACCGGCCGCCGAGGGTGACAGCCAAGCCTCCGGTCCTTGGACGGTGACGGCTTCACGGGGGAGGGCGAGCGTCCGCAGAGCCACGGTCGGATGGAACTCGGGAGCGTACGAACGCAGTTGTTCGTCCGTGAGTCCGGAACGGCCGCGCCCGGTCGGATACACGGGGTGGTCGAGGCGCGCCGCGAGCGTGTCGAAGGCCAGGCCGCCGGCCAGGCCCGTCCAGTCGGCCGGGCTGCTGCCGTAGCGGTCCGCGAGCGCGGTGGTGACCTCGTCGCGGGTCGCGTCGTGCAGTCGTACGGTGGCGAGGGTCTGCCGGCACTCCTCGGCGAAGGCGTCGAAACCGGCTCGGTCGGCCGGGTCGGCGAGCTGCGCGAGCGCGGCGATGATCGCGTCGGACGTCCGTAACCGAGCTCCGTCGGATTCCCGTTGCAGAACAGGGAGCCGGGCGGCCAGCTCGCACTGGTAACCGTCGTCGCCGACCGGCAGCAGCAACGCCTCACCGTCTGCCGACGGCAGGCGCAGCCAGCGGCCGTCGGCGTGCTCCACGAGCGTGCTGCGGCTGCGGAGGCCGGCCACGTCCTCGCGCAGCAGCGCGCTCAGTACCCGTAGGACGAGCTCGCCCTCGGCGGTGTCGCGTTCCGCGGCGACAGGGGCCGTCATGGGGTGATCTCCCAGCGGTTCGATGCGAGGAAACCGCCCACGACCCGGTCCACGCTCGCCTGGTCGGTGCCGGTGGCACGGACGACCCCGAGGTAGTCGCGGTTGGTGCGGTACAGATCGTGCCGTTCGCCGGTCTGCCGCAGCGGCCGGTACGTGAGTGCGACACCGTCGACGTGGAGGTCGGTGGCCTCGGGCGCGGCGACAAGGGTTCCGGCCCGCTCGGCGCACGGGTAGTCGATCCGGGCACAGCCGTCGGTGCGGGCGCCGAGGATGACAGGCAGCGGCTTACCGAGGTGCACACGCAGGATGTACTCGAAGAGCGGGATGTCGAGCAGCTGCTCGAGGAGCAGGTCGCACTGGTCGCCGATGGCGCGGTAGTTGACCTCGATGATCCTGGCGCGGCCCGCCTGCACCACGAACTCGGTGTGGCAGGCGCCGAAGCCGACGCCGAGGGCGTCCAGTTGGGCCAGTACCTGCTGCGTGACGGAGTGCGGATGCCCGGCGACGAAGCGCATGCGCTCCTCGATGAAATGCGGGGGCGCGGAGAGCTCGGTGTGGAAGCCGCCCAGGACGTGGCGTATGTGCCCGTTGCCCAGCGTCTCCAGTGTGTACAGCTCTCCGGCGAGATACTCCTCGACGACCAGCGCCGCGTTCGGCCGCCGCGCCTGGATCTCCTTGCAGCGCAGGGTCAGTTCCTCGGGCCCACTGACGAGCACCACGTCCTCACTGGCCACGCCCTCCCGCGGTTTGACCACACAGGGGTACGGGGCACTGGCGGCCAGGCTGTCGGCGCCGGCACCCGCGGGCAGTTCGGCCGACCACACGGTGTCGGCTCCGGCGGCGCTGAGGTGGCGGCGCATCTGCGCCTTGTCCTTGGTGCGCAGTGCGGCGTGCCAGCTCTTGCCCGGCAGACCGAAGTAGTCGGCCACCAGGGCGGCCTGGGTCTGGAGGTGGTCGCTGTTGGTGAAGACGGCGGCGGGCTCGTGGTGCGTCGCGATCCGGGTGATGACGGCGCGGAAATCCCGTACGTCGCAGGCCAGGACCTCGACGTCCGGGCGGGCGGGCAGATGGGGCTCGGGCCGGTCGGTCAGCAGGGTGACGCGGAGACCGAGCCGCCGGGCCGCGGGGAGGAATCCCTCGGTGACCGAGTCGGTGGGGTTGAGAGCGAGAACGTACAACCGCATGGGGACCACTTCCGGAGGACGACGGAGGGCGCGGGCGACGGGGGCGGGCCGGCGGTGCGGCCGACGGCCCGCCCCGGTGGTGACGATTACTGCGTGGGCGCTACGGCTTCAGCACTACGCCTTCGGCAGCTCGACGCCGACGGCCTTGGCCACGTCGGCGAGCATGTTGCCGGCGGCCTGGACACCGATGCCGGACATCCAGGTCTCGTCCGGGACGGTGAAGACCTTGTTGTCCTTGACCGCCTTCAGGTCCTTCCAGACCGGGTTGGACGTGACGTCCTTCTGCTGCGTCTTGTCGGGCTCGTCGGCGACGGTGACGAAGACCAGGTCGGCCTCGGCCTTGTCGATCTGCTCGGGGCTGACGTCCAGCATCGTCATCGCGGGGTCGCCGGAGTTCTGCGAGGCGGGGCGCGTCAGGCCGATGTCGTTCAGGACGATGCCGCTGTACGCGGACTTCTGGTAGAGGCGGGTCGGCCCGGCGACGAAGCGGACGACCGAGGCGGAGGGCATCGCACCGTCGTACTTGGCCTTGATGGCCTCACCGAGGGCCTTCGCCCGGGCCTCGTAGCTGTTCAGCGCCGTGTCCGCCTGTGCCTCCAGGCCCAGGGCCTCGGCGTGGACCTTCAGGTTCTCCTTCCACGGAGCACCGGTGGTCTCGGTGAAGACGGTCGGGGCGATGCCGTTGAGCTTGTCGTAGACCTTCTCGTGCCGGACCTTGGAGGAGAGGATCAGGTCGGGCTTGAGCGAGGCGATCAGTTCGAGGTTCGGCTCCTCCATGGGGCCGACGTCCTTGACGTCGCCGATCTTGTCCTTGAGGTAGTTGGGGAAGCCGCCCTCGGTCTTCATGTGCGGTGAGACCGCGCCGACCGGCTCGATGCCGAGCAGGGTGACGTCGTCCAGCTCGCCGGTGTCGAGTACGACGACCTTCGTGGGCTTGGCGGGGATCTTGGTGTCACCCATGGCGTGCTTGACGGTGCGCGGGAAACCGGCGTCCGCGGCGTTGCCCGCCGCGGGCTTGGTGTCGTCGGCCGCCTTGTCGCTGCCGCAGGCGGCGAGCGTGCCGGTGCCGAGGGCGACGGTGAGCAGTACGGCGCTCAGCCGGCGGGTGCCGTGCAGGGGAGCTCGTGTCGTCATGAGGGTTCGTTGTCCTTGCTGTGAGCGGCGGTTGGAGCTATTACGGGCGCTGACGACCCGTACCGGACGCGCGCTGCCCGTCCGGTACGGGTCTCTGCGTAGGTGGCTGGGCCCTAGGCGAGGACGGGGGCGGTGTGCCGCGCCGACCTGTCCTTGGGGATGACCAGCGGCGTGCCGGTCTCCGGGTCGGGGATCACCCGGCAGTCGACGTCGAACACGGATTTGACGAGCTCGGCGTCGAGCACATCGGCCGGGGCTCCGGCGGCGGCCAGTTCCCCTTCCTTGAGGACCACGAGGTGGTCCGCGTAGCGGGCGGCCTGGCCGAGGTCGTGCAGGACCATCACGACGGTGCGTCCCGCCTCGGCGTGCAGTTCGGCGACCAGGTCGAGTACGTCGAGCTGGTGGCGCAGGTCCAGGAAGGTGGTCGGTTCGTCGAGCAGGAGCAGTTCGGTGTCCTGGGCCAGGGCGAGCGCGATCCACGCGCGCTGCCGCTGGCCGCCGGAGAGCTGGTCCACCGGCTGGTCGCGCAGCGACGTGGTGCCGGTACGCTCCAGCGCCTCGTCCACCGCCCCTTGGTCGGTCTCCGACCAGGGGCTCAGGAACCGCTGGTGCGGGTAGCGGCCGAGGCGGACCAGCGCCTCCACGGTGATGGAGTCCGGGGTGACGGGCTGCTGCGGAAGCAGGCCCATTCGGCGGGCCAGCGACCGGGCGGACATCCGGTGGATGTCCGCGCCGTCCAGGGCGACGCTGCCGCCGGCCGGGGCCAGCAGCCGGGTCAGCCCGCGCAGCAGTGTGGACTTGCCGCAGGCGTTGGGGCCGACGATGGCGGTGATCGCGTTGCCGGGCAGGACCAGGTCGAGGCCGCCGATGACGACACGGTCCCCGTATCGCAGGTCGAGGCTGTGCGTGGACAGCTGGTTCGGGGCGGTCTGTCGGCTCATGCGGCACTCCGGTTGACGGGCCTGCTCTGGCGGATCATCAGGACGAGGAGCCAGGGGGCGCCGAGCGTGGCGGTGACCACGCCGACCGGCAGCCCGTTCACGGGCAGCAGGTGCTGCACCACGAGGTCGGCGGCGAGCAGCAGTACGGCGCCGCCGAGACCGGTCAGGACCAGCGTCCCCGCGGTCGGCGGCCCGGCGACGAACCGCACGAGGTGGGGCACGGCCAGTGCGACGAAGGCGACGGGGCCGGTGAGCGCGGCGGCGAGCGAGGCCAGCGTGACGGCGGTGACGAGGAGTTGGAGGCGTGCGGCGTCGGTGTTCAGTCCGAGCCCGCCCGCGGAGTCGTCGCCCAGGTCGAGGACGGCGAGCTTCCGGTGGAGTGCGAAGGCGATGCAGAGTGCCACGGCCATGGCGCCGCCCGCCGCCCACACCTCCGTCCATGTCCGCCCGTACAGCGAACCGGTGGTCCACTGGAGCGCCGAGTTGGCGAGCTCGGCCGGGAAGCGTACGACCATGAGGTTCACGGCCGCCGCGAGACCGGCCTGGACGGCGAGCCCGACCAGCACCAGCCGGGCCACGGAGACCCCCGACCGCCAGCCGAACACGCCCAGCAGCAGCGCGGCGAGCAGTCCGCCGCCGAGCGCCGCCACGGGGATCAGGGTCTGCGAGGTGCCCGTGGCGAGCAGGACGACCGCGCCGAACGAGGCACCGCCCGTCATACCCATCACATCGGGGGAGGCGAGAGGGTTACGGAACAGCCGCTGGAGCATCGAGCCCGCCACCCCGAGCCCGACCCCGGCGACGAGGGCCGCGACCATCCGGGGCGCCCGGAACTCCTGCACCACGAGCACGTCGGCCGGATCGCCGAGCCCGATCAGGGCGCGCAGCGCGACGGATGCGGGCAGCCGCAGCTGACCGGTGGTCACGGCGAGGGTCACGAGCACGAACAGGATGGCGATGCAGCACACCCCGAACACCAGGTTCTTGCGCCGCTGCCGGGCACGAGCCCGGCTCGGCGCGGTGGTGGCCCTGCTCTTCCCCTCCCTCTCCTTCTCCCTCTCCCGTACGACGTTCCCGCTCATCGGGCCACCTTCCGGGCCAGCACCGCGAGGAGCGGCGCACCGAGGAAGGCGCTGACGATGCCGACCTCCAGCTCGGACGGGCGTACGACGACCCGTCCGAGAACATCGGCGGCGAGCAGCAGCAGCGGTCCCGCGATCAGACAGCCGGGCACCAGCAGCCGGTGGTCGGAGCCGATGGCGAGTCGTACGAGGTGGGGTGCGGCGAGTCCGATGAAGGCGACGGGCCCGGCCACGGCGACCGCGGAACCGGCGAGCAGTACCACCGCGATCCCGCCGGCCAGCCGGATGCGTCCCACCGGCACGCCGAGTGCCTGGGCCGAATCGTCGCCCAGTGCAAGGGTGTTGAGGGCCGGGGTGATGGCCAGGGCGAGCACAAGCCCGATCACGAGTGTCGGCAGGACCGGCCACAGGACGTCGAGGGTGCGCCCGGACAGCGAACCGGCCAGCCAGAACCGCGCCTCGTCCAGCGTGCGCGAGCTGGCCAGCATCACGGCCTGGGTCCAGGACAGCAGCACCATCTGGATGACGACACCGCCGAGCGCGAGCCGTACGGGGTCGATGTCACCGGAGCGCCGGGCGAGCGCCTGGGCGAGGAGCCCGGCTGCCGCTGCCCCGGCGAAGGCGAACCACACGTATTCGATGGGCCTGGTGAGGTGCAGCGCGTAAATCGCGACGACCACGGCGAAGCCGGCGCCCGCGTTGATGCCGAGGGTGGTCGGTGAGGCGAGCGGGTTGCGGGTGATTCCCTGCGCCACGGCTCCGGCGACGCCGAGCGCGGCACCGACGACGACGGCGACGACGGTACGGGGGAGGCGGAGCCCGGTCACCACGATGGCATCGCGTCCGTGGGCGTCGTTGAAGAGCGCGTCCAGGACGGTGGCCAGCGGAACCGAACGTGCCCCGACGGCGAGGCTCAGCGCGACGCACACCACCAACGCCCCTAACCCCGCGAGGAGTAAAGGGATCCGCAGTAGCGACGGGGCCGAAAGGGCGACCTGCTCTTTCTTGGACACGTGAGGAGATTTTAGGTTAGGCAATCCTAATTCTGTCAATCAGCTGTGGGGCTCGACTTGGTCACGCCGCCGCCGCGCGGTGCGCTCGCGAGCAGCGAAATGACGGCTAAGGTGAGCCTTACCTTGCCCTCGTAGCACGTGTGTTGTCGTCCGCTGTCGTCTGTTGTCGCCCGCTGTCGCCCAAGGAGTGCCGATGACCGTGGCCCCGGCCGCCCCACCGACCGGCCCCGCCGCACAGAGCGCGACCCTTCTCGCCGCGACGTACCGACGTCTGACCACCCACTGCGAGACGCTGCGCGTCACGATCGCCGAACGCCGCCCTCACTCCCAACACGGCCCCACAGCGCACGACTTGGCAACATCCCCACCCCACCTCGCCGCGTTCGTCGAGGCGGAGTCGGTGCGTATCCGCAGCCGCCACGACCACACGCCCCGCCCCGACGTGGCCGCGTCCCGCGCCCTGCACGACTACCTCTGGTCGGTCAGCCTGCTGATGGCCGGCGCCTGGTACCTGGACCGCCGAGTGCCGCGGATCCACCCCGCCGACGTACAAGTCGACCTGACCGGAGGCGTGTTGCACATCACTCCAGGCGCGTTCGCCTGCCTCCCCGACGACCCGGCCGCCGGCCTCCCCGGCACCCGGGTCCTGGCGAACGAAGAGGCACTGCGCACCGAACTCCGCGCGGCGGTCGCGGACCACGTGGGCCCTCTGCTGACCGCGATGGCCCCCCAACTGCGTCGCGGCCCGCGAGCCTTGTGGGGCATGGCGGGCGACGATCTCATCTCCGCGATCTGGCACCTGGGCCGCACGCTGGGCCAGGAGGAACAGGCGCTACGCGCGGCATCCGAACTCCTGCCGTCCCCCTCGGCCCCGTTCCCGTCCGGCGCCAACTTCCGCCACCTGACCACCCGCGACGGCACCGACCACCCGACCCGCACCCGTCTCGGCTGCTGCCTGTACTACACGATCCGCCCGTCGGAGGCGTGCATCACCTGCCCGCGCACGTGCGATGCGGAGCGGTTGCGCAGGCTGGAGGGGGACGGCCTTCCGGCTGCGTAGGTGAGTGACTGATTGCGGAGCCTGCGTAGCGAATCGCGCTACGCAGGCTCCGCGAGCGGCGGCGATGATTACGGGGCGGACAGGGCGCTCGCCCTCACGGCTGGACGCTACGGCTGCGGGCGCAGGCCGTCCATGACCACGGCGAGGTAGGCGTCGGTGAGTTGCGCGGAGGCGGGCCGGGTCCGGGCGATCGCGTAGGCGGTCTGGCCGATCAGGGTGGTGGTGACAGCGGGGTCGAGGTCGGTGCGCAGCGCGCCGTCCCGCTGCGCGCCGACGACCATGTCCTCCACTGCCCGCACCAGTTCCTTCCGCAGCGCCGCGGTCGCGGGCAGTTCCCGTCCGTCCAACTGCTCGCTGATGGCGTGGTGTGCGGACTGGAAGGTGATCAGCTCTGCTAGGAACGTCCGCAGAGCCTGCTCGGGGCCGGCCTCCTCCAGGAGATGCCCGGCGCGGCGTACGACCGGTTCGAGCAGGCCGGACACCGCCGCGTCGAGCAGTGCGTCCTTGCCGCCGAAAGTGCGTACCACGGTCGCCGCACCCAGGCCCGCCCTCCGGGCAATGGCATCGACAGTGAGGGTGGCGTCCGGTTCGGCCAGCAGTTCCGTGGCGGCCTTGAGGGCGAGTTGTCGGTTGCGTACGGCGTCGGCCCTGCGGCCACCGCTGGGTGTTGACATCTGAAACGTCCATTCCACATACTCAACTGGAACGTGTATTTCAGTTAGCGTATCGCAAGGGGGACGTCATGAACGAGCGCATCCTGATCTCGGGCGCGAGCATCGCCGGGCTGACCCTCGCCCACTGGCTGGCCCGCCACGGCTTCCGCCCCACCGTCGTCGAGCGCGCACCGGACCTGCGCACCGGCGGCAACGGCGTCGACGTACGCGACCAGGCCGTCGAGGTCGTGGAGCGGATGGGGCTCATGCCGCGCGTCCGGGCCGCCGCCACCGACGTCCACGGCATGAAGTTCGTCGACACCGACGACCGTGCCGTCGCGCGCATCGACATCCGCGCGGCCGGGGCCGTCGAGATCATGCGCGGCGACCTGGTGGCCCTGCTGCACCAGGCGGCCGGGGCCGACGTGGAGTACCTCTTCGGCGACTCCGTCCGCAGTCTGGAGCAGGACGACCACGGGGTGACGGTCTCCTTCGATCACGCCGGCAGCCGTCGCTTCGACCTGGTCATCGGCGCCGACGGCCTGCATTCCACGGTCCGCCGTCTGGCCTTCGGACCGGAGGAGCGCTACCTGCGGCACAAGGACCACTACTTCGCCTTCGCGGACACCGATGCGGCCCTGGGGGAGAACCACTGGGTGACGATGTACAACCGGCCGGGCAGGATGGCCGGGATCTACCGCTCAGGCAACCATGCCCAGGCCAAGGCGTACTTCATGTTCCGCTCCGCCCCTCTCGCCTACGACCACCGCGATGTCGAGGAGCACAAGCGCCTGGTGAGCGAGGCGTTCGCGGGTGAGTCCGGCTGGCGCATCCCCGACCTGCTCACCGCGTCACTGGCGGAGGAGGACTTCTACTTCGACGCCCTCAGCCAGGTCCACATGGACTCTTGGTCCACCGGCCGCGTGGCCCTGGTGGGCGACGCCGCCTGGTGCGCCTCCCCGGCCTCGGGCGCCGGCGCGGAACTCGCCCTGGTCGGCGCCTACCGGCTGGCCGGCGAACTCGCGGCGGCTCCCGGCGACCACCGGCTCGCCTTCGCCCGCTACGACGCCACCCACCGCTCCCTCGTCCGCACCAAGCAGCGGATCGGCCCCAACGTCCGCCTCATGGTGCCGAAGTCCGCGGCCGGTCGCCGGATCCGCGACGCCTTCGCCCGACTCCCGCTGCTGCGGATCCTCGCCACGCTCGACCGGCTGAACCGGGCAAAGCGCACCGCGCCGCTCCCCGATTACGCACACCGGCAGGTCGGCTGATCCGCCACTTCACGACCTGCGCCACGGCCCGGCGCCCCTCGCCCATGCGGCCGGCGCCGATCTGATGGGCATCCAGGACACGCGCATGCAAACGGCCCCGGACGAGGAGTCCGAGGCCGAGTGGAGCGCCTCCCTGGGGGGTAAATCCCCAGGTCAGCGGCATACTGCGTTGTGCCCCCGGCAGGATTCGAACCTGCGACACCCGCTTTAGGAGAGCGGTGCTCTATCCCCTGAGCTACGAAGGCGCGCCTGGTGACAGGTCGCGGTGGTGCGGCCTGTGAAGGCCGAGCCACCGCCGTCAGTGTAGCGGGTGGTCCTTGATCCGCAGGAGGGGACAGGGGGCACCGGAGCGTGTGGTGCGAGTGCGGGGAAAAGTCAGTGGTTGATGTCGACCACGATGCGGTTCGGGGCCGTGAGCTTGAAGATCTTGTACGAGGAGTAGTCGTCCAGCGCGAGGCCGATGTGGAACGCCCGTGCCTCGGGGTCGACGATGTCGGTGCGGCCCTGGCCCTTGAGGCTGGGGAGGTTGTACGTGGCGTACATCGGGCTCGTGTACAGCACCGTGGAGGTGTTGAAGTCGAACGTGGTCGCCGGGGAGAGGTAGATCTTCAGGTACTCCTTGCCCTGGATCGGGACCACGTGCTCGTTCGTCTCGTCGCCGCAGCACTTCAGCGGGGTCGTCTGGGTGCTCGTCGTCCACTGGGGGATCGTTCCCTCGCCCAGGTCGATCACGAAGCGGTCGAAGCCGGGGTGGGTCGCGGCGCGTACTCCTATGACGCAGATTCCCTGGCAGTCCGGAGCGGCGGATGCGGCGGATGAGGGTGTCGCTCGGGCCTGCGGTGTCGTGATGAGCAGGGCGCCGGCCGTGCATGCCACTACCGAAGCCCAGGCGCGCGCGTGTGCCTTGAGAGCCATGTGAAGTCCCTTCCCCGATCACCGATTTGTCCTGTGACAGTAGGGACGCGGGCGAGGGAATTGATCTGCTCATGATCGGTCGGCCGGTTTCTGCCGTGATCACCTGCGGGGTTCGGGGAAAGATGTCCGGAAGCAGTTCCCCGGGCCCGAGTTGGTGCAACAGGCGGGAGTCCAGGGAGAGTTGGGAGAGAGATCGCAGGTGTGCACTGGCCCGCGGTGGCGCTCGTGCGCCACCGGGCCGGGGCCCCGATCGGTGTGTGCTCCGGCTCTTGCCGAGCAGAGTAGGAAACGCACCTTGAAACGAAGTATCAGACAGCGGCGGGCGCGAGGGCCGGTGGTCGTCGCGACCGCGGTCGCGCTCCTGGCGACCCTGCCCTCGCAGGCCGCTGCCGTGGATCCGAAGATTCCGGACGGCGCCGCGCAGGGCTGGTCGGAGCGGGCAGGCAAGGACGGCAAGGCGGGCAAGGCAGGCAAGGACGGCGAGCAGCCGGCCGCCGCCATTCCCCCGGAGCGGCGCGCGGCCGTGCAGGGCAAAGGGTTTGCCGCTTCCAAGGATGTGGCGTGGACCACCTCCGGGGACGCGGAGGGCTTCCATGTGCTCGTGGCCGACGCGGCCAAGGGGTACGAGTGGAAGACCGCCGCCACCCTGTCGGAGCCCGGCTTCGAGGCCGATGCCTGGATCGGGAACGCCTGCGTCTCGGAGTCCGGGAAGCTGGCGGCGGTGGCCTACGCGCCCCGTACGTTCACGAACAAGCCCGAGCTGATGGTGCGCGGCGCGTTCACCGCCGTCGTGGACCTGGAGTCGGGGAAGGTCACCAAGCTTCCGCACCAGGCGGCACTGGCGTACTTCTCGCCCGGTTGCGGCGCGGGTGACAACGCTGTCTTCACCCAGCTCTCGCACGACGGGGACAAGCAGTCCGGGACCCGTCTCGTCTCCGTCGACCTCGCCAGTGGCAAGGCCGCGAAGCCGGTGCTGTCCGACGGCCAGGTGACCTCCGCGGTGCCGACGGCGCAGGGCATCGTGGCGGCGGACGGGGCGCGGCTGGTCAAGGTCGGCAAGGGGGGCGAGAAGGAGACCATCGCCCGTACAGGCAGCGTTCCCTTCCAGCTCCGGGCCGACGGCGACGGGGGTGTCACGTTCATCGAGCGGATACCCGGCTCCGCGAAGAAGAAGTCCGACGAGGGCGACAGCCGTGCCCGGCGGGTGAGCGCGGCGCAGATCAGGAACGGTGGCGCCGAGCCGGCCACGCTGGTCCGCGGCGGGCTGACGGACTGGGACCTGGCGTCAGCCGCAGACGGCACCGTGTACGTCACGGGCGAGGCCAGGACCGAGGGCAAGCTGCCAGGCAGTGTCAAGAACCGGGGCGACCTGGCCAAGGACGCCCGGATCTCCACCCGTGGCGAGGCCGCCGTGGGTACCGCGTGGGCGGCGGGGAAGAAGTCCCCCGTCCGTGCCGAGGCCGAGGGCGAAGCCCGTACCGTGCGGACCGAGCTGCGCATGCTCGACACCGGAAAGACGGCTGAGCTGGAGGCGCTGCCGGGCGGCAAGCCGCTCGGGGGCACGAAGGAGCAGTCCGCCGGGACCGCCACGTCGCCCGCGCTGCCCGGGGGCGGGAAAGCCGCGAAGAGTGGTGGTACGAAGACTGCCGGCGCTTCCGGTGCTTCCGGCGCCGCCGCGCTCGCCGGATCGCCCACCGACCCCGTCGAGGCCGAGCGCACCTGCGCCGTGCCGCGCAACGACATCCGCAAGCAGGCGTTCCAGCCGACTCCGCGCCAGGTGGAGTGGGCCGTGAACCAGACGGTCGCGGGCACGCTCAACAAGCACGTCTCCCGGGCGTCCAACTGGAAGAACACGGGCATGTCGGCCTACCAGCCGCAGTCCCTCTTCCCGCTGGACCTGATGTACGGGGACACCAACGGCGTACCGGACCGCACCGACGACTGGCACATCCCGTCGCAGATCATGCTCGGTATCACCGCGCAGGAATCCAACATGTGGCAGGCCACCCGCTTCGCCGTCCCGGGTGTCACCGCGAACTCCCTGATCGGGAACTTCTACGGCGTCGACTACGCCCCTGACGGGGAGCAGACGGACCCGTGGCTGATCAACTGGGCCGACGCGGACTGCGGTTACGGCATCGCCCAGGTCACCGACGGCATGCGCCTCGCCGACCAGGGCGTCAAGCTGAGCAAGACGCAGCAGGAGGCCGTCGCGCTCGACTACACGGCGAACATCGCCGCCGGTGCGAACATCCTCATCGAGAAGTGGAACCAGACCGCGAAGACCGGGCTGACCGCCAACAACGGCCACCCGCGGTACATCGAGAACTGGTTCTTCGCCCTGTGGGCCTACAACTCGGGGTTCTACGAGAAGGGCGGCGACCCGTCGGGCGGCGACGACCACTGGGGTGTCGGCTTCACGAACAACCCGGCCAACCCCATCTGGAAGTACAACCGGACCCCGTTCCTGGAGAACGCGGACGGCGGGGACGACTACTCGCACGCCGCGAACCCGCAGCACTGGCCGTACCAGGAGAAGGTCATCGGCTGGGCCGCCCGGCCCATCGCCGCGATGTTCGGTCCCGGTGACATCCAGGCCGGCTACCGCCCCGCGTGGTGGACCAACAACGGCTACCGCACGATGGCCAAGCCGCCGATCGACCTGTTCTGCACCATGGAGAACAACGACTGCTACGCGGGCCGCATCGGCGACGGTGACTCCAACGACCCCGGTCAGGGCGCCTGCACCCTCGACGAGGGGAACAAGGACACCAACCCGCACTGGCTGCACTGCTGGTGGAACACCTCGGTGGAGTGGAAGGACTGCACCATGCTCGCGATGTGCGGCAACGCCGTCCATCGGTTCAACGACACCTACGTCGAACAACCGGACGCGAACTCCTACCCGCCGCAGTGCGGGATGGGCGGACTGCCGGCCGGGGTCAAGATCGTCGAGGACATCCCCTACGGCGCGATGCCGGCGGGGAGCGCGAGCAGATCGTGCGGTGCCTCCACATCGGCCGGGAAGTTCGAGTTCAGCTTCACCGGGTGGAACGGCACGTATCCAGGAAAGATGGACCTGCACCAGGTCGGGGCGGGCGACAACAACCACTTCTGGTTCTCCCACACCAGGGACAGGACCACGGCCGACGGCAGCCGGCTGTTCACCACCGGCAAGTGGACGCTGGACGAGTCCGCCATCGGCTGGACCAGGGTCCTGGTCCACATGCCCGACCATGGCGCGCACACCCGCCAGGCCGCCTACGTCGTGGGCGGCACGGACTCCGATTCGCCGGTACGCGTGGTGCCGCAGCGCACCCGTGAGAACCGCTGGGTGAGCCTGGGAGTCTTCCGCTTCACCGGCACGCCCACGGTCTCCCTGTCGACCCACACCGCGGACGGCGGCACCGGGGAGGACGTGGCCTGGGACTCCGTCGCGTTCCAGAAGCTGCCCGGAAAGCCGAAGCACCAGATCGTGGCCATGGGTGACTCCTTCTCCTCGGGCGAGGGCGCGTCCGACGGCAACGCGGACTACTACAAGGAGACCAACTACCGGGACCCGCAGAACGAGGAGACCCGCAACGCCTGCCACCGTTCCAAGAAGACATGGTCGCGCCAGGCCAGGACGCCGGGGGCGTTCGCGTCCGTCGGTGAACTGGCGGACAGCTGGGACGCGAGCATGGACTACCACCTGATCGCGTGCTCGGGAGCCCGTACGTACAACATCCTGAAGCACCCGGAGAACGGCGAACTGCCGCAGATCGACAAGGGGTATCTGGACCAGAACACCAGCCTGGTCACGATCTCCATCGGCGGTAACGACTCCCGCTTCGCCGACGTCATCCAGAAGTGCCTGATCTCGTTCGGCTCGGGCAGCTGCGAGACGAAGGCGTTCGAGTCGCACGAGCCGAAGATCGACCGGGACGTCGACGGGGACGGCACGATCGAGACCAACCGGGACGGCCCCTATCAGGGGCGTCAGATGCAGGAGGCGCTGCCTCTGCTGATCACTCAGGTGGTGAAGGCGGACATCGGCGCCGCCATCGACCGGATCCACAGCAAGGCGCCCAACGCCAAGATCATGCTCATGGGCTACCCGAAGCTGATCTCGGGAGACGCCGGCTGTCTGCGGCTCGGCCCGCTCGGACTCTCCAAGGAGTCCAACGACTGGCTGAACTTCATCGCCGCGCACCTCACCAGCGAGATGAAGGACGCCGCGCTGCTCGCCCGGGGCAGGGGCATCGACGCACGGTTCTCCGACCCGACGACGAACTTCGACGGCAAGGGAGTCTGCGGAAACCCGGAGAGCATTCACGGCATGGTCAAGACGCTGACCGACAGCGACAACACGGTCAAGGACTGGCCGATTCTCAAGGACTACGGTCTCTCGGCGCAGTCCTTCCACCCGAAGATCGGGGGCGCCCGGCTGTACGCGGACGCCATGGAGTGGACGATCGACGGCTGGGTGTAGGTGTAGCCCAGTAGCTGACGGGAGGCCGGCCGGGGTTGTTCCCGGCCGGCCTCTCCGCCTTCTCCGTGCGGCTACTTGCCCGGCACGGTGTGGTAGGTCGCGTTCAGCGTCCACTCGAACAGCGTGCCCCCGCGTTTCCGCAGGTCGGACAGGGTGACATCCGCGGGCTCCGAGACGCAGCGGCTGTAGACCGTCGGGCGTGTGGCGCACGGGTCGGGGTGCTTCAGCTTCTCGCTGTCGCCCGCCACGTCCCAGGACAGCTGCTCCCCGCCCTTGACGCTCGCGATCGAGGGCCGGTAGGCGTGCGGGCTCTCGTAGGTCCTGTCCTCGTAGTAGCGCAGGGCGCCCCGGATGGATTCCGGGTTCCAGACGGCGGGGGTCTTCATGGTCCCCAGCTCCCGCAGCACCTCCTGCACGGGGCGGTCCACGACGAAGTACAGGTGCAGCCGCATCAGGCAGTTCATCGCGGTCCGCTCCGGCGGATTCGGGTCGAAGTAGTTCTTGCCGGCGCCCCGCGCGCAGGTGTCCACCACGGTGGTACGCAGCGCCGGGCCCCACGGGGACCCCTTGCCGATCTCCTCGGCCCTGGCACGCAGTTCACGCTCGGTGCGCTCGCGCTTCTGGCGGACCTCGTCGGAGGTGGCGATTCCCTTGAGCTTGCTCTCGCTCGGGCCGCCGGAGCAGGCGGTGACGCCGGCCAGGAGGAACACGAAGAGCAGGGATGCGGCCTGGCCGGACCGCCGGCGTAAGCGTGAAGTCATGGGACGAGTCTCCTCCAAGGCCGGGACGGGGCCGGGACGTGCCAGGGCGGCGGACCGGTCCGGTGGCCGGTCCGCCGCCCTGGTTCGGATCCGGGGTGTCCGTTACTTGAGTGCCAGGCTGTGGTTCGATCCGGCGGCGATCGCGGTCACGCCCGAAGTGGCCGCGACCGGCACGTAGTTGGCTCCGGGCGCGGTGCCGCCCCACGCGATGACCTTGCCGCCCTTGAGGGCGAGGCTGTGGGAGTCGGCGGCGGCGATGGCGGTCACGCCCGAAGCGAGGGCGGCCGGCACGGCGGCGTGGTTGCTCTTGCCCCAGGCGATGACCTGGCCGTTCTTGAGGGCCACGCTCTGCGAGAACCCGGCCGCGACGGCGGTCACTCCGGTGGTGGCCGAGGCGGGGACGTTGTTCTGACCGGCCCAGTTGTCACCGCCCCAGACGATGACCTTGCCGTTCTTGACCGCCATGTTGTGCGAGTGCCCGGCGGATATCGCGGTCACGCCGGACTGGGCCTCCACCGGCACATCGAGGACGCCCCCGATGTTCGAGCCGCCCCAGGCTATGACCTTGCCGTCCTTCAGGGCCAGGCTGTGGTCACCCCTGGCGACAATGTCCGTCACACCGGACTGGGCCTCGACCGGGACGTTCAGCTGGCCGCGGGCGTTGCTGCCCCAGGCGATGACCTTGCCGCCCTTGAGGGCGAGGCTGTGGTCGTATCCGCCCGCGATGTCGGTCACTCCGGACTGGGCCTCGGTGGGGACGTAGATCTTGTTCGTCTGGCAGTCGGGGACGCCACTGCAGATCCAGGTGCCCCACATGAGGACCTTGCCGTTCTTGATGGCGAGGCTGTGGTAGTCGCCCGCGTCGATGGCGGAGACCCCCGACTGCGCCTCTGCGGGGACGGTGGCCTCGCCCCAGTTGTTCTCGCCGACGGCCCAGGCCAGGGTGGTCCCGGTCGCGGTGGCGCTCCCGGCTGTCGCGTGGACCGGTGCGGCGCCCAGGGTGATGAGCAGGCCCGCTCCGACGGCTGCCGCGAGGCGCAGCGGAGTACGTGAAGTAATCGGCATGTCGACGTCCTTGTCATGTATCGGATAAGAGTGGTCAGGAAGCGGCGAAGGCCGGCCCCCGCAAAAAGGGGGCCGGCCCGTCCCGTGGGGGGACGATCAGCGGCGGGGGCTGAACGAGATCACGTCGCCGGCCCGCTCACCGCCGGAGAGCTGGCCGTTGCGGTCGGTACGGATGTAGACGCGGTGCAGCCACCGGTCCTTGCCGTCCCACCGCGGCGAGAACGGCGTACGGGCGTGCGTCGTACGGAAGTTGTCGATGATGAGTACGTCACCGGGGACCAGGCTGACTTCCTCGGTCACGTCGTCGAGAGCCGCGGACAGCGCCGCCACGGCTTCCTTGTCGGCGGGGTCCACCGGGGCGAGGAGCTCACGGTCGTACCCCAGCAGCGGGTCCTTCTCGTCGCCGTACAGCGGCTTGACCTCGGCTATCGCCCCCGGGTCCTCCACGCCGCCGCGGAACGCCACGTCGACCATGCACGGCATCTTGCGGTCGAAGAGGCGCGCGCGCACCTCGTCCGAGAGCAGCGGCAGCGCCTTGCGGACCGAACCGACCAGGGTCTTTGCCTTGCGCTCGTGGTCGGCGCGGGAACAGGCGAGCATCACGTAGTTGGGCTGGAGGACGTGGTACGCCATCTCCGTGTGGAACTCCAGCAGCGTCTCGGAGGTCTCCGACGACAGGTGGTGGGCACCCGGCGACGGGTACACGTCGTGGTAGACGGTGCCCGAGCGGAGCTCCTGGTAGCCGGTGTGGAGTCCGAGCCTGCGCCCGACGAGCGCGAGCATCGCCTCCATGGTCAGCAGCCCGCGGTCCACCGGGGCCGGGGTGCTGGTCGGGGTGGCGGGCAGGGCGTCGCCCTGGTCCACCGGCAGTCCGCGCAGCAGCAGATAGCCGTCGGTGTTGCCGTCGGCGTTGAACTCGTCGAGAGCGGCGCCCAGGTGCTGGGGCAGCTCCACCGATTGCTTCTTCGCGGAGTCCAGGAAGGCGTACAGATCGGCGCGCGGGACCTTCGGCAGCCGCGCGGCGAGCGCGCGGAGCTGATCGCTGTCGCGTGTGCAGTCGATGATCGGATCGGTCATGGTGCGTTGTCTCCTTCGCTTCTGGGGCGATGGGCGCGGGCGTACTGGTAGAGCAGTTCCGCGCCGATCTCGGTGGCCAGGACGGAGGTGATCCCCGCGTGGTCGTAGAGCGGGGAGACCTCCATGACGTCGAAGCCGACCGGTTTGAGGTCCCCGATGCAGCGCAGCAGCGCGAGGACCTCGCGGGAGGTCAGTCCCCCCGGGGCCGGGGTGCCGGTGCCCGGGGCGAACGCCGGGTCGAGTACGTCGATGTCCACCGAGACGTACACGGGGCGCTTGCCGACCCGTTCGCGTACGAGGTCGGCGGTCCGCGACACCGGGTTGTCGGCGAACTCGTCGGCGGTGACGATCCGGACGCCGTGCCCGCGGGCGTAGTCGAGCGAGTCCGGCTTCGGGTTGTGCCCGCGGATGCCGATCTGGACCATCGCCGACGGGTCGACGATCTTCTCGTCGATGGCGTGCCGGAACGGGGTCCCGTGGTGGAACTCGCCGCCGTAGAAGGCCGGGTTGGTGTCGGAGTGCGCGTCCAGGTGCACCACCGCCACCGGGCCGTGCTGGTCGGCGACCGCCCGCAGGGCCGCGAGGGTCAGCGAGTGGTCGCCGCCGAGCATCAGGAACGCCGCGTTGTCCGCGAGCAGCGCCTTGAGGTGCTGCTCGGCCGTCTCCATGGCGATGTGCATGTTGAACGGCGTCAGGTCGATGTCCCCGGCGTCCGCGCACCGGATCAGATCGAAGGTCCCCGGGCCGCGGTCGATGCCGACACCGTGGATGAGCCCCGACTCGGCGCGGATGGCGCGCGGGCCGAAGCGCGCGCCCGGACGGTAGCTGGTGCCGCCGTCGTACGGGGCTCCGATGACCACCATGTCGTAACCGCTCGGCTCGGTGTCGAGCGGCAGCCGCATGAACGTGGGGATCTGTGCGTAACGGGGCGAGACGTGCGAATCGATGCGCTCCACTGCTTCACTCCCCTTCCTGGGCCGGGCTGTGACCGGGCACGGGCGCGGCGTGCAGCTGGGGCGATCCCGCCGGCCGTCGCGAGGACGGCACGGAGCGGCGCTCCTTGAGCTGGTCCGCGACCTCGCCGACGACGTCCCAGGTGGAGACGTGGTCCGGGTGCTCGCCCTTGACGACGGTGCGGTCGAACAGCTCCTGCACGACCTGCCGCTTGGCGCTGGGCACGGACTCCTCCGGTACGCCGTGCTCCGTGAGGATCAGGCTGAAGGCGGAGGTGGTGCCCGAACCCTCGTGCACGCCGAGCTTGGGCCGGGTGACGGTCTCGTGCGGGAGCAGCTCGGCCATCGCGGCCCGCAGCACCCACTTGTCACGCCCGTACCGCCGCTTGAGCCCGGCCTCCAGGGAGACCAGGTGGTCGAGAACCTCGCGGTCCCAGTACGGGTGCGTGGTCCAGTGCCCGTACATCGTCGAAAGCACCGGCGACATCTCGTTGAGGCCGTCGAACGTGGCCATGTCGTACGCCACGGCCGAGTCCAGGTCCGGCAGCCGGTCCTCGCGGTGCATCCCGGCGAGCGGGATGTCGGCCCCGTAGCCGGTGAGGATGCGCCGCTGCGGTCCCTTGAGCGTCCCGTAGAGGGAGTTCAGCGGGAGCAGGTACTCGATGATGTCCGGGTCGAGCGACTCCGCGGACCAGACGGTGTGCGGAAGCCGGGCCAGCAGGTCCGAGGTCTGCAGCGTCAGTTCGCGGTGGTTCGAGCCGAGGTGCTCCGCCACGACGCGGGCCTGCGGGAACTCGTCCGAGGTCTCGGTCCCCATCGATACGGTGTCCAGCGCGCCGGCTGCCCGGTGCGCGAGCGCCGCGACCCCGGAGGAGTCGATGCCCCCGGACAGCACCACGAGCGGAGGCCCGTCAGGGCCGAGCCGGGAGCGTACGGCGGTGTCGAGGACCTCGCGCAGCGACTGGACCGCCTCGTCCTCCTCGACGATGCGGCGTGACAGCGCCGGTGCCCACGTGCGGTGGGCGTCGGTGGTGCCCGTCTTGAGGTCGATGGCCAGCACGGTGCCGGCCGGCACCTGGTAGACCCCGGCGAGACGCCGTACCCGGCGGGCGGACGGGACCGGCAGGCCCATGGGTCCGCCGTGTCTGGCCAGCGTCTTTGCCTCGGTCGAGGCGAAGACCTCGCCGCGTCCCGGCCGGATGTACAGCGGGACGGAACCGGCGTGGTCGGTCGCCAGGTACACGCACTGGCCGGTGGCGACCACTGCGGCGAACCGGCCGTTGACGAGGCGGAACGCGTGGATTCCGTAGCGTTGGAACAGGTGGAGCAGCAGCTGTGCGTCGCCGGTGTCGGCACTGGATGACGGGAGTGACGGGAGTACGGACCGGAGGTCGTCCCCGTTGTAGATCTCGCCGACGGCCAGCACGGCGATGTCCGCCTCGCGGGCCAGGGCGGGTTCGGGGGAGACGTTGGGGGCGTGGACCAGCGACGCGGTGACGGTCTGCGTCTGCAGACTTTCCCGGACGCCGGTGCTGGTGCCCTGGGTGGCGTGGGCCGCACCGAGGACCCGGTCTCCGTCCAGCTGGGCGGAGACCAGGAATCCGTAGGCGGCAGGAGACTCCTGCGCTGACATGATCAGATGCTCAGTGCCCCGAAGCCACCGGTCGTGAAGTCATAGTTGACCGGTACTTCGATGAGGAAGGGGCGGCCGAGCTCGGCTCCCTTGCGCAGCGCGGCGAGCAGCTCCTCGCGCGAGGTGGCGCGGGTCGCGTCGACACCGTTCGCCTCCGCGAGGGCGACGAAGTCGACGCTGCCGAACTTGACCGCCGGGTCGTGGCTGCGGCGGTGGCCGAGGTTCTGGTAGAGCTCGATGAGACCGTTGGTGTCGTTGTTCACGACGACCGTGACGATCGGCAGGTTGAGACGGGCGATCGTCTCCAGGTCGGCGCTGTTGGAGTGGAAGCCGCCGTCGCCCGCGATGAGGAAGGTGGGCTCGTCGGGGCGGGCCATCTGCGCGCCGATGGCCGCGGGGATGCCGTAGCCGAAGCTGGAGCAGCCGGCCGAGGTGAGGAAGCCGAACGGCTGGTCCGCGCGGGCGAACAGCACCCCGTAGTGACGGAAGAAGCCGATGTCGGAGACGATCGTGCCGCGGCCCGCACCCGCGGACTCGGCCATGACCTCGTTCATGGAGTCCATGACCTGGTGGACGCGCATGCCGTCCTCGTACTCGGTCGGGTCGGCGAGGAACTCCGCGATCCGCGCGCGCAGCGGGGCGATGTCGTGCCGGTCCTTCGCGGCGAGGTCCTTGGTGGCCGCGTCGACGTGCTCGACGAAGGCCAGGACGTCGGTGACGACGTCGATGGTCGGGCGGTACACCCGGGGGATCGGGTTCGGGGTGGGGGAGATGCGGACGGTCTTCTTCTCCTGGCCGCGGGCCCACATCGAGGGCCGCAGGTCCTCGGCGTAGTCGTAGCCGACGGTGAGGACGACGTCCACCGGGGCGAACAGGGTCTCCAGGGCCGGGAAGCCGAGGATGCCGTCCATGTAGCCGGTGACAGCGCCGTAGTTGAGCTCGTGCTCGTGCGGCAGGATGCCCTTGGCGATGTACGTCGTGATGACCGGGATGTTCAGCCGCTCGGCCAGGGCGCGGATGGCGTCCACGGCGCCGGAGCGGATGGCCGCGGCACCGACGGCCAGGACCGGGTGCTTGGCACCGCGCAGCAGCTCGACGGCCTCGTCGGCTGCGCTCTTCCAGTCGGCGTCGACCATGCCGGTGGGCTTGGCCACGGTGCGGGCGGCCGGGCGGTCTGCGAGGTCGATGCCCTCACTGGAGCCCAGCAGGTCGACCGGGAGGGAGATGAAGGAGGGGCCGACCGGCTCGGTCATGGCCGCGGACACCGCGGAGTCCACCAGGTCGGTGATCTCGCTCGGGCGCTCCAGCTCGACGGCGTACTTCGTCATCGGTTTCGCGATGGCCACCAGGTCGAGGCACTGGTGGGTGTCGTTGGGGAAGATGTCGTGCGACTCGGACTGCGCGGCCAGCGCGATGACCGGCGAGCGGTCCAGGATCGATGTGGCGATGCCCGTGGAGAGGTTCGTCATTCCGGGGCCGAGCGTGGCCCAGCACGCCTGCGGCCGGCCGCTGATACGGGCGAGCACATCGGCGGCGACACCGGCGGTGAACTCGTGCCGGGTGAGCACGAACTCGATGCCCTCGACCTCGTCGAAGAGGATCGAGGCGGCCTCGCGGCCGACGACGCCGAAGACCTTGTCCACACCGTGCTCGTGCAGCCGGGTCAGCAGTGCGTGGGCAGCTGTCGGTTCGTTCTTGGGGCCGGTCGATACGCGGGACATGGCTCTCCTGGGCGTTCAGCGATGGGCAAGACCTGAGAACCGTGACGGTCGCCGCTCTTCGCCCTCTCTCTGCCAGATATTCGAGGAGGGGCCGGAGAGAGGGCGGAGACGGGTGGGAGTGACGCTCCCCGAACTCTGATGCGGAAGCGTGCCCCTCCCAGCGGGCCGGTCGGTCTCAATCAAAAAGGATGTCCGCGGTGCCTTTTGAGCGAGTTTTAGCGTCTGTTCCCGTTGCGCCGGCGCAGTTCCCCTTTTCCCGCGCCGACCTGCAGCTTCTGGACACGGTGGCGGGATGCGGAGACCTCGCGGAGGTGGCCCGGAGACTCGGTCTGCGACAGGGATCGGTCGAGCGCAGGCTGGACCGGCTCGACAAGGACGTGGACCTGGCGCTGACCCGGCGCGGCTGTCATTCCGCTCAGCTGACCGCGGCCGGTTCTCGACTGCTCGTGGCCGGGCGACGCTTCTTCCGGCAGGTCGACCTTGCTGCCCGTACGGAGATATTCGGCAGCGGTCCTGAGGCCCTTGACGCCCCGGACGTGCTGTCGATCGCTTCCGCCGAACCGCTCCTGGAGGACGTTGTCGAGGATGCTTCGGCCACGCTGGGCGTGCTGCTGTCGATCAGTCACGACACCCCGCACGGGGCGCTGCGGCAACTGGCCGACTTCTCCGTGGACGCCGTGCACACCTGGGGCTTCGACACCCCGGACGCCTCGGTCGACCGGGCGGTGCGGGTCTACGACGTGCTCGACGACGCGCTGTGGGTCACGCTGCCGTCAGGTCACCGACTGGCCGACCGGGAGTCCCTCGCGCTCGCCGACCTGATGGACGAGAACTGGGTGAGCGAGGCGGGGCCCGGCTCCGAGGCGCTGGTGGAGCGGGTCTTCCACGCCGCGGGTCTGCCCAAGCCCCCGCGTCTCCAGGTCGCCGGGGCCTCGGTCGTCCGGGGCATGCTGCACCGGGGCGACGTCGTCGGCCTGGGCTCGCCCACGGGCCCGGCCCTGCACACCCCGAACCTCGTGCACCGGTCCGTCGTCGAGCGCCCCCGCCGCACCTGCTCGCTGATCGTCGACCCGGCCGTGGTGCCGGGCGCACTGGCCGAGCAGCTGGCCACGCTGCTCACCGCCCGCTATCTGGGGCGGTTCGCCGAGCACCACCAGGACATGCTCCGCGACCCCTGGTGGGCCCAGTGGTACGGGGAACAACTGGACCGCCAGGACGCGGGAGCGGGTACGGCCGCTTCGCACACGTCACCGGAATCCCCGTCGGTGCCGGAATCCGGGCAGCTCGATGTCGAGGATCTGCATCTGCTGCGCGCGGTCGCCCAGCACGGCAGCATCAACCGGGCGGCGGCGGTGCTCTCCATCAGCCAGTCCGCCCTGACCCGCCGGATCCACCGGCTGGAGTTCCGGCTCGGCGCCAGGCTGCTGCTGCGCAGCTCCCGGGGGACCTCGCTGACCAGCTCCACCCGGCAGTTCCTGCGCCAACTGGACGCGTTCGAGACGGAGTTCCACGGTGCGGGCGTCGCGGCCCGCAGAAGCACCGGCCGGCCGGTCCCGCACCGCAGATGGACGAAGGCCGGGTAGTAGCAGCAGGTGTGCGGGACGGCCGGCCGCGGCGG
>NZ_JBSHFH010000038.1:9234-82551 GCF_053617235.1 Streptomyces sp. NPDC055749 | reverse complement strand
GTGCCCGCACACTGCGGACACCGGCCTCTCGTACGTCCCCGACGAGCGTTACTCGGTCTTGATCGCCGTCAGCATGTTCAGCTTCGCGGCGCTGCGGGCCGGCCAGAGCGAGGCCAGCACACCCACCAGTCCCGCGAGCACCAGGAACAGCGCGAGCCTGTCCCACGGGACGACGAGGGCGTACTCCGGGATCTCCGAGGCCAGTGTCCGGCCGATCGCCCAGCCGAGGAACGTACCGAGCCCGACACCGATCAGCGCGCCGAAGACCGAGATGACCACGGCCTCAAGACGGATCATGCGCTTCACCCTGCGCCGGTCCAGACCGATCGCCCGCACCATGCCGATCTCCTGCTGACGCTCGAACACCGACATCGCCAGGGTGTTGACGACCCCGAGCACCGCGATGATCAGAGCCATCGCCAGCAGTCCGTACATGATGTTCAGCGCCATGCTGACGAAGCCGCCGAACATGTCCCGGATGTCCTGCCGGTCCATGACACTCATCGCCGGGTTGTCGCCCAGCGCGTCCACCACGGCCTGCTCGTTGGCCTCGCTCGCGCCGCCGTCCATCTTCAGATAGATCTCGCGGATCTCCGGGTGGGAGGTGTGCGCGTCGGCCACCGCCTTCGGTACGAGGACGGGCGAGAGGAACTCGTTGTCCTCGTAGAGCGCGCCTACCTTCAGCTTCCCCTTCTTCTCGTCCTCGTACGTCACCGGGACCGTGTCTCCGGTCTTCCAGCCGTTCGACTTCGCCGTCTTCTCGGAGACCGCGATCCCGCCGTCGGCGAGCGTGTCCAGCGAACCGGAGACGGTCTTGATCGCGAGGACCTTCTGCACATCGCCCGGGGTGACCCCGGACGCCGAGTAGCCCGAGCTGCCCATTTCGAGCCAGACGGCCTGCTGGGGGGAGACCGCAGAGACTCCGTCGGCCTTCTCCAGGGCCTTGAGCGCGGACTCGTCGAGCGAGTCGCCGCTCGCCATCGAGACCATGTAGTCGGCCTTGATGTTGTCCGTCGTCATCCGGTCGACGGCCTGGCCGAGCGTGACGCCCAGCACCGAGATTCCGGTGACCAGGGTCAGACCGATCGCCAGCGCGGAGGCCGTCGCTCCGGTACGCCGGGGGTTACGGACCGCGTTCTGCGCGGCCAGCTTTCCCGAGACGCCGAACAGCTTCATCAGCAGCGGACGCACCAGGGCGATCACCGGTCGCGACAGCAGCGGGATGAGGACGATGACACCGATCAGCGACAGGAAGGCGCCGCCCGCGATGATGGTCCGGCCGTCGCTGCCGGCCGCCGCACCCGCGACGATGCCCGCCGCGCCGAGCAGGGCGAGCGCCCCGCCGATCGAGTTCCGTACGACCAGCGACTTGGTCGTGGCCACCGCGTGCACGCTGCTCATCGCCGCCACCGGCGGGATCTTCGCGGCCCGGCGTGCGGGCAGCCAGGCGGCCAACACGGTCACCAGGACACCGACGCCGAACGCCGCGGCGATCGCGGTGGGGGAGACCACCAGCGGACCGGCGGGGATCTTGCCGCCGATCAGGCTCATCGCGGAACGCAGTCCGACGGCGAGGCCGAGGCCGAGCAGGAATCCGACCACCGAGGCGATGGCGCCGACGACGGCCGCCTCCAGCAGTACGGAACGCTTGACCTGGCGGCGGGAGGCGCCGACGGCCCGCATCAGGGCCAGCTCCCTGGTGCGCTGGGCGACCAGCATGGTGAAGGTGTTGGCGATCAGGAAGATGCCGACGAAGAGGGCGATGCCCGCGAAGGCGAGCAGCATCGTGTTGAGGTTGGAGAGCTCGTTCTCGATCTGTGTGGCCTGCTCGTCGGCGAGGGCCTTGCCGGTCTCGGCGGTGGCGTGCTTCGGCAGCAGCGGTCCGACCGCGTCCAGCAGCTGCTGTTCGGAGACGCCGGGCGCCGCGGCGACCGTGACGTTCTGGAAGACGCCGGGCTTGAGGTAGAGCTGCTGGGCGACCGCGGTGTCGAACAGGACCAGGCTGCCGCCCGCGTTGACGGCGCCGTCCTCGGTGGTGAACACACCGGAGAGGGTGAACTCCTTCACCGGCCCGTTCGTGGCGACCCGGACCGGGTCACCGACGCGGTAGTCGCCCTTGCTCGC
Organism: Streptomyces sp. NPDC055749; assembly: GCF_053617235.1. Taxonomy (NCBI): domain Bacteria; kingdom Bacillati; phylum Actinomycetota; class Actinomycetes; order Kitasatosporales; family Streptomycetaceae; genus Streptomyces; species Streptomyces sp. NPDC055749. Next base: position 80,427 of record NZ_JBSHFH010000038.1, on the reverse strand, counting down.
GGAGTCCTTGTCGAGCGCGACCTGGCCGGCCTTCGTGGGGCCAGTGCCGTCGGTGAACGTGTACTGGTCGTCCTTGCCGTTCTTGCCGGGGAAGAAGTTGGCCCCGGTGTTGGACCAGCCGTTGCCGATGAGCTTGCCGTCGGTGTCGGCGACGCCCGCGAAGCCGGAGACCCGGCCGGTGGCGTCGGCGACGCCGTCCAGGCCCTGGATCTTCTTCAGGGTGGCGGTGTCGACGCCGGGGGTCTTCTCGTCCCTCTGGGAGGCGTTGGTGGTGACGGCGACGGCGACGTTGTCGTAGCTCTTCGCCGACTGGTTGCGGAAGGCGTTGCCGAGAGTGTCGGTGAAGACGAGGGTGCCGGAGACGAAGGCCACGCCGAGCATCACGGCGAGCACGGTCATCAGCAGCCTGGCCTTGTGCGCGAGGACATTGCGCAGGGCGGTGCGGAACATGTCTGTAGTCCTGGGATGGGTTCCGGAAGGGGGACGGGAGCAACAGCCGTTACGTCAGCTGGTGCGGCCCTTCGCGTCGAACGCCTTCATCCGGTCGAGGACCCCGTCGGCCGTGGGGTGCGTCATCTCGTCGACGATCGCGCCGTCGGCGAGGAAGATCACGCGATCCGCGTAGGAGGCGGCCACCGGGTCGTGGGTCACCATCACCACGGTCTGACCCAGCTCGCGCACCGAGTTGCGAAGGAAGCCGAGGACCTCGGCGCCGGACCGGGAGTCGAGGTTCCCGGTCGGCTCGTCGCCGAAGATGATCTCCGGCTGCGAGGCGAGGGCGCGGGCCACGGCGACGCGCTGCTGCTGGCCGCCTGAGAGCTCGGTCGGGCGGTGCTTCAGGCGGTCCGAGAGGCCCACCATGTCGATGACCTTCTGCAGCCAGGCGGCGTCGGGCTTGCGGCCCGCGATGTCCATCGGCAGCGTGATGTTCTCCAGCGCGGTCAGCGTCGGCAGCAGGTTGAACGCCTGGAAGATGAAGCCGATCTTGTCCCGGCGGAGCTGCGTGAGCTGCTTGTCCTTGAGGGACCCCAGCTCGGTGTCGCCGATGCGCACGGAACCACTGCTGAAGCTGTCGAGTCCGGCCACGCAGTGCATCAGCGTGGACTTGCCGGAGCCGGAGGGCCCCATGATCGCGGTGAACTCGCCCTGCGGGAAGTCCACGGTGACCCGGTCCAGGGCGACCACCTGGGTCTCACCCTGGCCGTAGACCTTCGACAGCTCCGTGGCGCGGGCGGCCACCGCGGTGGCGCGGTGAACGGTGGGGGCGGTGGTGGTCACTGGGGCACTCCTGGGTCGGATGGTTCCGGGCTTCGCTCGGGGACCCCTCCATCGTCTCCGCCGTATTCCTCCCGGTCGTCAGTCCCCGTGCCCGTTCCCGGGGCCCTCTTGAGTCGCACCGGCAGGCCTCCGGCGTACTCCTGGGGTATGACACCGACCCTGAGAAGGTCCGTCCGCGGTGGGGCGGGGCGGTGGAGCGGACGGTCTGTCACAGAGGGTGACGGGCCCGGGGGTGGGTCGCGGGGGAGAGGTGACTGCGAGAACGCTCCCGCGCGGTCTCGCCCTTCTCCCGGAGTGGGTGGTTCCGCCGGCCGGGGCAGACCGAATCCCCGTCGATTCGCTGCCCGCCGGCAGCGTCGTGTTCCATGTCACGGATGCGGTGCCGGTGAACCCCGGGGTGCCGGGGAACCGGCCGTTCCGCGGTCCGGCGAGGCCGTCGGCGCCGGGTGAGGTGGCGGAGCCATGGCGCGTGGTGGCGTGGCCCTGGCGTATTGGGCCGTCCGGGTGCGGCGACTTTCCGTCATTCCCGTGCGAGGGGGCTTTGGGGCCCTTGTCGGGCCCGGCCATGTGGTGATGGCCCCGGAATGTGCTGACGCCCCCTCAAGCGGTCAATAAAATAAGACAACATCGCGCCGGCGTTCCGCTGATCGAGGGACACCCCCGGATAGGGTCATGTGCCAACGCGGAGCCGCGCGCCTTGCCCGGATGGTGGAATGCAGACACGGCGAGCTTAAACCTCGCTGCCCCTCGGGGGCGTGCCGGTTCGAGTCCGGTTCCGGGCACCATCACGGCCCCTGCCGGGGAGCGACCGTCGCCCCGAGGGTGCTTAAACGATCAACTTCCTCAAAGATCCTCCCCGAGCACTAGGGTGATTGTTTTGCCTACCCATTACTCTTGTGACAAGGCCACGCAGTGTGGCCATGGAGGAGTGAAATGAGGAGCAGCAACCCGGTCTTCTCGCGACGGGGGTTCAGCCGCGACAACGGCTACGCGGGCTTCAACGCGGCGCCGCAGGCCGGGGCCCCCGCGACGGGCACCAACCCGTACGCCGAGGGCACCGCCGCCAACCCGTACGCCACCAACCCCTACGCCCAGCAGGACACCCAGTACGGCGCCCCGCAGGCGCCCGCGCGCTCCGGCGCGATGACGATCGACGACGTCGTCACGCGTACGGCGATGACGCTGGGCACCGTGGTGCTCGGCGCCGTGCTCGCCTGGGTCCTGCTGCCTGTCGACGAGGCCAATCTCGGCAAGTCGTACGGCATCGCGATCGGCGCCGCCATCGTGGCGTTCGTCCTGTCGCTCATCCAGTCCTTCAAGCGCAAGCCGGTGCCGGCGCTGATCATCACGTACGCGGCCTTCGAGGGTGTCTTCCTCGGAGTGCTGTCCAGTGCGGTCAGCACCTACATCAGCCCCGGCGTGGTCGCGCAGGCGGTGCTGGGCACCATGTGTGTCTTCGCCGGTGTGCTCTTCGCGTACAAGATGCGCTGGATCCGCGTCACCCGCCGTTTCTACGGCTTCGTGATGGCCGCCGCCATGGGCTTCCTGCTCCTGATGGTGGTCAACCTGCTGTTCGCCGTCTTCGCGGGCGGCGACGGCCTGGGCTTCCGCAGTGGCGGCCTCGGCATCCTGTTCGGTGTCATCGGCATCGTGCTCGGCGCGTGCTTCCTGGCCCTGGACTTCAAGCAGGTCGAGGACGGCATCGCCTTCGGCGCTCCGCGCGAGGAGTCCTGGCTGGCCGCGTTCGGCCTCACCATGACCCTGGTGTGGATCTACCTGGAGATGCTGCGTGTGCTCTCCATCCTGAGCGGCGACGACTAGTCCGCAGGGAATCCCGCACGACGGAACGGCCCGCAGGCATCGCCTGCGGGCCGTTCCGTTTTCCGTCGGCGCGTGTGCCTACCCGAGCTTCCGGGCGGCCCGGCGCAGGTCGTACTCGTGGATGATCGCCTTGGCGTGGCCGTAGGCCAGATCGTGTTCGCTCCGCAGCCAGCTGACCTTCTCCTCGAAGCGGAAGAGGGACGGGCCTTCGTCGACCGTGCGGAGCCAGTCGGAGATCTCACGGCCGGTGCACTGGGGGATGCGGGAGAGCAGGTTGCGATGGGTTTCTTCGGAGAAGACTTGGGACATCGGCGCCTCCGACGCGATACGCGGTGCTGGTCCTTCCCGACACCGTGCCTGAGCGTCCGCCCGTTGGCAACCACCGGGGAGGGGCGCGTAGGGTCGCGGAGTGCTTGATACGACGCCGTTGATCACCGCCGTGGACCGGTTCGCCGACCGGCTGCGTGCCGCCCCGCAGAGCCGGCTCCAGCGCGGCGCCGCCGCCGAGGGGCTGGCCGCGGCGAGGGAACTGGCCGTACGTGCCCAGCGGATCGAGCGGCCGGACCTGGAGCCGCGTCTCATGCCGGACGCGGGGGTGTTCAGCGTCGGTGACCAACTCGCCGTAGCAGGGCGCGATTTGGCCGAGGCACTGGTAACGGCCCCGTCCGTGGAGCTGGACGAGGCCGTGCGATTCGTCGACGAGGCCGCGGCGCGGGCGTTCGCGTAGGGCCCGCGCCCCGGGAGTCGCCGCGTACTAGAACGAGGCGATGACCCGGTCGGCGAGGATGTAGACGTTGTCCTCGCCGCAGGAGAAGGTCAGGGCGTAGGCGCCGGATACTCCGGAACCGCCCAGCAGGACCGGCGTCTCACCGGCGCGCAGGGAGTCGGCGAGGCGCTCGGCCGTCTCGCGGTGGCCCGGGGTCATACAGAGCGTGGTGCCGTCCGCGAAGACATAGACGTCGAGGGTGCCGAGCGGGCCGGGGCGGACGTCCGTCAGCTCGGTGGCCGTGTCGGCGAGCTCTTCCAGGCGGCCCACGGTGCGTTCGTGATCGGTGACCACGGGTGTCTGCACGGGGACGAAGTCGGGGTGCGAGGGGTGGCGGCGGCGGGCCGCTGCCAGCTCGGGGGAGTCATCGGCGAACTCGGAGATCTCCGGAAGATCGGTGATCTCGGCGAGCTCGCGCTCCGCCGATGCCCGCTCGCTGAGCTCCGCCAGCTCCTCCAGGGCCTCGGTCGCTTCGAGGTCCATCGCTTCGAGGCCCGAGAAGTCGGCCTGGCGGGGAAGGAAGAAGGGGGCGTCGTCGCCGAGACCGGCAAGACCGCCCAGCAGGGACGGGGCGTCGGCGGCGTCGCGGGCTTCCTGGGCGGCCCAGAAGGCGCGCGCCTCGGCGAGCTCGCGCTCGCGTTCCTCGGCGAGTGCCTCGCTGACGGCCGCGCGTATCTCCGCGGCGGGCGTGGTGGCTGTGCTGCGGCTCTGTGGCGGCACCGTGGCGCCGCCGAGTCGGTCCGCGGCCAGTTCTGTACGCAGGCCCGCGACCTGCTTGCGCAGCCCGTGAGCGGCGTGCAGAGCAGCGGCACCTACAGCCGTGGCAGCGGCGGTGGTCAGCAACAGGGCAAATGACATGGCGCTCACTGACATACTCCCGGTTTCAATCGATCCCCCGACTTCCTACATCAGCTTGTCCTGTACTTGTGCCTGCTGTCAGTGCATTACGTCACGAATTGGACAGGTCTTTGGGCCTGATGTTTAGCCCTGTGGCCACTGTGACCTGGGGAAACGACTCTCCCCCGGGACGCAGATCACATCCTGGGGGAGATTCGGTCACGGTCGGGGCTCGGTCCGGTTCAAAACGGCCGTTCCGCGGGAGTGGGAGAGGCTCCCCGGGGCCGGGGGAGCCGCCTCAGTGCCCTAGCTGAGCCGCTCGATCACCATGGCCATGCCCTGGCCGCCGCCCACGCACATGGTCTCCAGACCGAACTGCTTGTCGTGGAACTGCAGGCTGTTGATCAGCGTGCCGGTGATCCGGGCGCCGGTCATACCGAACGGGTGGCCGACGGCGATGGCGCCGCCGTTGACGTTGACCTTGTCCAGCGGCAGGCCGAGGTCGCGGTAGGAGGGGATCACCTGGGCGGCGAACGCCTCGTTGATCTCGGCGAGGTCGATGTCGTCGACGGTCAGCCCGGCGCGCTTCAGCGCCTGCTTGCTGGCCTCGACCGGTCCGTAACCCATGATCTCGGGGGACAGGCCGGAGACGCCGGTCGACACGATGCGGGCCAGCGGGGTCAGGCCGAGCTCGCGCGCCTTGGTGTCGGACATGATCACCAGCGCTGCGGCGCCGTCGTTGAGCGGGCAGCAGTTGGCGGCGGTGACCCGGCCGTCGGGGCGGAAGACCGGCTTCAGGCCCTGGACGCCCTCCAGGGTGACGCCCGCGCGCGGGCCGTCGTCCTGGGAGACGACAGTGCCGTCCGGCGTCGTCACCGGGGTGATCTCGCGCTCCCAGAAGCCGTTCTTGATGGCGGCCTCGGCGAGGTTCTGCGAACGTACGCCGAACTCGTCCATCTCCTGGCGCGTGACGCCCTTGAGGCGGGCCAGGTTCTCCGCGGTCTGCCCCATCGAGATGTAGGCGTCCGGGACGATGCCGTCCTCGCGCGGGTCGTGCCAGTCCAGGCCCTCCTGCTCGGCGCGCGCCGCGGTGCGGGCCTCGGCCTCGGCGAAGAGCGGGTTGTGCGTGTCCGGCAGGCTGTCGGAGTTGCCCTTCACGAAGCGGGACACCATCTCGACACCGGCCGAGATGAACACGTCGCCCTCGCCGGCCTTGATGGCGTGCAGCGCCATGCGGCTGGTCTGCAGGGAGGACGAGCAGTAGCGGGTGACCGTACAGCCGGGAAGGTGGTCCATCCCCATCTGTACGGCGATGATGCGGCCCAGGTTGTTGCCCTGCTCGCCGCCGGGGAGGCCGCAGCCGAGCATCAGGTCGTCGATGTCCCGCGGGTCCAGCTCGGGGACCTTGGCCAGCGCGGTCTGGATGATGGTGGCGGTCAGGTCGTCGGCGCGCAGATCCTTGAGGGACCCCTTGAAGGCCCGGCCGATCGGCGAACGGGCGGCAGAGACGATCACGGCTTCGGGCATCACGCGGCTCCATGAGGGCTGGAAGGCAGGCTGGAAGGCTGGACTGCTCTGGAAATTACCCGCACGTATCGCTGAGGTCACCCGGCAGGCCGTGTGATGCGGGCCTCTTTTCTAAGCAACCGCTCAGTCGCTCACTGATGAGCCTGCCGGTTCACCGCGTCCACGTCCGCGTGCGAGGCCGGTTCCGTGGCCGCGGGCAGACGCCGCCGCCTGCGGTGCTTGAGCAGAGCCCAGGGAGCCCGCGCCCCCGTGACCTCCGTACCGGCCTCCCGTGCCGCCTTGGAGGCCGCCTTGGCCACCGGCAGCATGCCCTCGCGCCTCGCCCCGTCCAGCCGGTCGGACTCCGGCCACAGGCCCAGCGCCGCGCACACGGTGGGCAGCATCGCCATCGCCGCCGTCGCGTACCCCTCAGCCGACGGGTGGTAGTTGTCGGGGCCGAACAGCTCCCGGGGGTTCGCCGCGAACTCCGGCCCCAGCAGGTCGCCCAGCGACACCGTCCGTCCGCCCTGCTCCACGGCGCCGATCGTCTGCGCCGCCGCCAGCTGCCGGCTCACCCGCCGGGCCAGCCAGCGCAGCGGCTGGTAGACCGGCTCGATCGTCCCCAGATCGGGGCACGTACCGACGATCACCTCGGCGCCCGCGGTGCGCAGCCTGCGTACCGCCGTGGTCAGACACCGCACCGACTGCGTGGCGGGCATCCGGTGCGTCACATCGTTGGCCCCGATCATGATCACGCAGACATCGGGGACCCGCGCCGGATCGGCCACCACCAGCGCGACCTGGCGCTCCAGATCGTCGGACCGCGCCCCCGGCAACGCGACGTTCCTCAGGTCCACCGGCCGTTCGGACACGGCCGCGAGCCCCGAGGCGAGCAGCGCCCCCGGCGTCTGCCCGGCCCTGCGCACCCCCTGCCCGGCCGCCGTCGAATCACCGAGCATGACGAGCCGCAGCGGTTCCTCGGGGCCGGTGAACGCCACCCCGTACCGCCCGTCCGCACTCGGCGGCACGGGCGCCGTACCCCCGCCCACCTGCCGTTTCGCCAGCTGGACCTCGGCCAGCACCACACCCACAGTCGCGGCCCCGATCAGGCCGATGCTGCCGCCTCCGTAGGCAGCGCCCGCCGCGATCCGCCGTGCCACTCGCGCCCTCGACACAGTCGGGTCCACCTCCTCTTCGCCGTACGCCGTACTTACACCTACCTGCCCCGTGGGAGGCAGCGCCCAATCGCTTCGCCCAATCTCGTGCCCGTACGCATACTCTGGGCCGGACCATCTCGGAGATCCCGGAGTACACGGTGCAATTCCACGATTCGATGATCAGTCTTGTCGGTAACACCCCGCTGGTGAGGCTGCGCAATGTGTCGGCAGGCATTCAGGCGACGGTCCTGGCCAAGGTCGAGTACTTCAACCCAGGCGGGTCGGTGAAGGACCGCATCGCGCTGCGCATGATCGAGGCGGCCGAGCAGAGCGGACAGCTCAAGCCCGGCGGCACGATCGTCGAGCCGACCAGCGGCAACACAGGCGTCGGCCTTGCCATCGTCGCCCAGCAGAAGGGCTACCACTGCATCTTCGTCTGCCCGGACAAGGTGTCCACGGACAAGATCAATGTGATGCGCGCGTACGGCGCCGAGGTCGTCGTCTGCCCGACGGCCGTCGACCCCGAGCACCCGGACTCGTACTACAACGTCTCCGACCGGCTGGTCCGTGAGACGCCGGGAGCCTGGAAGCCCGACCAGTACTCCAACCCGAACAACCCGCGCTCCCACTACGAGACCACAGGTCCCGAGCTCTGGGAGCAGACGGACGGCCGGATCACGCACTTCGTGGCGGGCGTCGGCACCGGCGGCACCATCACCGGCACCGGCCGCTATCTCAAGGAGGTCAGCGACGGCGCCGTGAAGGTCATCGGCGCGGACCCGGAGGGCTCGGTCTACTCGGGCGGCTCCGGACGCCCGTATCTGGTCGAGGGCGTCGGCGAGGACTTCTGGCCCACCGCCTACGACCGCACGGTCACGGACGAGATCGTCGCGGTGTCCGACAAGGACTCCTTCCAGATGACCCGCCGCCTCGCCAAGGAGGAGGGCCTGCTCGTCGGCGGCTCCTGCGGCATGGCGGTCGTCGCGGCCCTGGAGGTCGCCTCGCGGCTGGGACCGGACGACGTGGTGGTCGTGCTGCTCCCCGACAGCGGGCGCGGCTACCTCAGCAAGATCTTCAACGACGAGTGGATGGCCGACTACGGCTTCCTGGAGAACACCGGCACCTCCGCCCGTGTCGGCGCCGTCCTGGACTACAAGGACGGTCCGCTGCCGCACCTCGTCCACATGCACCCCGAGGAGACGGTCGGCGAGGCGATCGAGGTGCTCCGCGAGTACGGCGTCTCCCAGATGCCGATCGTGAAGCCGGGCGCCGGGCACCCGGACGTGATGGCCGCCGAGGTCATCGGCTCCGTCGTCGAGCGCCAGCTCCTGGACGCCCTGTTCACGCAGCGCGCCCAGCTCTCCGACTCGCTGGAGAAGCACATGTCGGCCCCGCTGCCGCAGGTCGGCTCCGGGGAGCCGGTCGAGGACCTGATGGCCGCGCTCAGCGGCGCGGACGGCGCGGACGCGGCGATCGTGCTGGTGGAGGGCAAGCCGAAGGGCGTCGTGAGCAGGCAGGACCTGCTGGCGTTCCTCGCCAAGGACGCGGGCGCGAAGCCGTGACCGCGAAGCCGTAACGCGATGTGTCCGGGCTTCGTGAAAACGGTACGAGCGCGTCATGTACGCGCAGCACCCGCTTAACACGGCTCGGGCACATTAGTGGGTGTCGGCAGGGAAACCCGCCGGCACCCGAGACGGCGACACGGACTACGGAGCGGCTCCCGGACCTCCACCGTCGCCAGGACGCGGCACCCGGCCCTGACCCGGACCGCGTCCCTCGCGGGGACCGCCGTCGTCCCGCCCCCCGGGCAACCGGGGGTGCGGCGGTCCCCGCGACATATCCCCCGCGCATGCGGAACCAGGGCGCCGGGACCGCTTGCACCGCGCCGGCTCACTCCTCCCAGTCGGAGTCCCGCCGCCGCGAGTCCCGCCCGGAGCGGGCCCATGCCCAGCCGTGCGCCGCGTTCACCGCGTTGACACCGACGATCCCCAGCCAGGCCACCACCAGCCCCTCGATCCCGGCGTTCGCGACGCCGATCGCGGAGAGCGGGATCGCCAGGACCAGCGAGATGATGCCGAACCCGAACCGCTCGCCGAACCTCCCCGCAACCTGCGGAGAGCGTGCCTCGCGGGCGGCGGTCATCTGCTGCTCGGCGAGATGCCTGCGCACACGACGGTCGAGTGTTCCGTCGAGACTTCGCTCGACCTTCTCCAGGAACGAGTCGATGAGCGCGGACTCGTACTCCGGGCCCAGTTCGGTGCGGGCCTTCACGGTGGCGTCGAGCTCTTTGCCGAGCTCGGGGTCGCGGGCATCCATGCTCTGACGGTACGAAGCCGGGGGCACCCGGGTCAGTGGGGCTAACCCCCCTGTTTGCCCTGTTGGTGACAGCGGCACGGCTCGGTACGGGCCGTCTGTATATGGACATACAGGCCGCTTGCTGGCTGAATGGATTTCGCGGTGCCGGACCGGCGCGCCGGATCTCTGGAGGGTCAGCATGAGCGGGAGCAGCCCGGCTGCGCGGTTGCAGCGGCTCTTCGAGGGGCATCGGCTCACGCCCACCCAGCGACGGATCGCGCACTCCATGGTCCGCAGGGCCGGTGACGCGCCGTTCCTGTCCAGTGTGGAGCTGGCCGAGCTGGCAGGGGTCAGTCAGCCGTCCGTCACCCGGTTCGCCGTGGCACTCGGCTTCGACGGCTATCCCGCGCTGCGCAGGCACCTGCGGGAGGTGGCGCCCGCGGAAACGGTCTCCGGCGCCGAGGACACGTACAACGAGTACCAGCAGGCCGTCCGGGCCGAGATCGAGAATCTCCAGCACCTGACCGCGCTGCTCTCCGACCCCGGGCCGGTGGAGCGGGCGGGACAGCTGCTCGCCGGCTCGCGACCGCTGCCCGTGCTCGGGCTACGGGCCGCGTCCTCGCAGGCGCGGGGCTTCGGGTACTTCGCCGCCAAGGTGCATCCCGATGTCCGGGTGCTCGACGAGGGCGGCAGCGCGCTGCTCGACCGGATCGACGCGGTCCGGCGGGCGGGTGCCACCGCGCTGATGTGCTTCGCGCTGCCGCGCCATCCCCGGGAGGTCGTGGACTCACTCGCGTACGCCCAGGAGCAGGGGCTGACCGTGGTGACCGTGGCCGACTCGGCGTTCGCCCCGGTGGCCAAGCACAGTGATCTGCTGATTCCGGCAGCCGTCGGCACCGGGCTCGCCTTCGACACCGCGTGCGCGCCGATGCTGCTGGGGCGGGTGTTGCTTGAGGCCATGTGCGACGCACTGCCGGACGCGCAGGCACGGCTGGAGGAGTTCGATGCGCGGGCCGCTGCCCGCGGTCTGTTCGTCGAGTAGCTCCGGTGTGGCCGCCGCCGGGACGCCGCGCCCGGTGCGGCGCGGTGTCCCGGTGAGCGGATCAGATGTCCAGCTCGGCCTCGATCCGCTTCAGCTGGTGGCGGGCCATCGCCAGGTTGGCACGGCCGGCGTCCAGCACCAGGTAGAGGAACAGGCCGTTGCTGCCACGGGTCTTGAGCAGCCGGATCAGGTGGTACTGGGTGCCCAGCGTGATGAGGATGTCCTCGATCTCGTCCTGGATGCCGAGGTGTTCCATGGTGCGGAGCTTGGCGCGTACGACGTCGGTGTTGCCCGCGGCCGCGACCTCCAGGTTGAAGTCCTTGCCGCCGCCGAGCGTGCCCAGAGCCATTCCGCTCGTGTAGTCGACGAGGGCGACACCGGTGGTGCCCTCGATGGACGACATCGCTTCCTTCAGTGACGCTTCGGTGTTCGCCATGGGTGCTCGTTTCCTTTCCCTGGCCGGTCGGGGTGACCGGAGCCGTTTCCGTGTGATGGGTCTGTCCCGGTGGGGTCGGGGGGCGGGGCCGCTACGTGGGGCGGTGCGGCAGGGGGCGGTTCTGCGGGGTGCGTGGCTGGGGGCTGCCCGGCTGTGGGGCGCCCGGCTGCGGGGTGCTTGCCGGGGGTGTGGCGGGTCTGTCGGTCCGGGTCGGCACCGCGTCGATGACTTCGCCGATACGGGTGCCCGCGCGGCGGCCCTCCAGATGGAGCCTGCCGACGTTGATGCGGTCCTCGGCGAGCAGCGTGAGGACGGCGGACCTGCCTGCCGCGTACGTCGCGATGTAGCCGGTCCTGCCGCGTACCAGCAGTTCACGGAAGTCGCCCCGGCCCGTGGCGTCGCTCATCCGGATGGCCACGCCGAGGGCGGCGGCGGTCAGTGCGGCGACTCCCTCGGCTTCGACGCCCGGCGTGTCATGGGCCAGGACCAGGCCGTCTGTGCTGGCCGCCAGGGCGCCGGAGAGAAGGGGGACGCGGGCCCGCAACCGCTGGAGTTCATCGAGGACTTCCTGCACTTCGGCCTCGGGCACCATCAGTTGTCTCCTCCCGGCACGCTGTCTGAGCGCGCGTATCACAGGGCCTCCAATGCGTCTCGGAGCCGGCGCAGCAGGGCGACATCGGGGTCGGCCGTCACGTCGGGCAGTGCCACCCGGCCGGGTGCCGCGCCGGGCTCCGTGCCCTGCCGGACCGCTCTGACCAGCCCGGCAGCCGCGAGCCGCCGCAGGTCGACCAGGATGTGGAACGTCGAACGGCCCAGCTCCCGGGCGATGTCCGAGGCGGTGAGCACCCCGTCGGCCAGCTCCAGGACCCGGCGCCGGCGGTGCGGGACGGGTGCGTCCACGGGATGCGCGGTCCGGGCCACCGGCGCGGTGTCGGTCAGCGCCTCGGGCCAGATGCGGTCCAGCAGTTCCCGGCGTCTGAGCGTCTCGCGCTGCACGGCTTCGACGGCGACGGGGTGGACGGGGCCGATCCAGTGCGAGACGCCGTAGCGGAATCTGGCCGGGGTCCGGGTCGGGGCGAGGGCGAAGAACGCGGCATCGTACAAGGCGCCCAGATGGCACAACTCCAGTGCGCCGCCCGGCACATGACCGCTGTCCACCAGATAGCGGCCGACCCGCTGCCCGGCTCCCGCCTGGGCGACCGCGTCCCACCAGCCTTCGTGCCGCAGCGCCCCGCCCGTGGTCAGCAGGATGTCGATGCCGGGGGTGGCGGGGCTCTCGGCGTGCACCACCTTGCCGTCCGCCAGATAGAGCGTGCCGCGGTCCCGCATCAGGGCGCCTGTGGCGCGCTCGGCCGCCAGCCGCTGGAGCATGGGGGAGGGGGCGGAGCGCCGCACGGTGTCCCCCACGGGGCCGGCGGTCGTCGGTCTCATGCCAGGACCAGCCGCTCCGCCGTCTCGCCGAGCCGCAGGCGGGCGAGGGCGAGGTTGCCTTCCGCCCGGTCCAGCCAGAGGTGCAGGAAGACGCTGCTGTCGAAGGCCGTCTCGACGAATCGGAGTATGTGGTAGCCGGCGAGGGTGGTGATGATGACGTCCTCGACCGGCGGGCCGGCTCTCCGCTCGGCCGGGCCTTCGGGCGGCGGGAGCGCGAACGCGGGCTGCTCGGCCGCCATCCGCGCCACCTCGGCGGTCTCCGCGGCGGTGGCCTCGTGGTCGCCGTTGGGTGATTCACCGGCGGTTCCGAGGGCGAGGCCGCTCGTCCAATCGACCACCGCGGCGCCCCGGGCGCCGGGCAGTTTCATGATTTCGAGCAGGCACTCGTCGATTCCGGGCACGCGGACTCCCCTCCCGACGTCGCGTACGGCTGTGACCCAGAGGTTACGCAACGTGCCCGCGCCAGGGGGGAGTTCTGGCATTTTCCATTGGTACATGCGGACGGCCGTGTAAAGGAGGCCCGCCGGCCGCGGTCAGGCCTTCTCGCGCGCGGTCATCACCACCTTGTTGACCACCCAGAGGCCGATCCCGATCAGCAGGAGCACCCCGGCCCTGATGTAGACGTCAGCGTCCCGGTCGGCGAGGGGGCTGGCCAGGATCAGGGCCGTGATCGCCCCGAGTACGGGCAGGGCCGTCGGCGTACGGAAGTGATGGTGGTCCACCCGGTCCTTGCGCAGGACGAGAACGGCGATGTTGACGACGGCGAAGACGCACAGCAGGAGGAAGGCCGTCGTGTCGCCGAGGCCCTCGATCTCGCCGGTGGAGACGAGACCGACGGCGAGTACGGAGACGAAGACGATGCCGACCCACGGGGTGCGCCGCTTGGCGAGGACCCGGCCCATGGCCTGCGGGAGGATGCGTTCGTTGGCCATGCCGTAGCAGAGCCGCGAGGCCATCATGATGTTGATCAGGGCGGAGTTGGTGACCGCGAACAGGGCTATCAGCGCGAAGAGTTTCGGCGGGAAGTCGACGCCGCCCGCCTTCACCACTTCCAGGAGCGGGCCGCTGGACCCCTCCAGGGTGCGGTAGTCGACCAGGAGGGAGGAGATCAGGGCCACCAGCACGTAGACCGTGCCCGTCACGGCGACGCCTATGAAGATGGCGCGTGGGAAGGTGCGCGCGGGGTCCTTGGTCTCCTCGGCCATGTTCACCGAGTCCTCGAAGCCGACGAAGGCGAAGAAGCCGAGCGCGGTCGCGCCGAGCACGCCGGTGAACAGTGCGAAGCCGGTGCCGCTCGCCTCGAACTCGGTCAGCCTGGACGGCTCTCCGTCGCCGGTGAGGATGGCGTACGCGCCGATCGACAGGATCACCAGCAGGCCGGTGACCTCGACGATCGTCAGAACGACGTTCGCCTTCACCGATTCGGCGACTCCGCGCAGATTGATTGCGGCGAGTGCCAGGATGAAGAGGATGGCGACCAGTGTGGGCGGTACGGCGGAGGTGAACTCGCCGAGGTAGTCGCCGCTGAACGCGCGGGCCGCCGCGCTCGCGGACGAGAGTCCGGAGCACATCACCATGAAGGCGATCACGAAGGTCAGGAACGGGACCTTGAACGCCTTCTGGGTGTAGAGCGCGGCCCCGGCCGCCTTGGGGTACTTGCCGACGAGTTCCACGTACGAGGCGGCCGTCAGGATCGCGACGACGAAGCCGATCAGGAACGGCAGCCAGAGTGCTCCGCCGACCTTGCCCGCGACCTTGCCGGTGGTGGCGTAGATGCCGGTGCCGAGGATGTCGCCGATCACGAACAGGATGAGCAATCTGGGGCCGATGGCCCGCTTGAGTGCCGGTGTTTCCGCTGTGGCAGGCGATTCGGGTGTGTGTGACGCGGTCACGGATTCCTCCCCGGGGATGTGGTGCCACACATCTGCCCGGGCGTGGCGCGGGCTCACCTGTTGACTACAAGTATTCAGACCTTCAGGATGTGAATAGAAGGTTCACAGTCGCGAGGAGGCATTGCCATGTCAGGACCCCGCCCCGTACGGGCACCGCGCGGTACCGAACTGAGCACCCTGGGATGGCAGCAGGAAGCCGCCCTCCGCATGCTGCAGAACAACCTCGACCCCGAGGTCGCCGAGCACCCCGACAAGCTCGTCGTCTACGGCGGCACGGGCAAGGCGGCCCGCGACTGGCGTTCGTTCGACGCCATGGTCCGTACGCTGCAGACGCTCAAGCAGGACGAGACGATGCTCGTCCAGTCCGGGCGGCCGGTCGGCGTCATGCAGACCCACGAGTGGGCGCCGCGCGTCCTGATCGCCAACTCCAACCTGGTCGGCGACTGGGCGAACTGGGAGGAGTTCCGCCGCCTGGAGTCCCTCGGACTCACCATGTACGGGCAGATGACGGCCGGGTCGTGGATCTACATCGGCACCCAGGGCATCCTCCAGGGCACGTACGAGACGTTCGCCGCCGTCGCCGCCAAGAAGTTCAACGGCACGCTCGCGGGGACGATCACCCTGACGGCCGGGCTCGGCGGCATGGGCGGCGCCCAGCCGCTGGCCGTGACCATGAACGACGGCGTCGCGATCTGTATCGACTGCGACCCGCGCGCCATCGAGCGCCGCATCGAGCACCGCTTCCTGGACGTGAAGGCCGACAACCTGGAGCACGCGCTCCAGCTCGCCGTCGAGGCGCGCGACGCCCGGCGTCCGCTCTCCATCGGCCTGCTCGGCAACGCGGCGGAACTGCTGCCCCGCATGCTCGCCGAAGGCGCCCCGGTCGACATCGTCACCGACCAGACCAGTGCGCACGACCCGCTCGCCTACCTGCCGCTCGGCGTCGACTTCGACGACATGGCCTCGCTGGCCGCCGAGAAGCCCGCCGACTTCACCCAGCGGGCGCGGGAGTCGATGGCCGCCCACGTCGAGGCGATGGTCGGCTTCATGGACGCGGGCGCCGAGGTGTTCGACTACGGCAACTCGATCCGTGGTGAGGCCCAGCTCGCCGGGTACGGCAGGGCATTCGACTTCCCGGGCTTCGTGCCCGCGTACATCCGGCCCCTCTTCTGCGAGGGCAAGGGCCCCTTCCGCTGGGCCGCGCTGTCCGGTGAGGCGTCGGACATCCACAAGACGGACAAGGCGATGCTCGAACTCTTCCCGGAGAACGAGTCGCTGCACCGCTGGATCAAGATGGCCGGTGAGCGGGTCCACTTCCAGGGCCTGCCCGCACGGATCTGCTGGCTCGGCTACGGCGAGCGCGACAAGGCGGGCGAGCGCTTCAACGACATGGTCGCCAGTGGCGAACTGGCCGCCCCGCTGGCCATCGGCCGCGACCACCTGGACTGCGGCTCGGTCGCCTCGCCGTACCGCGAGACCGAGGCCATGCTCGACGGCTCCGACGCGATCGCCGACTGGCCGCTGCTGAACGCCATGGTCAACGTGGCGTCCGGGGCGTCCTGGGTGTCGATCCACCACGGTGGCGGCGTCGGCATGGGGCGCTCCATCCACGCGGGCCAGGTCACCGTCGCCGACGGTACGAAGCTGGCGGGCGAGAAGATCCGCCGGGTGCTCACCAACGACCCGGGGATGGGTGTCATCCGGCACGTCGACGCCGGATACGACATCGCGGAGTCGGTCGCCGACGACAAGGGCGTGCGCGTCCCGATGACGGAGGGCGAGTGAACTCCCCCACCCCGCACGTTCCCAGGAGTCCCGCCGCCGGCTCGCCCACCTTCCACGCCATGTGGGCGTCGTTGCAAAAGATCGGCCGCAACGCGGACTCCGGCGGCTACCGGCGCTACGCATGGACCGGCGCCGACGCCGACTGCCGGCTCTGGTTCCGGATGCAGGCCGAGGCCCGCGGCCTCGACTGCGAGGTCGACCGCAACGGCAACCAGTGGGCCTGGCTCGGTGACCCCCTCGCGGGCGACGCCGTCGTCACCGGCTCGCACCTCGACTCCGTGCCGGACGGCGGCGCCTTCGACGGCCCCCTCGGCGTGGTCTCCTCCTTCGCCGCGCTCGACGAACTCCGCCGCAGGGGAGCGGAGTTCGTCAGGCCCCTGGCCATCACCAACTTCGGTGACGAGGAGGGGGCCCGCTTCGGGCTCGCCTGCGTCGGCTCCCGGCTCGCCGCCGGGCAGCTGACCGTCGAGAACGCCCACCGGCTCCGTGACGGTGACGGCGTGTCCCTGCCGCAGGCCATGGAAGCCGCCGGGTACGACCCCGACGCCATCGGCCCGGACCCCGAACGGCTCGCCCGTATCGGCGCGTTCGTCGAGCTGCACGTGGAGCAGGGCCGCGCCCTCGACCTCACCGGCGACCCGGTCGGCATCGCCTCCGCGATCTGGCCGCACGGGCGCTGGCGGTTCGACTTCCGGGGGGAGGCCAACCACGCGGGCACCACCCGGCTCGCCGACCGGCGCGACCCGATGCTCACGTACGCCGAGACCGTGCTCGCCGCCCGCCGGGAGGCGGAGCTCGCCGGGGCCGTGGCCACGTTCGGGAAGATCTCCGTCGAGCCGAACGGCGTCAACGCCATCCCCTCCCTCGTACGCGGCTGGCTCGATTCCCGCGCCGCCGACCAGACCACCCTGGACACCGTCGTCACCGGCATCGAGCGCGCCGCCCGGGAGTACGGGGAGCGGGCCGGAATCGATCTCGATGTCGTACGGGAGTCCTTCACGCCCGTGGTGGAGTTCGAGCACGCCCTGCGGGACGAGATCGCCAGGATCCTCACCGGCCGCCCTTCCCACGACACGGACCGCGCCGTACCCGTCCTGGGCACCGGAGCCGGGCACGATGCGGGTATTTTGTCCGCTTCGGTGCCTACCGCCATGCTGTTCGTCCGCAACCCCACCGGGATCTCGCACTCACCGGCCGAATTCGCCGCCGAGGACGACTGCGTGGCCGGTGTGTTCGCACTCGCCGACGTACTGGAGGGCCTCGCGTGCCGCTGACGACCGAGCCGACACCGACGACCACCATGTTCTGGCTGTCCCACGCCTGGCTCGGCGACCACGTCGAGCCGGGCGTCACCCTGGATGTGTCCGGGGGCCGGATCACCGGTGTGCGCACCGGCGTCGCCACACCCCCGCCCGGCGCCACGGTGCTGCGCGGCCTGACGCTCCCCGGTCTCGCCAACACCCACTCGCACGCCTTCCACCGGGCCCTGCGCGGCAGCGTCCAGGTGGGCTCCGGCACCTTCTGGACCTGGCGCGAGCTCATGTACCAGGCGGCCTCCCGGCTGACCCCCGACACGTACTACGACCTGGCCCGCGCCACGTACGCCGAAATGGCCCTGGCCGGCATCACCTCCGTCGGCGAATTCCACTATCTGCACCACGCGCCCGGCGGCACCCCCTACGACAACCCGAACGCGATGGGCGAAGCGCTCATCGCCGCAGCCGCCGAGGCCGGGATCCGCATCACCCTGCTGGACACCGCCTACCTCGCCGCCGGATTCGGCGAGAAGCCCGGCCGCCACCAGCTCCGCTTCTCCGACACCACCGCGGACGCCTGGGCCGAGCGCGCCTCGCTCCTCAAGGGCGACGACCACGCGCTGATCGGCGCGGCCATCCACTCCGTACGAGCCGTGCCGGCCGGGCAGCTCGCCACCGTCGCCCGGTGGGCCGAGGAGCGGGACGCCCCGCTCCATGTCCACCTCTCCGAGCAGATCGCGGAGAACGAGGCATGCCTCGCCGCCCACGGCCGCACCCCCACCCAGCTCCTCGCCGACCACGGCGTGCTCGGCCCCCGCACCACCGGCATCCACAACACGCATCTCACGGCCGAGGACATCGAGCTGCTGGGCTCCTCCGTCACCGGCACCTGCATGTGCCCCACCACCGAACGCGACCTCGCCGACGGCATCGGCCCCGCCGTCGCCCTCCAGCGCGCGGGTTCCCCGCTGTCGCTGGGCAGCGACAGCCACGCCGTGATCGACCTCTTCGAAGAGGCCCGCGCGATGGAGCTCAACGAGCGGCTGCGGACCCACATCCGGGGTCACTGGACCGCGGCGGCCCTGCTCCGGGCCGCCTCCGCCGACGGGCACGCCGCACTCGGCCGCCCCGACGCGGGCGTCATCGAACCCGGTGCGCCCGCCGACCTGACCACCGTCGCCCTGGACTCCGTCAGAACAGCGGGACCGCTGCCCCGGCTGGCCGCCGAAGCAGTCGTATTCGCCGGCTCCGCCGCTGATGTGCGGCACACGCTCGTGGCAGGCCGGCACATCGTCCGGGACGGTCACCACACCCGGGTCCCGGACGTGCCCGCAGCACTCGCCTCGGCCATCGCCGCCCTGCACGGCTGATCCCGGACCCCCCGGCCCCTCGCGCAAGGAGAAACAGCCTCCCCATGACGACGACCGCCATCACCAACATCGCCAGCCTGGTCACCAACGACCCCTCCCTCGGAAACGGGACCCCCCTGGGCCTGATCCGGGACGCGGCCGTCGTCATCGAAGGCGACCGCATCGTCTGGACCGGTGAATCAAGCAAAGCACCCGCCACTGACAACGCCGTCGACGCGGGCGGCCGGGCCGTGATCCCCGGCTTCGTGGACTCCCACTCCCATCTGCTCTTCGCGGGCGACCGCACCCAGGAGTTCAACGCCCGGATGTCGGGCCTGCCCTACACCGCGGGCGGCATCAGGACGACCGTCGCCGCGACCCGGGCCGCCACCGACGACGAGCTCGCCGCCAACGTCTCCCGCTATCTCACCGAGGCGGCGCGCCAGGGCACCACCACCTTCGAGACCAAGTCCGGCTACGGCCTCACCGTCGAGGACGAGGCCCGCGCCCTGCGCATCGCCGCCCGCCACACCGAAGAGGTCACCTACCTCGGCGCGCACGTCGTACCGCCCGACTACGCCGACGACCCGGCCGGCTACGTCGACCTGGTCACCGGCCCGATGCTGGACGCCTGCGCCCCGTACGCCCGTTGGATCGACGTCTTCTGCGAGAAGGGCGCCTTCGACGGCGACCAGGCCCGCGCCATCCTCACCGCGGGCCGGGCCAAGGGCCTGCACCCGCGCGTCCACGCCAACCAGCTCAGCTACGGCCCCGGCGTCCAGCTCGCCGTGGAGCTCGACGCCGCGTCCGCCGACCACTGCACCC
This sequence comes from Streptomyces sp. NPDC055749, assembly GCF_053617235.1. Taxonomy (NCBI): domain Bacteria; kingdom Bacillati; phylum Actinomycetota; class Actinomycetes; order Kitasatosporales; family Streptomycetaceae; genus Streptomyces; species Streptomyces sp. NPDC055749. The sequence goes on along the minus strand of NZ_JBSHFH010000038.1, from coordinate 60,751 downwards.
ACCTCACCGACGCCGACGTCGACGCGCTGGCCCAGGGCGACACGGTCGCCACCCTGCTGCCGGGCGCCGAGTTCTCCACCCGCGCTGCCTGGCCCGACGCCCGCCGCATCCTCGACGCGGGCGCCACCGTCGCGCTCTCCACGGACTGCAACCCGGGCTCGTCCTTCACGTCCTCCATGCCCTTCTGCATCGCCCTCGCCGTACGGGACATGGGCATGACGCCCGACGAGGCCCTCTGGTCCGCGACCGCGGGCGGCGCCGCCGCACTGCGACGTACGGACATCGGCAGCATCACGCCCGGCGTCCGCGCGGATCTCGTCCTCCTCGACGCCCCGAGCCACGTGCACCTCGCCTACCGGCCCGGAGTGCCGCTGGTCAGCGCGGTCTGGCAGCGCGGAGAACGCACCCTCTGACCACCGTGACACGCCCTCACACATGCGGAAGGACCCGCCCGTTGCCGGGCAGGTCCTTCCGCAAGGCTTCACCGGTGCCGGGCCGACAGCGCCCGGAGCCGCAGGTCATTCCTCCAGGGTCAGGCCCTTCCTGAGCTTGACCAGAGTCCGAGAGAGCAGCCGGGAGACGTGCATCTGGGAGATGCCGAGCTCCTCGCCGATCTCCGACTGCGTCATGTTGGCGACGAAGCGGAGCGAGAGGATCGTGCGGTCGCGCAGCGGGAGCGAGGCGATGAGCGGCTTCAGGGACTCGACGTACTCGATGCCTTCGAGCCCGTTGTCCTCGTAGCCGATCCGGTCCGCGAGCGCGCTCTCGTGGTCGTCCTCCTCGGGCTTGGCGTCCAGCGAGCTCGCGGTGTACGCGTTGCTCGCGGCCATGCCCTCGACGACCTCGTCGTCGGTGATGCCGAGGCGCTCGCCGAGCTCGACCACGGTGGGTGCCCGGTCGAGCTGCTGGGAGAGCTCGTCGCCCGCCTTGGCCAGGTCGAGCCGCAGCTCCTGCAGCCGGCGCGGGACGCGCACGGACCAGCTGGTGTCGCGGAAGAAACGCTTGATCTCGCCGATGATGGTCGGCATGGCGAAGGTCGGGAATTCGACGCCGCGGCTGAGCTCGAAGCGGTCGATCGCCTTGATCAGCCCGATGGTGCCGACCTGGATGATGTCCTCCATCGGCTCGCTGCGTGAGCGGAACCGGGAGGCGGCGAACTTGACCAGGGCCAGATTCAGCTCGACGAGCGTGTTGCGTACGTACGCGTACTCGTGGGTGCCCTCTTCGAGGGATTCGAGCCGCGCGAAGAGCGTCTTCGACAGCGCCCTGGCGTCCAGGGCCCCCATCTCGGCATAGGGCGGGATGTCGGACAGCTCCTCCAGCCCCTCGCCGTACTGCACGGCGGAGAGATCGGTGCTGTCAGCGCTTTCGGTGGTGCTGGTGGTGCTGGTGGTGCTGGTGGTGCTGGTGGTGCTTGTAGTGCTGGTGCGCGGGCCGGGTACGGCGATCGCGGCACGGGAGTCGGAATTGGTCGGTCCCTGAGGACATACCGACGGCGCGTTGTGGGTACGCGATTCGTCGAGCCGGGGTGACATGCTTCTCCTCCATCGTTCTCGGCATATGGCTGCCGATGCCCATACGTGTTCCTGCGGTGAAGCGGCGCCTCCAAAGCCACGAAAATTGGTATCCCTCTACCCTTACCCGGTTCCTGCCGTGACTTACAAGCGCCAAATACAGCGCTATGTCCGCTTTGTTCGGGTCTTCGGCTACCGCGTGGCGTACGGAACGCGTACTGTTTTACGAACGTCGGCGACAGCTATGCAGGCGGCCGTGCGGACATCCGCACGGACGGTTACGGACGACGAAGAGGAACGGCATGGACCGCGGGACGGTCGGCAGTGCGAACCGGGGTCGGCTTCACGTCGAGGTCCGGACCGAGGGGCGCAGCGAGGTTGTGACGCCGGTGGGTGAGCTCGATCACCACACCGCCGATCTGCTGCGTGAACCCCTGGAGAGTGCGGTCGAGCAAGGGCGTGTACGCCTGGTGGTCGACTGCTCGCGACTCGAGTTCTGTGACTCCACCGGGCTGAATGTGCTGCTCGGCGCCCGTCTCAAGTCGGAGGCCGCCGGTGGCGGCGTCCATCTGGCCGGGATGCTGCCCGTCGTGGCGCGAGTCTTCGAGATCACCGGGGCCGAGGCGGTTTTCACCGTCCATGACTCGCTCGAAGACGCCCTCGAATCCTGACGGTGACCCCGTCCGCGACACCTCGGACGCCCCGCGTGTCGCTCTCGTCACGCAATCCCGTCGGCTAAGTGGGTGTTGTCACGATTCGACCGGGCAGGAGACACCCCGGTGGGGTCCTGACGGCCCGCACACTCTGTATCTGATCAGTATCCGTTCAATGGCGACATGGTGAATCGGTGAGGTGAAGCGCTGATGAGCACCACCCGGCAGCATCCGCCGGGCGACCTCGGCCGCGAGCCGGACGGCGTAGGCGCAGCCTCCGCCGTTCCGGAGAAGCGGCAGTGGCGCACGCTCTCACTGGGGCAGGCCAGCGGCATTGTGCCGATGGCACGAGATTTTGCCCGGCAGGCACTGCACGACTGGGGCTGGCTCCCGGCTGCGGGCGCCGACCGGCGGGCCGCGGCCGAGGACGTCCTGCTGGTCGTCTCCGAGCTGGTCACCAATGCCTGCCTGCACGCGGAGGGCCCCGAGGAGCTCCGTATCGGCTGCTCGCCGAAGGTGCTGCGGGTGGAGGTCGTCGACCGGGGCGCGGGTCAGCCCGCACCACGTACGCCGCACCGCGCGGGCCGGCCGGGCGGCCACGGAATGTTTATCGTCCAGCGGCTCTGTCTGGACTGGGGTGTCATGCGCACTCCCGACGAGCCGGGCAAGACCGTCTGGGCGGAGCTGGCCGCGCCCGTGTGATTCCCGCCGGGCCGCGCCGTGTGATTCCCGCCTGGCCGCGCCCCTGTGATTGCCCCGGGCCCCGCCCGGATTCGTACACCCGAAAGAGCGCACCGGATCGGTGCGCTCTTTTGTCTTCCCTCCAAAAGGCCCCAGGCGTACCTTGGGCGCCGATCTGATGCGTCGTCAGCAAATCGCGGCCGTACGGAATACGGCCCGCGCGGCGACTCCCGGCATGAGGGGAACTCGAGGTGTCGAACCAGAAGAGGACAGCTCTCGCTGCGGTGTCCGCGGTGGCGGGCTCGGTGGTGCTGTTGGCCGCACCCGTCGCCCACGCCGAGGTCGTGGACGTCAACTACCAGTGCCAGACGCCGATCGGCCCCAAAGGGGCGGTGTCGCCCATCGATATCAAGGGCGTCAAGAGCGGCTCCGGCTACACGCTCACCATGTCCTTCCAGAAGGGCGTCTCGTCCAGCCCGGTCGAGCTGGGCAAGGGCGCAATGAAACCGAGCGCGGTGATCAAGCTGGGCGGGGCCGAGAGCGGTCAGGTCCAGGTCTCCGGGGCGGCGAACGCGGAGGCCATCCCCGCCAACACCCCCATCAAGATCAGTGACTTGTCGGGTACGTACACCCCCAAGAAGAGCGGCAAGGTCACCTTCACCGCCGGAGTGCTCACCATCAAGGCGCTCGGTACGACCACGACCTGTACGCCGAAGAACAACCCCAAGCCCTCGCTCGAACTCGACGTGGCGGGCGACGCCACCTCGAACGACGCCCCGGCGGGCGGCGGCGAGCTGCCGAAGACCGGCCCGCTCGACTCGGCCGCCGCGCTCGGCACGCTCGGCGGCACCGTCCTGCTGACCGGCGCGGCCGGAGTGCTGTGGCTGACCCGGCGCGGGCAGCGGGCCACCGGCTGAGCCCACGTACGCCACCACCCCCACCGCTGCTGTACGCACCCGCACGCACCCGCACCAGGGAGCCGCCCATGTCGCTGTCGACCGGTCACGCCGCCCGAGCGGCGCTCGCCGTACTCCTGGGCGCCCTGGCCGTCACCCCGGCGGCGGGCGCCGACCGGGACGCCGCGACTCCGGCCTGGACCGCGGGGCCGACCGGCGGCGGCGCGCGGCCGAGCGACGACGGCCGGCCGTACTTCTACCTGGAGGGCGCGCCCGGCGCGGTGCTGGAGGACCGGCTCTCGGTGGCCAATCCCGGGCGCGAACCGATCACCGTACGACTGCGGGCCGCCGACGCGTACAACACCGGGGACGGCGGCTTCGCCGTGCGCGGGACGAAACGTTCGACCGGTACGGGGTCCTGGCTGCGGCTCGCCTCGCGCGCGGTGACCGTACCGGCCAGGACCCGCGCCGAGGTCCCCTTCGCCGTCACCGTGCCCTCCGGTGCGACGCCCGGTGACCACCCCGGCGCCGTCCTCGCCGTGAGCGGGGAGCGCGAGGTGGGCGTGCGCGTGCACCTGCGGGTGAGCGGGCCGACCCTGGCGGCGCTCACCGTCGAGGACGTCACCGTGTCCGGCCGGACCATCCGTTACGCCCTCGTCAACCGAGGCAACGCGGCCCTCGTGCCACGCCTGGCCGTCACCGCCGACGGGCTGACCGGTGCGTTCCCGCACCGAAAGGCGCGCACACTCCCGCTGGAGCTCCTCCCCGGACAGCGGGTCGAACTGGCCGAACCCTGGCCCGACGCCCCCGCCTTCGACCGGGTCACCGTCCGGCTGAGCGTCACAGCGGGGGGCGGGGCGCGGGGCGAGGCGTCGGCATCGGCGGTGTACGTCCCCTGGGCCCCGCTGACAGGCGGCGCGCTGTTGGTGTTCGTGGCGGCCGGAACGGGTGCGTACGCCCTGCGGCGCCGCGCACACCGCGGGGCACTGGGCGAGGACCTGCCCGACCCGGAGCCGGCCCACCGACCGGACACATCCGACAGGCACTTGGCGAAGGCAGGAGCGCACTCGTGACCGCAAAAGCCGGAAAAGCTGGAGAAGCCGGAACGGCCGGATCGGCACCCCTGCGGCGAGGCAGCGGCCGGGCCACCGTACGCCTCCTCGCCCTCCTTCCCGCCCTGTTGTCCGTCCTCCTGCTCCTGCCCGCCCCCGGCGCATCCGCCGCGGAAGGCGAGCCCGCCGTCACGCTCTCCGCGCAACAGGCGGGCAAGGGCGGCGAGATCACCGTCAAGGGCCGCGACTGGCGCCCCGGCACCCTGCTGATGATGCTGATCTGCGGGCAGTCCACACCCGCAAAGGGAGTGATCGGCGGCACCAACTCCTGTGCCAACGCGGACGGCCGCGCCGTCACCACCGACAAGGAGGGAGCCTTCACCAAGGAGATGCCGGTCGCCGAGCCGCCCGTGCCCTGCCCGTGCGTCGTCCACGTCGCCACGGTCACCGGTGAACAGGCCACCGCCGACGCGGTGTTCAAGGTCGCCGGGCACCCGACCGCCCCGCTGCCCCAGCAGACCGGCGGCGGAAAGCTCGCCGTGCTGGCGACCACACGGCTGGCCGGCGACAGCGGGCTGCTGACCTGGTTCGGCGCCCCGGCCTCCCGGAAGCTGGTCTTCACCGTCGGCAACCTCGGCTCCGCACCGGTCAAGGACCCCGTGTTCGAGGTCGGCACCGCGCACGGCGTCTACGCCCCGCAGTGGGAGGAACGCCAGTGGCGCGGCACCGTCGCCCCCGGCCGCAAGGCGCAGATCGAGCTGCCGGTCGAACTGGCCGCCGGTGCGCACGGTGACTACCAGGTCTCCCTGCGGTACGGGACGAAGGTGCTGGCCGAGCAGCCGTGGCGGGTGGGCCGCCCCTGGGGCGTGACGCTCTTCTGGATCCTGCTGTGCGTCGTCGTGCCGGCCGCCGTCTTCCGTATCGGCATGGCGGTCGTCGACAAGGTGCGGCCCCGTACGGCAGCGAGCCGTCCGCGCCTCGCACGTCACCGCCCCCGGCGGCGTACCGAGGCCGCCCCGCCCGTGAGCACCACGACCACGGCCGCGCTGCCGTGGTTCACCCCGGATTCCGCACCGTCAGAGAACAGACCCACGACGAAGGGACATTCGTGAGCACGCAACGGAGGATGAGCGCGGCAGGAGTCGCGCTGATGCTCGGCGGGGCGGGGATTCTGCTGGCCGCGAGCCCAGCCCAGGCCGCCGACGTCTCGTACAAGACGGAGTGCATTCCGCCCCCGATCTCCGGACTGCCGCCCGTCCAGGGCACCACCAAGGTGCAGCTGACCGCACCGGCGGAGGCGAAGGTCGGGGACACGGTCGAGGTCGTCTGGAAGACGGTCGAGGCCGCCTCCAAGAACCCCGACGTCCTGGACCTGGACGCGAACACGGTGAAGCCGACCGGCACGGTCAAACTGGGCGGGGCCGCGAGCGGTGACCTGAAGCTCGAAGGCCCGCGGCAGAACCCGCCGATCCCCAAGAACAGCCCCATGGTGCTGCCCGACATGAAGGGCACCCTGAAGCTGGAGAAGGCGGGCGACCTCACGCTGACGCCGGACGCGTACAACATCAACGTGTCCAAGCCGATCTCCACCGACACCAAGTGCACCCCGAAGGAGGCGGTCCAGCCAGGCGCCACGATCAAGGTGACGGAAGGCGGTGGCGGCACGACGGGCGGCACGACGGCCGGTGGCACCACGGCAGGCGGAACCACGGCCGGCGGTACGACGGCAGGAGGTACGACGGCAGGAGGTACGACAGCGGGCGGCACCACGTCCGGCGGCACCACCGCCGGTGGCAGTGATGCCGGAGGCAGCGACGCGGGCGGTACGGACTCCGGTGGTACGGACTCCGGCGGCACCGGCGGCGGTGGCGGCCAGACCGACTTCCCCGGCAAGGAGGTCGCGGTCAACTTCGCCTGCACTTCCCCCGGACCGGCCGAGATCGCCTCCAAGGTGACGATCAGCGCCAAGAAGGACGGCGGGAGCTACGCACTCACGGTCAAGACGGCCAAGGGCGTGATGGACAGCCCCGCCGCGTTGCCCGCCGGTGCGCTCAAGCCGTCCATGGACGTCGTCGTCGGCGGCGCCGACAAGGGCTCGGTGAAGGTCACAGGACCCGCCAACGCCGAACCGCTGGAGCAGGGCAAGCCGGTCGATCTGGCCGACATGACCGGTACCTACAAGCCGGGCGCGTCCGGGAAGTCCACGCTCAGCCCCGGCACCCTGACCATCGATGTGACCCTGGGCGCTTCGAAGATCAACATTCCCTGCAAGGTCAAGGGGTCGGTCGCCCCGTCGCTGGAACTCGACACGGCCGCCCAGCCGGGCGGTGCGTCCGGCGGCGGATCGTCGTCCGGTGGTGCGGCGAGCGCGGGCGGTACGGACTCCGGCGGCGGCCTCGCCGACACCGGGGCCGAGGACGACGGCGCACTGCGCGCACTCGGGCTGGTCGCCGGTACGGCGATCCTGCTCGGCGGCGCGGTGTTCACCTTCACCCCGTGGCGCAGGCTGCGAGGAATCCGCTGAGAAAATGACTGAGGGCCGCCGCACCGGAATCGGTGCGGCGGCCCTCAGCGCGAGCTACGAGTCGCGAGCTGCGAGCTACGTCAGCGGACGTTGCCCATCAGCTGCTTGACCTTGCCGCGGTACATGAAGATCGCGATACCCGCCATCACCGCGAGGGCCGCCTGGAGGGCGACCACCCCGGAACCGTTGAGGTCGACCCCGGCGATGGACAGCAGACCCGTGGTGCAGTCACCGGCGGTGACGGCCAGGAACCAGACACCCATCATCTGGCTGGCGTACTTGGCCGGAGCCATCTTCGTGGTCACGGAGAGACCGACCGGGGAGAGCGTGAGTTCGGCGACGGTCTGGATGAAGTAGATCGCGACCAGCCACATCGCGGCGGCCTTGTGGCCGTCGCCCGCGATCGTCAGCGGCAGCAGGAAGACGAAGAACGACGCACCGACCAGCACCAGACCGGAGCTGAACTTCACGATCGTGCTCGGCTCCTTGCCGCGACGGTTCAGCGCCAGCCAGAAGGCGGCGAAGACCGGGGCCAGCGCCATGATCAGGACCGGGTTGACCGACTGGTACCAGGAGACCGGGAAGTTCCAGCCGAGGACCGAGTTGTCGGCCGAGGACTCGGCGAAGATCGCCAGCGTCGAGCCGCCCTGGTCGTAGATCATCCAGAAGATGGCGGCGGCGACGAAGAACCAGATGTAGCCGGACATCTTCGACTGCTCGGCGGTGCTCAGTTCCTTGTCGCGCTTGATGCGCGCCAGGACGACCACCGGGATGACCAGACCGGCGACGGTGATCGGGACCAGCAGCCAGTTGAGCGTGTAGACGCCGGTGACGACCGTGCCGATGTAGAAGACGGCCGCGACGCCCATCCAGATCATGGCCTTGCGCAGCGTGGAGGCGCGCTCGGCCGCGTCGAGCGGCTTCGGGACGACGAGGCTGCGCTCGTTCAGGTGGCGCGTACCGAGCAGGAACTGGGCGACACCCAGACCCATGCCGAGCGCGGCGAGGGCGAAGCCCAGGTGCCAGTTGACGTTCTCGCCGACGGTGCCGATGATCAGCGGCGCCGCGAAGGCACCCATGTTGATGCCCATGTAGAAGATCGTGAAGCCACCGTCGCGGCGCGGGTCGTCCGGGCCGTCGTAGAGGTGGCCGACCATCGTCGAGATGTTGGACTTCAGCAGACCGGAGCCGATCGCCACCAGTCCGAGACCGGCGAAGAAGGTGCCCTCGGACGGCAGCGCCAGCGTCAGGTGGCCGATCATGATGACGCCACCGGCGATGGCGACGGTCTTGCGCGGGCCCCAGACGCGGTCACCGAACCAGCCGCCGGGCATGGCGAGCAGGTAGACCAGGGACAGGTAGACCGAGTAGATCGCGGTGGCCGTACCCGCGTCCATGTCGAGCCCGTTGGGGGCGATCAGGTAGAGCGGGAGGAGTGCGCGCATTCCGTAGTAGCTGAAGCGCTCCCACATCTCCGTCATGAAGAGAGTGGCCAGGCCGCGGGGGTGGCCGAAGAAGGTCTTACCGCCGGTTGTACTGGCGGAATCCTTCGTCAGGCTGGAAGCCATGGTCGATCCTTGCTGGTCGGGACGCGACGCCTCGTGAGCGTGATGCGCCCGGTGGGGGGCGGCCGGCACCGGCGCGGACGTGCCCCACCCCTCCACTCGAAGGGGACTGGCTCAGGCCACCGCACTCGGGATCCACACCCGGCACGCGTACGTACCGGGCCCGGCCCACAGGTCATGCACCTGAAGGCCGGCGGGTACCGGCTCGCACAGAAAAGAGACCCCGGCGCTCAAAACAGCGCAAAGGTCCTTCATTAGTGCATCAGGCGTCGGGACACCATACGACACGACACTGCGGCATATGAAAGGACTTGAGACATGGATCACAGGTGATGTTGGAACCAGACTCCCAGATTCAAAGGCTTACGCAGAGTTTCCTGCCCAGGTACACAGGCCTTCATGAGCACCTCACCTCGCGCCCTCCGTGCGGACTACCATCACCCCATGACCCGTGTACTGCTCGCCGAGGACGACGCATCCATCTCGGAGCCGCTGGCCCGCGCACTGCGTCGGGAGGGTTACGAGGTCGAAGTCCGACAGGACGGCCCGACCGCGCTGGACGCCGGACTCCAGGGCGGCATCGATCTCGTCGTGCTCGACCTGGGGCTGCCCGGGATGGACGGCCTCGAAGTCGCACGCCGGCTGCGCGGCGACGGACTCGCCGTACCGATCCTGGTGCTGACCGCCCGCGCCGACGAGGTCGACACCGTGGTCGGTCTCGACGCCGGCGCCGACGACTACGTCACCAAGCCCTTCCGTCTCGCCGAACTGCTCGCCCGGGTCCGCGCCCTGCTGCGCCGCGGCGCCACCGAGCCCGCCGTGCAGCCCGCCACCCACGGCGTCCGGATCGACGTCGAATCGCACCGGGCCTGGATGGGCGAGGAGGAACTGCAACTCACCGCCAAGGAATTCGATCTGCTGCGCGTCCTGGTCCGCGACGCCGGCCGGGTCGTCACCCGCGACCAGCTCATGCGCGAGGTCTGGGACACGACCTGGTGGTCCTCCACCAAGACGCTCGACATGCACATCTCCTGGCTCCGCAAGAAGCTCGGCGACGACGCCGCCAATCCCCGCTACATCGCGACGGTGCGGGGCGTCGGCTTCCGGTTCGAGAAGAGCTGACGTACAGAGACAGTCATGCGCCGCCGACTGATCAATTCCACGCTCGCCGTGGTGCTCGTGGTGATCGCCGTCTTCGGCGTCTCCCTCGTCATCGTGGAGACCCGCACCATCAGCACCAGCGCCCAGGAGAGCGTCGACTCCGAGGCGCTGCGGCTGATCAGCGTCGTCGACAGCCGGCTGCTGGGCGAGGAGCGGATCACCTCGGACGTACTGGCCGAGCAGGTCGACTCCAACCGCTACGCACGGGTCGAGATCCCCGGCCGGGCCCCCATCGAGGTCGGCGAGCGCCCCAGCGGCAGCGTCATCAGCAGTACGGCGACGGGGGAGCAGGGCGAGAAGGTCACCGTCGAGGAGTCCCGTTCGGCCGTCACCCGTGAACTCGGCCGCACCCTGCTGATCATCGGCGGGGTGGCGCTGCTCGCGATCGTCTCCGCGGTGCTCCTCGCCGTACGCCAGGCCAACCGCCTCGCCTCACCGCTGACCGACCTCGCCGAGACGGCGGAACGCCTCGGTTCCGGCGACCCCCGCCCCCGCCACAAGCGGTACGGGGTCCCGGAGCTGGACCGCGTCGCGGACGTCCTGGACTCCTCCGCCGAACGGATCGCCCGGATGCTGACGGCGGAACGACGCCTCGCGGCCGACGCCTCGCACCAGCTCCGCACTCCGCTGACCGCGCTCTCCATGCGGATCGAGGAGATCTCCGTCACCGACGACCTGGAAACGGTGAAGGAGGAGGCCCATATCGCCCTCACCCAGGTCGAGCGGCTGACCGACGTGGTGGAACGGCTCCTGACGAACTCCCGCGACCCGCGCACCGGCTCCGCCGTCGTCTTCGACCTCGACGAGGTCGTCAAGCAGCAGATCGAGGAGTGGCGCCCCGCCTACCGCAGCGCGGGCCGCGCCGTCGTCTGCTCGGGCAAGCACGGGCTGCGGGCCGTCGGCACTCCCGGCGCGGTGGCCCAGGTGCTCGCCGCGCTGATCGAGAACTCGCTGATGCACGGGGGCGGCACCGTCGCGCTGCGTACCCGCGTCACGGGAAACCAGGCGGTCATCGAGGTGACGGACGAGGGTCCTGGCGTGCCCGCCGACCTCGGTGCGCGGATCTTCGAGCGCACCATCAGCGGCCGTAACTCCACCGGGATCGGCCTCGCGGTCGCCCGGGACCTCGCGGAGGCGGACGGCGGCCGGCTGGAACTGCTTCAGCAGCAGCCTCCGGTATTCGCCCTCTTCCTCAGCCGGGTGTCCAGGAAACGCAAGGACCCGGACCGCCCGGTGCGCTGAGGGCCGGCGAGGCCGAGGGGCTCAGTGGCGTACGGGGTCGGACTCCACCCGCGCCACCTGCTCGACGAGCGGCACCGGAGGCATCTGCGGCACCTGAGCCACGGGCGGCACCACCGTCACGGGCGGCACCCCCGTCACGGACTCCACCGCCGTCACCGACTCCGCCGCCGTCACGGATTCCTCAGGAGCCGGAAAGCTCTCCCCGCTCAGCTCCACCCCTTTGGCAGGCAGCGCCCTGAACACCCAGGTCCGGTAGGACCAGAACCGGAACAGCGTGGCGATCCCGATGCCGACGATCTTGAAGATGTTGTTCTGGAGCGGGGTGTCCCAGCCGAACCAGTACGTCGCCGCGTACAGCACCCCGACCTCGATCACCGCACCCACGGCGCTGAACGCCAGGAAGAGCATCAGCTCCCGCGTCCGGCCGCTCTTGTCGCGGTCCCGGTAGGTGAAGTAACGGAACCCCACGTAGTTGAAGAGGATGGCCACGCAGGTCGCCATGAGGCCGGCCCGGACCACCGGAATGTCCGTGGTGCGCCAGATGAGGTTGGAGACGGCGATGTTGACCAGGACCCCGAACGCACCGACCGCGCCGAACTTGGCGACCTCCCGGCCCAGCAGTTCGATGCGGGCCCGCAATGCGCCACGTTCGTCCATGGTGATCGCTCAGCCCCGTCCGCTCGGTTTCGTCAACCCGGCCATGCTAACCAGCCCTCCCGTGTGATGCCCGTGAGCAGCGTGCAGGGTGGCGATGCTGTGACGTGCGCCCGCTGCCGGGCCCATCAAGGCCCCATCGAGGTCCGTCGAGGCCCCTCGCGGCCCACCGCGGGCCCCCGCCGGTCCACCGTCCGGGAAGCCCCGGCGCGGCGGATACCCTGGAGGAGTGACGTTCCCGGTAGTCGGCATGGTCGGCGGCGGACAGCTCGCCCGTATGACCCACGAGGCGGGTATCCCCCTCGGCCTGAAATTCAAGCTCCTCAGTGACACCCCACAGGACTCGGCCGCCCAGGTGGTGAGCGAAGTCGTCATCGGCGACTATCGCGACCTGGACACGCTGCGAGCCTTCGCGCGCGGCTGCGACGTGATCACCTTCGATCACGAGCACGTCCCGACCGAGCATCTACGGGCCCTGGAGGCGGACGGTATCCCCGTGCGCCCCGGCCCCGACGCCCTGGTGCACGCCCAGGACAAGGGGGTCATGCGTGCCAAGCTCACCGAGATCGGTGCGCCCTGCCCCCGCCACCGCATCGTGGCGGACCCGGCCGACGCCGCGGCCTTCGCCGCGGAGGTCGGCGGCTTCCCCGTGATCCTCAAGACGGTCCGCGGCGGCTACGACGGCAAGGGCGTGTGGGTGGTCCGCTCCGAGGAGGACGCCGCCGAGCCGTTCCGTGCCGGTGTTCCCGTCCTCGCCGAGGAGAAGGTCGACTTCGTACGGGAGCTGGCGGCCAACATCGTCCGCTCGCCTCACGGCCAGGCCGTCGCCTACCCCGTCGTCGAGTCGATCCAGGTCGACGGCGTCTGCGACACGGTCATCGCCCCGGCCCCCGAGCTGGACGAGCGACTGGCGGGCGAGGCCCAGCAGCTCGCGCTCCGTATCGCCGCCGAGCTCGGCGTCGTCGGCCACCTCGCCGTCGAACTCTTCGAGACGGCCGACGGCCGCATCCTGGTCAATGAGCTGGCGATGCGCCCGCACAACTCCGGGCACTGGACCCAGGACGGTGCGATCACCTCGCAGTTCGCCAACCACGTGCGGGCCGTCCTGGACCTCCCGCTCGGCGACCCGCGCCCGCGCGCCCGCTGGACGGTCATGTGCAACGTCCTCGGCGGGGACTACCCGGACATGTACCAGGCGTACCTGCACTGCATGGCCCGCGACCCGCAGCTCAAGATCCACATGTACGGCAAGGACGTGAAGCCCGGCCGCAAGGTCGGACACGTCAACACCTACGGCGACGACCTGGCGGACGTGCGGGAGCGCGCCCGGCACGCGGCCGACTACCTGCGAGGAACAATCACCGAATGACTTCCCCCGGTACCGCCCCTGTCATCGGCATCGTCATGGGCTCGGACTCCGACTGGCCCGTCATGGAAGCAGCCGCGAAGGCCCTCGACGAGTTCGAGATCCCGTACGAGGTCGACGTCGTCTCCGCCCACCGCATGCCGCGCGAGATGATCGCGTACGGCGAGCAGGCCGCAGGCCGCGGGCTCAAGGCGATCATCGCGGGCGCGGGCGGCGCGGCCCACCTGCCCGGCATGCTCGCCTCCGTGACCCCGCTGCCCGTCATCGGCGTCCCCGTCCCGCTGAAGTACCTGGACGGCATGGACAGCCTCATGTCCATCGTGCAGATGCCCGCCGGCATCCCGGTCGCCACCGTCTCCGTCGCGGGCGCGCGCAACGCGGGCCTGCTGGCCGCCCGCATCCTCGCCGCCCACGACAGCGAGCTGCAGGCCCGGATGAACGACTTCCTCCAGGAACTGAACGACCAGGCCACAGAGAAGGGGAAACGGCTCCGGGCCAAGGTCGAGGGCTCCGACTCCTTCGGCTTCGGGAAGTAGGGGACCGTGGACCATCTGGACCGGGCACGGGAACTCCTCGCCGTCCACCCCGTCGTCGACGGCCACAACGACCTGCCGTGGGCCCTGCGCGAACAGGTCGGCTACGACCTGGACGCACGGGACATCGCCACCGACCTGACCGGCACCCTGCACACCGACATCCCCCGGCTGCGCGCCGGCGGGGTCGGCGCGCAGTTCTGGTCGGTCTACGTCCGCACCGACCTGACCGGTGACGCAGCCGTCAGCGCCACCCTCGAACAGATCGACGTGGTCACCGAGCTGCTGGCCCGCTACCCCGCGGACCTGCGGCGCGCCCTGACCGCCGACGACATGGAGGCCGCCCGCGCCGAAGGCCGGATCGCCTCCCTCATGGGCGCCGAGGGCGGCCACTCCATCAACAACTCGCTGGGCACCCTGCGCGCCCTGCACACCCTCGGCGTGCGCTACATGACGCTGACGCACAACGACAACATCGACTGGGCGGACTCGGCGACCGATTCCCCGCGCATCGGTGGCCTGTCGGCGTTCGGCCGCGAGGTCGTACGGGAGATGAACCGCATCGGCATGCTGGTCGACCTCTCCCACGTGGCGGCCACGACCATGCGCCACGCGCTCGCCACCTCCACCGCGCCGGTGATCTTCTCGCACTCCTCGGCCCGCGCGATCTGCGACCACCCGCGCAACATCCCCGACGACGTGCTGGCACAGCTCCCCGCCAACGGCGGTGTGGCCATGGCGACCTTCGTGCCGAAGTTCGTCCTCCCGGCAGCCGTCGCCTGGACGCTGGCCGCCGACCGCAACATGCGCGAACACGGCCTGCACCACCTGGACACCACCTCGGCCGCCATGCGCATCCACGCCGACTTCGAGGCGGAGTACCCCCGCCCCGAGGCCACCGTCGCCACGATCGCCGACCACCTCGACCACATGCGCGAGGTCGCCGGGATCAACCACATCGGCATCGGCGGCGACTACGACGGCACCGCCTTCCTCCCGGAGGGCCTGCGGGACGTCTCCGGCTACCCGAACCTGATCGCGGAACTCCTCGCCCGCGGCTGGTCCGATGCCGACCTCGCCAAGCTGACCTGGCGGAACGCCGTACGGGTGCTGCGCGACGCGGAAGCCGTCGCCCGCGATCTCAGCGCACGGTACGGCCCCTCCCACGCCACGATCGGCGAAATGGACGGGCACACGGTCTGAGACGTCCGGGGTACGGGCCGGGCGCCCCCGGGCCCGTACCCCGAACGCAGCAACGTGCCGCGACCCCCTGCCGTG
Organism: Streptomyces sp. NPDC055749; assembly: GCF_053617235.1. Taxonomy (NCBI): domain Bacteria; kingdom Bacillati; phylum Actinomycetota; class Actinomycetes; order Kitasatosporales; family Streptomycetaceae; genus Streptomyces; species Streptomyces sp. NPDC055749. The sequence continues at coordinate 45,632 of NZ_JBSHFH010000038.1, read as the reverse complement.
ACCGTGAAACGGTGGCTGTACTGCCGCCGAAACACGGAGTCATCTCATGGCAGATCTGCAGGACGATGCCGCAACCGCCACCGCGGTCGGCACACTCGAAGCGGACCTCGCACACATATCACCCCCTCTACCCCCCGCCCCCGCACCCACCCCACCGGCCTCACAGCCACCACCGTCCCCCTCGCCGCCCGACCCGCTGGCTCGCGCCCGTGAACTGCTGGCGCTCCACCCCGTCGTCGACGGCCACAACGGACTGGCGCACGCGGTGCGCTCCGTCCCCTGGTGCGATCTCGAACTCGGCGAGGAATCCCTGGACACCGACGTGCCCCGGCTTCGCGCCGGCGGGGTCGGCGCCCAGTTCTGGTCCCTTCAGGTCCCTGCGGATCACCTCGGTGACCGCGCGGTGAGCGCCACGCTCGACCGGATCGACCTGGTCGGCGCGCTCGTCGCCCAGTACCCCGACGCGCTGCGCCTGGCACACGGCAGCGCCGAGATGTCCCACGCCCGCAACTGCGGCCGGATCGCCGCACTGCTCGGCCCGGTCTCGGGCCACGCCCTCGCCGACTCGCTCGGCACGCTCCGGGCGTTCCACGCGCTCGGCGTACGGAGCGTCACGCTCACCGGCACCCGCTGGACCGAGGGCGATGACGGGCTCACCCGCTTCGGCCAGGAGGTCGTACGGGAGATGAACCGGCTCGGCATCCTCGCCGACCTCACCGGGGCGTCCCCCGGGACGATGCGCCGGACGCTCACCGTGGCCAAGGCGCCGGTGATCTTCTCGCACTCGGCGGCCCGCGCGCTCACCGACCACCCGTGGAACGTCCCCGACGAGGTGTTGCGGATGCTGCGCGACAACAACGGCATCTGCATGGTCAGCTTCGCCGCCGACCAGGTCGCCCGCCCGCACACGGACGCCACGGTTCACGACGTGGCCGACCACCTGGACCGGGTACGCGACCTGGCGGGCCCGGACTGCGTGGGCCTCGGCGCCGCCTACGACACGGACACCACCCACGCCTCGACACTCACGGACGTCTCGGGATACCCGCACCTGATCGCGGAACTACTGGACCGCGACTGGACGGAGTCCGAGATCGCGGGCCTGACGTGGGGTAACGCGGCCAGGGTCATCAGGGAAGCGGAATTCACCGCCCGGGCGGCCCGCCTCCGCAGACCCCCGAGCACGGCCACGATCGAGGAGCTGGACCCGGAGGCATAGCAGGCCCCCTCAACCGCCGGACGGGCACATCAGCCCGTCCGGCGGACGAGTGCTCACCCGAACATGCTCACCCGAACACGCACACCCCGGCCTACGCCTTCGGCCGACCCATGCCCCGGTACGTCCAGCCCGCCTCGCGCCACGACACCGGATCCAGCGCATTGCGCCCGTCCAGAATGATCCGCCGCGAAGCCACCCCGCCCAGCTCGGCCGGATCGAGCTCACGGAACTCGCGCCACTCCGTCAGGTGCAGCACCACATCCGCGCCGCGCACGGCCTCCAGCGCCGAGTCCGCGTAGGCCAGCGTGGGGAACAGCCGCCGCGCGTTGTCCATGCCCTTCGGGTCGTACACCGTCACCTGGCCGCCCTGAAGGTGAATCTGACCGGCCACGTTGAGCGCGGGAGAATCCCGTACGTCGTCGGAGTCCGGCTTGAACGTCGCGCCGAGCACGGCCACCCGCTGCCCCAGGAACGAATCGCCCCCCACGGCCTCCCGGGCCAGCTCGACCATGTGCCCGCGCCGCCGCATGTTGATCGAGTCGACTTCGCGCAGGAACGTCAGCGCCTGGTCCGCGCCCAGCTCACCGGCCCGCGCCATGAACGCCCGGATGTCCTTCGGCAGACACCCGCCACCGAACCCGATACCGGCCCGCAGGAACTTCTTCCCGATCCGCTCGTCGTGCCCGATCGCCTCGGCCAGCTTCACCACATCACCGTCGGCGGCCTCGCAGACCTCGGCCATGGCGTTGATGAACGAGATCTTGGTAGCGAGGAAGGAGTTCGCGGACGTCTTCACCAGCTCGGCGGTCGGGAAGTCCGTCACCACGAACGGCGACCCTTCCCCCACCGGCCCGGCGTACACCTCGCGCAGCAGCTTCTCGGCCCGCTCGCTCTCCACCCCGACGACGATCCGGTCCGGGTGCAGGGTGTCCTGGACGGCGAAGCCCTCCCGCAGGAACTCCGGGTTCCACGCCAGCTCGGCATCCGCGCCCACCGGCGCCAGCTCGGCCAGCCGCTTCGCGAGCCGCGCGGCGGAGCCCACCGGCACGGTGGACTTCCCGACGACGAGGGCCGGCCGCGTCAGCTGAGGCGCGAGCGATTCGAAGGCGCTGTCCACATAGCTCATGTCGCAGGCGTACTCGCCGTGCTTCTGCGGAGTGTTCACGCAGACGAAGTGGACGTCACCGAAGGCCCCCACTTCCTCCCAGGAGGTAGTGAACCGCAGCCGCCCGCTGGACCCCTCGATCCCCGCGACATGCTTCTGCAGCATCTCTTCGAGCCCCGGCTCGTACATCGGCACTCTGCCCGCCGAGAGCATCTCGATCTTCTCCGGCACGACGTCGAGCCCCAGCACGTCGAAGCCCAGCTCCGCCATGGCCGCGGCGTGGGTGGCGCCGAGGTAGCCGGTGCCGATCACGGTGATCTTGAGGGCCATGGAGTGCTCCTGGGAGATACGGACGGGCGGTGCGGACCGAGCATAGTCGCGCCCCCTCACCCGCCCTTCCCCCACCAGCGGCCACCCACCGCACGTCCTCCCTCCCACATGCCCTCTTTGCCCCACCCCTGTCATCAAGCTCACGCGACGTGCGCGTATGCCATTGCGTACCCGGACCACTAAAATTGGGGTTACTTAACGGTAGTTAGCACATTTGGGGAGTGAGAGTCTTGGCGGGTTCGACCGATTTCGACCTGTACCGTCCGGCGGAGGAGCACGACATGCTCCGCGAGACGGTCCGCTCGCTCGCCGAAGCGAAGATCGCCCCGTTCGCGGCAGCGGTCGACGAGGAGGCCCGCTTCCCGCAGGAGGCCCTCGACGCGCTCGTCGCAGCCGACCTCCACGCCGTCCATGTCCCGGAGGAGTACGGCGGCGCGGGCGCCGACGCGCTCGCCACGGTCATCGTCATCGAGGAAGTGGCCCGCGCCTGCTGCTCCTCCTCCCTCATCCCGGCCGTGAACAAGCTGGGCTCGCTCCCGGTGATCCTCTCCGGCTCCGAGGACCTGAAGAAGAAGTACCTGGGCCCGCTCGCCAAGGGCGACGCGATGTTCTCGTACGCCCTCTCCGAGCCGGACGCGGGCTCCGACGCCGCCGGCATGAAGACCAGGGCCGTCCGCGACGGCGACTTCTGGGTCCTCAACGGCGTGAAGCGCTGGATCACCAACGCGGGCGTCTCCGAGTACTACACGGTCATGGCCGTCACGGACCCGACCAAGCGCTCGAAGGGCATCTCCGCCTTCGTCGTCGAGAAGTCCGACGAGGGCGTCTCCTTCGGCGCCCCGGAGAAGAAGCTCGGCATCAAGGGCTCCCCGACCCGCGAGGTCTACCTCGACAACGTCCGCATCCCCGCCGACCGCATGATCGGCGAGGAGGGCACGGGCTTCGCCACCGCGATGAAGACCCTGGACCACACCCGCATCACGATCGCGGCCCAGGCGCTCGGCGTCGCCCAGGGCGCCCTGGACTACGCCAAGGGCTACGTCCAGGAACGCAAGCAGTTCGGCAAGCCGATCGCGGACTTCCAGGGCATCCAGTTCATGCTCGCCGACATGGCGATGAAGCTGGAGGCGGCCCGCCAGCTCACGTACGCGGCAGCCGCCAAGTCCGAGCGCCTCGACAGCGACCTCACGTTCTTCGGCGCCGCGGCGAAGTGCTTCGCCTCGGACGTCGCGATGGAGGTCACGACGGACGCGGTCCAGCTGCTCGGCGGCTACGGCTACACGCGCGACTACCCGGTGGAGCGCATGATGCGCGACGCGAAGATCACCCAGATCTACGAGGGCACGAACCAGGTCCAGCGCATCGTCATGGCACGCAACCTGCCGTAACCCGGCTTTGCGGACCACCGAGACGGCCCCCGGCTTGCACTTTGAGCCGGGGGCCGTCCTGCGTGCGCGGACGTACCGTCACACGCAACGAAGAATCCGCAACAGTGGAGCAACCACGTCGTGGATCACTTTGAGGGAGGTCGGCGGTGGACATCGCGCGCTGGGCGCACGTCATTCCGGAGCAAGGAGCGCTGCCGGTCGATCTTCTGCTTCCCACGACCGGCGGGACGTACGTAGCGCGTCTGGACGGCCGGGAGATGCGCGATACGGACGCCGTCTTCCAGCAGTTCTACGACGCACTGAGGCTGCCTGACTACTTCGGGTGGAGCTGGAACGCCCTCAACGACTGCCTGCGCGATCTGAATTGGCTGTCCGCGACCCACTATGTACTGATCGTCGAGGCCGCGGACGAGGCACTTTCGGATGATCCCGCCGGACAGCAGATGCTCTTCCGGACTCTTCTGCGGGCGGGGCGGCAATGGTCGTCCGTCCAACGGCCCGAGGGAACCGAACTCAGCAGGCTCGTAGTCGTCATGTCCTGCGGCGCGGCATCCGTGCCGGACATCGAGGCACAGCTGCGGTTGGCGGCTACGACGGGGGGCCCACCGCGACCTGGATGATTCACCGCACGACGGGTGTGCTCACCGAAATGGCGCTCTTGAAATCGGTGAGCGTGAGCGTGTTTTCAATGTCGGGGTCGGACGCGAAGTGGATGTCCTGGCGTACGCGTACGATTCGGCCCTCCTTGTCGATCCATACGTCGGCGTCGATTGCGGTGGCGGGGCGCAGATTGCGCCCGACGGTCCTGTCGACCGATTCGATGTCTTTCGGGGTGAGGCGGGCTGACACCCGGACGGGTTCGTTCCCCCGGTGCACGGAGCTGCCGCGACCGAGCATGAGGCGGACGTACTCCGGAAGCCGGTCCGTGGGAATGCCGCCCTTGGCCGCCGACGCAGGGAACTTCTGCCACACACCGTGGGATCCGCTTGCGCGCCGGTACACCTTCTGCCGGGTGATGACGACGTCTTCGGTGTACTGCTCGGTCTTGTCCTTCGTGCGCCCCGTCAAGGGCGCGTTGAGGTTGATCCGTCCGACCATGAGTTGCAGTCGTCTGGGCCCGGACTGCGTGACGGCTCTGAGGGCGGCCGAGTAGGGCGCGTCGTCGGCTGCGGCCAGCCGGTCGCGGACCACCTGCTGACCGGTTTTCGGACGCGCGGGTGAGCCCGAGGCGCACGCCGAGAGCATCAGCCCCGAGAGAGCCAGAATCAGTGTCGCCGTCCGGTGATGAATCAAGGGTGGATCCTCTGAGTACCGGGCCCGGAGGGAAAGCACCGCAGGCCGCTGGTGGATGGTGCGCTCATCCTTCCCGGCCGCGGGAGCACGTGGCGTACGGGGGAGGCGGTGTGACCGAGCGTGCGCAGAGAGTTCGCGATGTTCGTCGGCGCGCGTGCTCGGACGTACCGTCAGATGCAACGAAGAATCCGCAAACGACGGCGTTACGCGTCGTAGCGGGGAAGGCTCTCCGTGGAGATTGTCCACTTGTCGATAGTGACGTCCTCGCCGTACAGGAAGTCCTTGCGCGTGGCGTAGCGCGGGCCGTTCGGCGTGGGGTGGATGTCGCTGAGCACGGCCCCGGCCCCGGTACGCGGATCCGCCCCCGGAACAGTCCACGTCCGAGACTCCAAGCACCTCCCGGGCCCGCAGCTCGGCTTCGCCCCGACAGCATGGGCGGCCTTCGTCTCGTACGCCTCCACTAACTGACCGCCGCACCCCCCGAAGTCCGGACGCACCGCTCGTCGTCCGGACCCGTGCGTTCGGGTCAGCGGCGCCGGCCGGTTGCGTACGCCAGTACCCACGCCGTTGCCGCCGCGATCGCGAGGCCGAGCAGGGAGATCCATTCCGTGTCCCCCGCGCTGCCCCACCACGCCTTGGCCGGGATGAACGGGTCGGCCTCCATCATGTCGCCGATGGCGGCCATCCCGTTGACGTCGGCGATGATCATCGGCACCGCGTTGGTGTGGCCGAAGAAGACACCGAGCGGCGCGATGATCGCGCCGCAGATCCAGGCGCCGCCGCTGCGGCGCCCCACCAGCCCGATCAGGGTTCCCACGACCGCTCCGTTGAGGAGGGCGTGGGCTATGTACAGGATCTGTGCGACGTCCTTCGTCTGGTCCTCGTACGTCGCGAGGACAAGGCCGCTGTAGACCAGCGAGACGACGACCGAGGCGAAGTATCCGAGGAAGAACGCGCCGACCGGGTGGCCGAGCTTCTCCTGCTGCCCGAAGGGCATCGGCTGCTGCGGATACGGCTGACCCGGGTGCATCGGCTGCTGCTGCCAGGACTGCATGGGCGGCTGCTGCGGGGCGCCGTATCCCGGTGGTGCCTGGGGCGGCATGGGGGGCGGTTGGCTGTACGGGTTGTACTGGGGTGGCTGGGGCGGCTGGCTCATGGTTCCCCCGAGGAGCGAAGACAGGCAGAAGCCGCCCAAGTTACCAACGGCACGCGCCGGTTCGGACCGGACGGGCGGCGCCCGCCCGTCCACGCTCTCCGGGCTACATGCCCAACATGTACCACTGCCTGGTCGATGGGCCACGCAGATAGAGGCGCGGCCCCCGTCCGACGGGGTGCGCGTACCGCTTGAGCGGGGCGCCGTTGGGCATCGTGGCGTCCGCCTCCTCGACCACGACGACTTCGTCGTCGGTCATGCGGCAGTAATGCAGCCGCCCCCGGCCGCCGCGCGTGCTTCCACCCAGCATGAGCACCTGGTCTCCTTGGACGGCCAGGCCCCGGGGGCCTGCAACGGGGCTCTTCCGCACGCGAACGTTCCCGTTGTCGCGCACTTCGAGCAGAGGGAAAGTGGGGTAGTACGCGGCCCACGCGACTTTGTCCGTGACGTTGAAGGCATAGACCGTGTCGATGTATTCGACGCCCGGCGGCGCCGAGTAGCCCCACAACCGGTTACCACCACTGTCCCAGCGGACCAGGCCGGCAGAGCTGACCGGGTCGACGTAGACCCCTTCGTCGAAGTACGCGCTCCACAGGTTGTTCCGCCGGTCCGCGACCATGAACTCCATCGCGCTTCCCATGACGAAGCTGTGCCGTCGTCGGCCGTCGCGGCCGAATATCTGCGCGTTCTGCTCGCCCACAGCACCATGACTCTGCAGAACGAGCCGCCCGTTGGGCAGAGCGTCTATGCGCCGGGCCAGCAATGTCAGGTCCCGCAGCACACGCTCCCGTACAGCTCCCGCGTCGCTGATGACGAGCAGTGCGTCATACGGGTATCTCGGGGGCCTGGGCCAAGGATTCCCCCACCGGTTCGGTACGAGCTCCGCCGTGGGGCAGAGCAGCCACAGAGCCCTGCCCCACGCGTCCACCGTGGTAGCCAGGACCTTCTTGTCGTCGTACTGCCGAGGCAACAATGCGTAGGGACGCAGCGCCACCTTCCTCAAAAAACCACCTCGCGGGCGAAGGTATGCAACCAACTCATCATCGCAGGCGGGCAGATCAGGGCTCTCGGGCGCCCCGTGGCGTACCTTCCCTGTCCATGACCGACATCGACAAGCTCACCCGCCTCTTCGAGGCGCTGGGTGCCGACGACGCTCAGGGCTGGGCCGAATCCGAGGCCGAGGAGAACATTCCTCAGCTGGCCCGCTACCGGTTCCTGCGCATGGTCTGGCAGGACATCGACGCATGGAGTTCGGCGGCGCCCCAGTGGGTCGAGGCGTACCGCGCGCAAGGCCCGGCGAGTGGGGTCGTCGAGCGGGCGCTGAGTCTCGGGCTGACGCCCGGTGAGCTGGGGGAGCTGGCCCGCGAGGTCGCCAGGGAGACCGCGTTCGGTCTGCTCTACGGACTGGCCGACCCGGCGGACGGCGACCTCCCGCCCGAGGTCGAGGTTCAGTTGCCCCGGTGGCGCCTGGCCGAGCTGTCCCCGCAGGGCGAGCCCACTGGGCGCGTCCTGGGTGCGCTCTACGAGGACCTGAGTGAAGTGGAGCCGTCGGGGCCGACCGGGGGCACTGTGTGAGCGCGCGAAGCAGGCGCCGCTCCCGGTGATTTCCCGGCGCGGGCCGAATCCTTTTCGCGGGCCCCCGCCTCCTATACATGTGCCGACAGACGTCGGGACCGGATCGGGAGGTCATCATGATCGTAGGAATCGCCATCGCCGCCGGAGCCGTGCTCCTCTGCACGTGCAGCTACGTCGTCCTGCGCAAGCGAAAGCAAGCCCGTGGCTGACTCGTCCTCGTCCTGGCCCGGTGAACAGCTGATCGTCGCCGCCCAGCGCGGCGACGTCGATTCGGTCACCGCGCTGGTGTCGGGTTCGCACCCGAACGTGCAGCGATTCGCACGCTCGCTCTGCGCCACTCCCGAGGATGCCGAGGACGCGGCGCAGGAAGCCCTGATCATTCTCTATCGGAAGATCGGGATGCTACGGGCGTCCGGTGCGCTGGCGTCCTGGATGTTCCGCATCGTCCGCAACGAGTGCCTGCGGCGCGCGCGGACGATGCGGACCCACGCACCCCTGACGGACACCGCCGTGCGTTCGGCCGAGGACGTGGTTCTGCAGCGCATCGAGGCCGGCAAGGTCGCGGCGGCCATCGCCGCTCTGCCGGACGAGCAGCGCCGCGTGCTGATCATGCGGGACATCCAGGGCTGCAGCGGACGGATGACCGCTGACGCGCTCGGTCTCAGTACCGCCGCGATGAAATCGCGACTGCACCGCGCCCGCACCGCGGTGCAGCGGTCCCTGCTTGCCACACCCGAAGCCACACCCGAAGCTGCATCTGAATCTGCGCCTGGAGATGCCCATGACGACAGCCAAGGCCGGCGGCCCTGACTTCGCGAGTTCGTCCCTGCCCCGCCACCTGGCCCGGGGCGTGATCGGCTTCGGCAGTCTGATCGCCTCGGTCGCGCTCATCCCGGCCATCGGCCCGGTCAGCCTGCTGCTTCTGCCGGTCGGTGCGCTGGTACTGCGCGGGTGTCCCATGTGCTGGGCCATCGGCCTGATGCAGACCATCTCGCGGGGCCGCCTGCAGCGCAGCTGCGAGGACGGACAGTGCAAGCTGACCGTCGCAGCAGTCGATTGAGCGTGTGATGACGGAGGGGCCCGGACGGGAAACGAAACCGTCCGGGCCCCTCCGTCATACGTGCATACGATCAGTCAGTCGCCCTTGACGGTGACCTTCTCGTCGTTGTTGAGCTCCTGCACCAGCTGCTTGACCTTTTCCTTGTCCCAGACGAGGTTGCCGTTGACGCTGCCCGAGATCGGGATGTTCATCGACGTACCCTCACCGCCCGTGACGCCCTTCATCGCGAAGAACATCTGGCTCAGGGACCAGAGCGACATGTCCTTGTCGACGATCAGCGTGTCCAGGCCCGCGCCCATCGTCGGGTACAGCTTGAACGGGTTGAGGATCGTCGACGGCGTCGCCGTCTGGCTCGCCAGCGCCGCGAGGAACTTCTGCTGGTTCTTCGTACGGTCCAGGTCGGAGTTGGCGAACGCGTACCGGGTGCGGACGAAGGCGAGGGACTGCTCGCCGTTCAGGGTCTGCTTGCCGGCCTGGAAGTCGGCGCCGGACTTCTTGTCCTTGAACGCCTTCGGGATGTCCATCTCCACCCCGCCGATCGCGTCCACGATCTGGGCGAAGCCGCCGAAACCGATCTCGACGTAGTGGTTGATGTGCAGGCCGGTGTTGAACTCGACCGTGCGGACCAGCAGTTCGGGGCCGTCCTCCGCGTACGCGGCGTTCAGCTTCACCGTACGGCCGGTGCCCTTGTACGACTTGCCGGACTCGGAGCCGACGAACGACGGTATTTCGACGTTCGAGTCACGCGGCAGCGAGATCAGCGTCGGGCCGTTGGAACCGTCGTGCAGGATCATCATCGAGTCGGTCCGCTTGCCCTCCGCGGAACCGGTGTGGAGCTTCTTCTTGTCCTCGGCCGTCATGCCCTCACGGCTGTCGGAACCGACGATCAGGTAGTTCGTGCCGTCGCCCTCGGAGGGGCGCTCGATGACCTTGGAGAGGTCGACCTCGCGCTTGAGTTTGCCATCGGCCCAGAAGTACGTGCCGATGGAGACGGCGAGCAGCACGACCACCAGGGTCAGCGCGCCCACCTTGATCCGGCGCCGCCAGTCGGGAGCCGGGCGGCCCTGGACGTAACCGCCGTCGTCGTACCCGCGACCGCCGCCACCTCCGCCGTAACCGCCGCCGCCCTGGCCGCCGCCGTTCCCGCCGCCGTAGACCTGGCCCGTGTTGTACCCGCTGTCGTAGCCGGGGTTGTTCGAGTAACGGTCGTCATAGCCCTGACCCTGCGGGGGGACCTGGGGCGCCTGCGGCGGCGCGGGGCGCCGCTGGATGTGCGGCATGGCGCGTGCGCCCTCCGGCTGGGGGCTGGAGCTTCCCCGGCCGTAGCGGTTGCGGTCGCCGGTCCGTCCTTCGGGCCAATCATTCATGCGGACCAGTGTGCAGGTCGGGCCCACAGGTCTTACAGGGGGTGAGCGAAATCGGTCCAGGGCTGTTGCGAAGCTGATGCATTCTGCGGTACGCAAGCCCGCGCATAAGGTGGAGGGCATGACAGATCAGGCCCCACGCCCGGAGGGCGAGATTCCGGGCAAGCCGACCGCGGCTTCACGGACGACTCTCAGCCACATCATGACCGGCAGCGACACCAATCTCCTCGGTACGGTGCACGGTGGCGTGATCATGAAACTGGTCGACGACGCCGCGGGCGCCGTGGCCGGCCGGCACTCCGGCGGGCCCGCCGTGACCGCGTCCATGGACGAGATGGTCTTCCTGGAGCCGGTCCGCGTCGGTGACCTTGTTCACGTACGCGCCCAGGTCAACTGGACCGGCCGTTCCTCCATGGAGGTCGGCGTCCGCGTCATGGCCGAGCGCTGGAACGAGTCGACGCCCGCCCAGCAGGTCGGCAGCGCGTACCTCGTGTTCGCCGCCGTCGACGCGGACGGCAAGCCGCGCACCGTACCGCCGGTGATCCCCGAGACGGAGCGCGACAAGCGGCGCTACCAGGAGGCCCAGATCCGCCGCACGCACCGGCTGGCCAGGCGGCGCGCGATCAAGGAACTGCGCGAGAAGCGCGTGGCCGACGGCATCGACGACTGATCACCCTCCGGCCGGATGCCGGATGCCGGATGCCGGATGCCGGGATGCCCGATCACGGGCACACCACCTCGTCGCCCGTCAGCGCACCGAATTCGCCCTGTTGCGGGCTCTCCGCCTTCACGCGCTGCACCTTGCGGTAATCGGACCCGGCGGTCACCTTCATCGTCGCGCCCTGGCCCTTCACCGCCTTCAGCTCGCACCCCGGCAACGCGGTGGCCAGGGACTTCGCCGAGCGGTCCCAGCGAGGGTCGTACGTCACCAGGGTCCGCTTCAGATCGCGCAGGTCACCGTTGAGCGGGGCGCGTGTCGTGTTGAATCCCGTACCCCGCAGCGCCGCGTCGACGTCCATGCCGAGCCCGTCCTTCGGAGTGCCGTTGTAGACCTGCACCCGGATCTGCTTCGGCGAGACGTCGACGAGGGTCGCCTTGGGCTGCTTCGGCCGCGCCGGCGCGAGCGGCTTGTCCTCGCGCAGGGCCTGGAACAGCCTCTTCGACTTCTTCGCGTCCCACTTCACCGTCGAGCCGATGCCCTTGACCGCGAACGAGGTGTTCTCGATCGGTACGGAGGTGAACTCGGACGAGGCGGCGGTGAATCCGCGCATCGCCTTGCCGAGCGCCAGCATCTGTTCCGTACCGAAGCCCTTGTCGGCCCGGACCGAGCTCAGCATCGAGGAGACGACCTGCTGGAACTTCACGGGGTTCAGGAGCACGCCGCTGCTGGTGGTCTTGTTGATCAGCGCCGCCATGAACTTCTGCTGGCGTTCCATCCGCCCCAGGTCGGCCGCGCCGTCGATGTGGCGGGAGCGTACGTACTGAAGCGCCTGACCCCCGTCCAGCTCATGCGTGCCCGCCGGGAGGTCGAGACCCGTGTACGAGTCCTTCATCGGCCGGGCCGTGCAGATCTTCACCCCGCCCACGGTGTCGACCGTCTTCATGAAGCTGGTGAAGTCGGCCTCCAGATAGTGGTCGATCTTCACGCCGGTCATGTGCTCGACGGTCCGGACCGTCAGATTCGGCCCGCCCTCCGCGTACGCGGCGTTCAGCTTCACCGGGTGGCCTTCGTGCTTCTCCCCGGTCGTCCCGTCCGTATGGGCGGGCATCTCCGCGTAACTGTCGCGCGGCAGGCTCACGACGCTCGCCCGCTTCTTGTCGGCCGACAGGTGCACCAGCATGATCGTGTCGGTGCAGTGACAGGGAGCACCGCCGAGCCGGTACTTCTTCTTCTCCGCCGGGGTGATCTTGTCCCGGCCGTCCGTGCCGACGAGCAGGAGATTCGTGCCGTGACCGGCCGCGGGCCGGTTCTTCATGTCCTTGAACGCGTCGACGCGGTCGATCCCGGTCTCCAGACTGCTCACCACCGCGTGACCGATGCCACCCGCGCCGAGCACCAGCACGGAGATGCCGGTGGCCACGCGCATGCCCCACCGGGGCCGCTCGTCCTGTTTACGGGAGCGGGGCGCCGGGCGGGGTGCCGCCGTCTGCTGCTTTCTCGGCCTGCGCTGCGGGGGAGCGGTGCGGGGGTGCGGTGGACGGGGCGAGCGGTGAGGCGTGGGCACGGGGGGACACCTCCGCGGTGCAAGGGGGACCGTTCGCACAGTAGGCCCATACGATCTGCATTCCGGGCTGCGACCCGGCGGCGCGCGACCGTGTCCCTCGTTCGCGGTAACGTGGCGGCCGAATCGCGCCGCCCTCCGGGGTACGGACCCCCGGCGCCCCCGAGGACTTTCTGAGGACCACATGTCTGCCGCGCAGTACCCCGCCGTCTCCGTGATCATGCCGGTGCTCAATGAGGAGCGTCACCTCCGGAACTCGGTCCGGCACATCCTGGAGCAGGAGTACGCCGGTGAGATGGAGGTGGTGATCGCGCTCGGCCCCTCGACGGACCGCACCGACGAGATCGCCGCCGAGCTCGTACGGGAGGACTCCCGTATCCACACCGTCCCCAATCCCACCGGCCGCACCCCTGCCGCCCTCAACGCGGCGATCAAGGCATCCCGGCACCCCGTCGTGGTGCGGGTCGACGGCCACGGCATGCTCTCGCCGAACTACATCGCGACCGCCGTCCGCCTCCTGGAGGAGACGGGCGCGCAGAACGTCGGCGGCATCATGCACGCCGAGGGCGAGAACGCCTGGGAGGACGCCGTCGCCGCCGCGATGACGTCGAAGATCGGCGTCGGCAACGCGGCCTTCCACACGGGTGGCCAGGCGGGACCGGCCGAGACCGTCTATCTGGGCGTCTTCCGCCGTGAGGCCCTGGAGAAGGCGGACGGCTACAACGTGGAGTTCATCCGCGCCCAGGACTGGGAGCTGAACTTCCGGATCCGTGAGGCGGGCGGGCTGATCTGGTTCTCGCCCGAGCTGAAGGTCCAGTACCGCCCCCGCCCGTCCGTCAAGGCGCTCGCGAAGCAGTACAAGGACTACGGCCGCTGGCGCCACGTCGTCGCCCGCTACCACTCCGGCTCGATCAACCTGCGTTACCTGGCTCCGCCGACCGCCGTCGTCGCCATAGCGGCGGGCATCGTGGCCGGTGTGGCCGTCGCCCCGTGGGCCCTCGTCGTGCCCGCCGGCTATGCCGCGGCCATCGTCGCCGGGTCGCTGCCCGCCGGGAAGGGCCTGTCGCTGAAGGCGCGCGCCCAGATTCCCGTGGCGCTGGCCACCATGCACATGTGCTGGGGATACGGCTTCCTGACGAGCCCGCGCTCGCTGGCGAAGAAGGTCATCGCCAGCCGCCGCCCGGCGGTGAACCAGCCCGCCTGACGCGCGCCGGTACGTATCTGTACGGAAGAGGGGGCCACCCGGATCGCCGGGTGGCCCCCTCTCGTCACAGCGTCGGAGTCACGTGCGGTAGGGCCAGTAGACGGGCATGCACGCCTCCTTGTCGGCCGCGTTCTCCGCCTCGGTGTCCTCCAGCGGGTCGCTGTCGTCGTCCAGCGCCTTGGGGTAGGCGTTGCCCGTCCGCCAGTCCGAACCGACGGTCAGCGTCAGGGACTCGACCTCCGACGACACCTTCACCGCGGAGTCCGGCATCCCCAGCGCCTTGGTGAGCGAGAGCGCGTCCACCTTGCCCTGGACTCCGGCCGACTTCGGGTACGTCACCTGGCTGGTGAGGGCCGATCCGGCCTCCTGGGACGCCTCCGCCTTGGTGAAGCCGTCCGTCTGGAGCAGCCCCGCCACCGTGGACGCCCGCCCCTGGGTCGCCGCGGCGCCGTCCGCTGCCGTGCCGTTGACCACGGTCACGTCGAGGGAACCGGCGGCCGCGGGCTCGGGCGCGTTCGCCGCCTCCAGCTTGGCCTGCTCCTTCTTGCGCTTCTCGGCCTCCGCGTCACGGCCCTTGGCGTCGAGCGGCCGGTCGTCGCGCAGCAGCGACCAGAGCTTCTCGGCCGCACCGGGCTTCGGCAGCACCCGGCTGTCGGGGTCCAACGGGTCGGGGATGCGGGGCATGGTCAGCATGTTGAGGCGGTCCAGCGGCACGTTCTTCAGCTGCATGGCGAGGTCGAAGAGCTTCTTGACCGTGCCGATCTCCTCGGACACCTGGAGCGACTCGGTGGCCGTCTCCGCGAGGTTCGTCAGCCGGCCGGTGTCCGTGAAGGCGTTCTGGCTCTTCAGCTCGCGGATCACCGCGTTCATGTACATGTGCTGGGCCTTGGCCCGCCCGAAGTCGCTCTCGAAGGCGTGGCGGGTGCGGAGCCACTGCAGGGCCTGCTTGCCCTTGATCTTGGTCTTGCCCGCCTCGAGACGCAGACCGGAACCACCCGGCACGTTGGGCTTGGGGCCGTCATAGACGCCGTGCTTCACACAGACCTCGGCGCCGCCGATCGCATCGGCCATGGAGACCACACCGGCGAAGTCGACCATCATCCAGTGGTCGATGTAGATGCCGGTTTCCTTCTCCCAGGTGTCGAGCGTGCAGCCGGCACCGCCCCGGCCCAGCGTCTCGTTGATGAGGGTGTTCTTGGCCGGGAACTTCTCGCCGGTGTCCGGGTCCTCGCACGCGGGGATGTCGACCCGGGTGTCGCGCGGGATGCTGATCACCGAGGCGTTCTTACGGTCGGCGGACACGTGCAGAAGCATCTGGACATCGGCGAGCGGCTTGGCGCCGACGGACTTCTTCGAGCCGCCCAGCTTGAGGTTCTCCGCCGAGTTACGGCTGTCCGAGCCGATCAGCAGGATGTTCAGGGGGGTCTGTCCGGCGGCGTTCGGTTCGGTCTTCTTGGCCGCGCTGTTGCCCGCGCTCCGCTTGCCCTTGCGGAGCTGGCTGTTGAGGTGCTCGTAATACACGTAACCGGCGGCGCCGGTGGTGAGTATGAGCAGGGCGACAACGGACGCGACCCAGCGGAGTATCCGGCGCTTGCCGCGTTTGGCCGACCGCCTGGAGCGGCGGTTGGGACCGCCGCGCCGGTGCCCGCCTTCCGGCGGGGCAGGCGGCCCGCCGTCGTCCCCGCGGCCCCGGCGCCCCCCGCCCCGGTTCCCCCGCCGCCCTCCGCCGTCCTCGCTCCGGTGGAAATCGTCGTCCCTCGCGGGCTGACGTTCGTGCCGGACGCGCGATCGCGTCCCCTCCCCAGGCGTACTGCTCCGTCCCACCAGGCCCCCCTGCTCAGACTTTCCGTTTAGCGCGCCGACACAAGGTCACTTGGCGCACTCCGCCTTGTCGGCGCTGGCCCTCTGAATGTCGTCCGGCGCCTTTGCCGGACCGGTGACGGGAACTCCCGCACCCTTGAAGTCGGCCCCCAGGGTCAGCACCATCGCCTGAAGCCCCTCGGCGTCGGTGGTGCCCTGTTTCATCGCTGTGGCGGGCAGCCCCATCAGCTCGGCGAGCTTGCGGGCCTGGTCCGCCTGGTTCGGCGCGTACTCCAGCGTCGTTTCGCTGATCTTCGCCGGGGCGTTCGCCTTGTTCGTGGACTTGAGGACGCCCTGCTCGTTCTGCAGCCAGGTGACGGTCGCGCCCGCGGCGCCGGCGATGCCGCCGCCGTTGAGGACGTCGACGCGCACATCTGCCGCCTCGGCCTGCGGGCCCTCCAGCAGCGCCGCCTGCTTGTTCTTGGCGGCCTGCTTCTTCTTCGTCTCCTGCTTCTTCACCTCGGTCAGCGAGGTGTCGTTGCGCATCATGGCGAACAGCTGCTCGCCCTTCTGCGGAGCCACGACCACGGTGATCGGAGTGGGTTCGGCAGGGTTGTCGATCACCGGCATGGTGACGAAGGTGATGTTCTTGGTGTCGACCTTGCCGAGTTCCTGGGCGAGGGACGTCAGCTTGTTGATCGAGCCTATGCCGGAGTCGACCGTGAGGGCCTTGGTCGCCGCGTCCGCGAGCTTGTAGAGCTTCGGGGCACTGGTCAGTGTGTCGTCCGACTTCATCTGCCGGATCATCGAGCCGAGGAACTGCTGCTGGATCTTGATCCGGTCGAGGTCGCTCTGATTGCCGAAGCTGTGCCGGGTGCGTACGAAGGCAAGGGCCTGCTCGCCCTGGATCTTGGACACTCCCGCCGGCAGGTCGAGGTGGGAGTCGGGGTCCTTGACCGGCTTGGCCAGACAGACCTTGACGCCTCCGACAGCGGTGGAGAGCTCCTTGACGGCGTTGAAGTCCACCATCATGAAGTGGTTCGGCGCTATGCCGGTGATCTCCTTGACCGTGCGCATGGTGCAGCCGGGGTCGCGGCCCTCCTGGCCGAGGCTCACGTTGAAGCGCGCGTTCTCCGTGCCCGGAATGACCTTCTCGGAGCCGTCGGGTTGCTTCGTCTCGCAGTCCGGTATGTCCGTCATCAGGTCGCGGGGGATGCTCATCGCCGTCGCGTTGGTGCGGTCCTCGGAGACGTGGAAGAGGATGTTGGTGTCGGCGTGGCCGGTACTGCCCTTGTCGCCGTACCCCTCGTTGCCCTCACCCGTCCGCTTGTCCGTACCGATGATGAGGATGTTGAGCGGGCCGTCGGCGGTGACGCTCTTGCTTCCGGCGTCGCCGACATCGATGGTGTCGAGGTTCCCGTTGAACTTCTGGTAGAGCGCGTACGCACCGGTGGAACCGGCGACGACGACGAAGGCCATCACCCCGCCCGTCCACAGCAGTGCCTTCTTCTTGCCGGACTTCGAAGGCTTGCGCTTACGGCGGCCGACGGGAGCGCCGGCGGCTTCGGGGGTGCGGCCGTTCTCCGCCGCGCGGCGCCTGCGCTGGCCGGGCAGCCGGGGCTGCGGATCGGAGAGCTCGTCGGAGCCGTCACGGGGGTCACCGGCGGGGGAGTCGCTTCTGCGGCCGGTGCCTGGACGGTCCGCCGCCGGACGCGGTCCGGAGTGGTCCAGTCGCAGTTCGTAATCACCGGTCTGCGGGTTGAGAACCCACTGGTCTGCGGGGTCGGTTCCGTCCGCCCGCCCACGGCTATGCGCATCCACGGTTGCTTGGGTCCTCCGTCGGTGCCACGCGAGGCGCCTCCCCCGAAAAGGCGCTCGGTCCTTCGCTGAAGCAGTGCGCGACCTGGGGTCGGGAGCACCGGATCGCGTCACACTATCCGGCCACTAAGCCCTTGAGGGACGGTCGTGACACATTCCACGCCCCTTACAACCGGGCATACTTCCCATTCCTCGCCGATTGCTGTCGGTGCCTTGGGAATTGCTTTACTGATTACACAGGTCATCCGCAGCATTCGAGCCCGAAAAGGTCGGCGCGGGGCTCGGATTCGTGGAGCCCGAATCGTCCGGCTTTCCGTCGGATGCGTCGTTCCCGGCCGTGTCGCTCTCCGGCGATTTCGACGCTTTGATTTCGTCGGCGGGAACCACGGCGACGGGCGCGTCCTCGCGCAGCTGCTTGAACAGGCGGCCCGCGTCCGGCTCGACGAGCTCGTCCCGGTTGGGGTTCGCCCTGTAGGGCTGGCGGGGCACGGTCAGGAACTGCACCTTGTCGGTCGGTACGTTCCGCATTCCGCGCACCAGGTCGTACAGATCCCGCAGCGAGTCGAGCCCCGGGTCGGTGGTCAGCGACTTGGTCGCCGCGTCCAGGACCGGATAGAGACGCGTGGGGTTCAGCAGAACGCCATTGCTCTGCATCTTGTTGACCAGAGCCCCCAGGAACTTCTGCTGCCGGTCCATTCGCTCGGTGTCGCTGCCGTTGCCGATGGATTTACGGGCGCGTACGTATCCGAGCGCCTCCTCGCCATCGAGTTTCTGCCGCCCCGCGGGGAGCTCCAGATGGGCGTCCGCGTCCTTGATGGGCTCCTTCAGGCAGACCTCGACGCCGTCCACCGCGTCGACCATGTCCTTGAAACCGTTGAAGTCGACGACCATGTGATGGTCGATACGGATGCCGGTCATCCGCTCCACGGTGCGGATCGTGCAGGCTGTGCCGCCGACCTCGAAGGCCCAGTTGAACTGGGAGAACTGTTCCTTCGTGGTCTTCTTGTCAGCCGTGTGACAGGTGGGGATGTCCACCATCAGGTCGCGCGGGATGGATACGGCGGTGGCGCTCTTCCGGTCCGCTGCGAGGTGCAGCAGGATCGTGGTGTCCGAGCGCTGGCTGCCGCCGTCGTCGCGGCCGTACTTGCTGTTGTCACCGGACCGGCTGTCGGAGCCGATGAGCAGGATGTTCTGGGCGTCCACCGCGATGGGCGTGGGCCGTTCCTTCTCGTACGCCTTGAGTTCGGCGGCGGCGCTCGTATCGGTCTTGATGTTCCCGTCGAGCTTCTTGTACAGCCACCAGCCGCCACCGGCGGCGATCAGCACGACGAACGAGGCGGCGAGGGCCGTCCAGCGGAGCCAGTGGCGCTTGTACCCGGAAGGGAGCTCCAGCTCGGACCGCTCGGACCAGGTCTGCACGGCACCGTCATCGGACCCGCTCGCCCCGTCCGCGCCCTCCGCGTCGGCCGCGTCCTCCTCACCCGCACGCGGTCCGTCCTGCGGGGCGGCGGCCCCGGACCCGTCCTGCTCCCCGGCCCGCGGCTCGTCCTCGGCCTGGTGGCCCGGCTGATCCGGGTCGGCCGGCGTGCCAGCACTGTCCGTCACGTCTGCGTCCATCCTTCACGGTCGGCGGCGCGATGGGCCGCCGGTCGCAGGAGTAGACGGCTGAACCTCACGCTTGGTTGTGCATCTCGGGAGACTGGTCTGTACCGCCGATCATGTACCGCGGTTGTCGCTCAGCCCTGGGGGCTCGGCCCGTCATGGGCCGTACAGGTGACACTCAGGGCGCTTGTCATACCGCGGTGTTGGTGACGCGCTCGCTCTCGACGCGCTTCGCGAGCCCCTCCTCGTCCAGCTGTCCGAGGTGCCGGCACAGCACCACGGACGCCCCGGAGGCCAGCGGCGCGAAGAGCCCGGCGGAGAGTCCCTCCCAGGTGTTGTACGTGTGTCCCGACAGCAGGCGCGACCCGGGTGCGAGCCCCAGCCCGGCGGCGTCCTCACGGGCCCGGCCGACCAGTTGTGCCCCCGTCAGCTCGACACCGCCCACGACCAGCGCGAGCGCGTCCGGGTCCACGGGCGCGTACGGAGCGAAGCGGTCGCCCTGGCTCGGCACCTCAACCGCGTAGTCCTGGAACCCCTCCGGCGGCTGCGGGAAACGCCCGCCCAGCGGACGCAGGGCCAGTGCGACCCGCTCGCCGCGGCAGGCGCGGGCGCGGTCCAGCGTGTCCGGGCCGGTGACGACGAGGTCGGCCGACGAGGGGTCGCCCTGGACATCGGCCACGACACCGACGGACGAACACGCCAGCAGCCAGACGGCGGACTGCCAGTGCGCCGGAAGCAACAGAGCGAGCCGGTCGCCCGGTTCCGCGGCCAGGTCGCCCTGGATCAGATTGGCGGTCTTCGCCACCCAATTGGCGAAGGTGGCCACCGACAGTTCGACACGCTCTCCGGTGGCGTCGTCGTAAAAAGTGATCAGGGGACGGGCCGGGTCCGCGGCGAGCGCGGATCGCAGCAGGTCGGCGGGGGTGCGGTCGCTGGAGTTCATCCGCGCAAGGGTACGCGGGCCGAGGCGGCGGGGAATGGTGTACCGCGCCTCGCGTACACCGGTTCGGCAGACGAGGCGTCAGGAACCCTCGTACGCCCCGGTGGCCGGAGTTGTCCCTGTATGCCAAGGATCATGTGTATGCGTGCATTTCTTGCAACCTCGATCGGCGTCACCTGTGCGGCGGCCCTCACCCTGCCGCTCGCCGCGCCCGCCCATGCCGTCCCCGTCGTCCGCACCTCCGCCACCCATGCCGCCCCCGCCCCCGCCGCCGATCGCGCCGAGAGCTCCGGGACGGCGGAGTCCGCCGAAGCAGCCGCGTCGGCGGAGCCCTCCGCAGCCGAACTGCCGGGCTCGACCCAGTCCCTGCCCCTGTCGCCGCTGACTCCCGCGGCGCCCCGGGCCACCGGCGCGCCCACAGGTCCCACCGCCTCCGCCGGACAAGGGCTGCGGCAGCAGGACGTCAGCCCCTTCTCGCTCGTCGGCGTGGTCTGGGACGACGCGGACGCCGAACTCCACGGCACGGTCCAGGTCCGTACCCGCGCCACCGGCGGCACCCGGTGGTCCGGCTGGCAGGACGTCGAGACGCACAACTCCGAGCACGCCGCCGACCCCGGCACCGCCGAACGCGAGGCGGGCACGGTACGAGGTTCGACGGCCCCGCTCTGGGTCGGCGACTCCGACGGCGTCGAGGTCCGCGTACGGCCCGAGGCCGACCGTCCGCGACACCGGGCAGCCGCCCCGCAGGAACTCCCCGCGGGCCTGCGCCTGGAACTCGTCGACCCGGGCGAGGACTCGCCCCGGCCCCCCGCCGGAGGCACCCCCGGCGCCGGCCGCACCACCGAGTCCGCGGCGCTCGCACCGCTCACCGCCGAGTCCGCCGCCGCGGCGGCCGTCAACGCCGACCTCGCCCCCCTGGGCGCCACCGTGATCCCCGCCCTCAGCAAGGCCGAGACGGAAGAACAGGCCGGAGTCGCGGCAGGTGCCAAGCCGTTCGTGGGACCCCGCCCCCGCATCGTCACGCGCAAGGGCTGGGGCGCGGACGAGAAGCTCCGCGAGCGCGAGTTCGCGTACACCAAGCGGGTCAAGGCCGCCTTCGTGCACCACACCGCCACGGGCAACAACTACCGCTGCTCACAGTCGCCCTCCGTCCTCCGCAGTATTTACCGCTACCACGTCAAGAGCAGTGGCTGGCGCGACTTCGGCTACAACTTCGCCGTCGACAGGTGCGGAAACATCTACGAGGGCCGCGCGGGAGGCGTGGCGAAGCCCGTCCTGGGAGCACACACGCTCGGTTTCAACACCAACAGCATGGGCATCGCGGTCCTCGGGACGTACGGTTCGTCGAACCCGCCCGCGGCCTCCGTGAAGGCGGTCGCCAAGCTCACCGCCTGGAAGCTCGGTCTGTTCGGCGCCAACCCCAAGGGCAGGACCAAGCTGGTGTCGGGCGGGGGCAACCGGTTCAAGAAGGGCAAGAAGGTCAGCCTCAACGTCATCTCAGGACATCGGGACGGATTCGCAACCGAATGCCCCGGATGGCGTCTCTACAAGAAGCTCGGCACGGCCCGGTCCACCTCCGCCCGCCTGCAGGGCCGCTGACCGGGGTCGATCCCCGGGTCTGCATACACTGGCCAGCCGAATCGAGGCCCGGCCCCAGCAGGAAGCAGAGACAGTGCTGTGACAGAGGCAAAAGAAGCGATCCTCCTGGTCGGCGGCAAGGGCACCCGGCTGCGTCCGCTCACGGTGCACACCCCGAAGCCGATGGTGCCCGCGGCGGGCGTCCCGTTCCTCACCCATCAGCTGGCACGCGCCAGGGCGGCGGGTGTGGAGCACATCGTGCTCGCCACGTCCTACCTGGCGGAGGTTTTCGAACCGTACTTCGGCGACGGTTCCTCGCTCGGCCTCTCCATCGAGTACGTCACCGAGCGCGAGCCGCTCGGTACCGGGGGCGCCATCCGCAACGTGGCCTCCCGGCTCACCTCGGGACCCGACGAACCGGTCCTCATCTTCAACGGCGACATACTCACCGGCCTCGACATCCGCGCGCTGGTCACCTCGCACGCCACATCGGGCGCGGACGTCTCCCTGCACCTCACCCGGGTCGAGGACCCGCGCGCCTTCGGTCTCGTACCGACGGATGACACGGGCAGGGTCACCGCGTTCCTGGAGAAGCCCCAGACGCCACAGGAGATAGTCACCGACCAGATCAACGCGGGGGCGTACATCTTCCGCAGGTCGGTCATCGACACCATCCCGGCCGACCGCCCGGTCTCCGTGGAACGTGAGACCTTCCCCGGACTCCTCGCCTCGGGCGCCCACCTCCAGGGCATGGTCGACTCCACGTACTGGCTGGACCTCGGCACCCCGCAGGCGTTCGTACGCGGCTCCGCCGACCTCGTCCTCGGCCGCGCACCCTCCCCGGCGGTCCCGGGCCGCTGCGGCGACCGTCTGGTCCTGCCCACCGCGACCGTCGCCCCCGACGCCAAACTCACCGGCGGCACGGTCATCGGCGACCGCGCGGTGATCGGCGAGGGCGCCCGGATCCACGGATCGACGGTGCTGGCCGACGCGGTCGTGGAACCCTACGCGGTGATCACCGACTCGCTGGTCGGAGCGGGCGCCCGCATAGGCGGCCGTACGGTGCTGGCGGGCGCGGTCATCGGCGACGGGGCCACCGTCGGCGCCGACAACGAACTGCGCGACGGAGTCCGCGTCTGGTGCGGCGCCGTCCTCCCGGACGCATCGGTCCGCTTCTCCTCCGACCAGTAAACGGACGCGCACCGCCTTGAGGCCGGCCGGCCTTACCCTCGATAGGCACCCACCGAATCCGAGGACCGCACCCGTGGCAGGACGTTTCGTACCCCGCACCCACCGAGCGACGTTGCCGCACCAGGCGACGACGCCGGCCGCGGGCGCCCCGGTGGAGGCTCTTACCCGGGAATGGACCCCGCCGGGACCGCTGGACCTGCGGCTGGTCCTCGGTCCGCTGCGCAGAGGCCCGGCGGACCCCACCTTCCGGGCGCTGCCCGACGGGTCGGTCTGGCGGGCCACCCGTACCCCGGCCGGCCCCGGCACACTCCGGCTCACCGCCCGCGACGGCCGCATCGAGGCATCGGCCTGGGGCCCCGGCGCGCAGTGGCTCCTGGACCAGCTCCCGGTGCTGCTCGGCGAGACGGACGACCCGGACGCCTTCCGCCCGCGCCACCGCCTGCTGGCCCTGACCCGGCACCGCCGCCCCGGGCTGCGCCTGCTGCGCACCGGCCTGGTCCTGGAATCCCTGATCCCGTCGATCCTGGAACAGAAGGTCACCACCGACGAGGCGTACCGCGCCTGGCGCCTCCTGATCCGGGCCCACGGCACCCCGGCCCCCGGCCCCGCGGACCCCCGCTTCACCGCACTCCAGCTGTACGTCATGCCTGATGCCCGGACCTGGTCCCTGATCCCCTCCTGGGAGTGGCACCGCGCGGGCGTCGACGCCAAGCGCTCGGGGACGGTCCTGCGCGCGGTCCGGGTGGCCCGCAGGCTGGAGGAGGCGGCGTCCATGGCCCTGCCCGAGGCCACCGCCCGCCTGGAACTGATCCCGGGCATCGGCCCCTGGACCTCGGCCGAGACCCTCCAGCGCTCGAACGGAGCCCCCGACGCGGTCACGGTCGGCGACCTCCACCTCCCGGGCATCGTCGGCTACGCCCTGGCGGACAACAGAAACGCCGACGACGAAGAGATGCTGGCGCTGCTCTCCCCGTACGAGGGCCAACGCCACCGGGCGACCCGCCTGATCCTGCTCTCGGGCCACACCCCGCCCCGCAGAGCACCCCGAATGACCAGAGGCGACATCGCCCGCATCTGACCCGGATCAGGCATCACCCGACCCGGATCAGGCCTCACCGCACCGCGACGAAGTCCTCCACGGCACGCCCGGCCCGCTCGGCCGGCGCGGTCGCCGCATGCCCCACAGCAACCGCACCCAGCGGATCCCACGAGGCCGGCAGCTCCAGCACCTCCCGCACCACGTCACGGCAGAACATCGTCGAGGACACCCACGCCGAGCCCAGCCGCTCGCCCGCCAGTGCCACCAGGAAGTTCTGGACCCCCGCACCCGCAGCGACCACGAACATCTCGCGCTCCGCGGTATCGCGCCGCACATCCCCGTACGTGTGCGAGCCGTCCATCACCAGGCACGGCACCGCAAGATACGGCGCCCGGCGCAGCACATCGCCCCGCCGCACGCGCCGCTCGATCGACTCCTCGCTGCGACCGTCGCGCCGCAGATCGGCGACCCACGCATCCCGCATCGCATCGAGCAGCCGGGTCCGTGACTCCGCCGACTCCAGCAGGACGAACCGCCACGGCGTCGTGTGATGCGGCGCGGGAGCCGTCACCGCAGCCGCCACCGCACGCCGCACCGCCCCCGGGTCCACCGGCTCGTCCGTGAACTCCCGGACCGTCCGACGCAGGGTCACCGCCTCGCGCACCGCCTCCGACGTCCCCAGCCGGAACATGTCATCGGCGGCGACCCGCACCATCGCCCGCGCGCCGCCCACCGCCTCGTCCGGATCCACCACGTGCGAAAGACCCCGCACCACCGCGACCGGCAGCCCCGCGGCCTTGCCCTTCACCAGGTCACCGGCCGAGGCCAGCTCGTCCGCGGTGGCGACGACCGTCGCGCTCAAGGGGTTGCCGAACGCATCCGTGCCGCCGCGCAGGTCGTCCAGCACCCGCACCCCCGCCGCCCCGATCGCGACATCCGTCAGACCGTTGCGCCAGGGACGCCCGAAGGTGTCCGTGACGATCACTCCGACCTCGACGCCGAGCGTGTCCCGCAGCCCGTCCCGGATCGCCCGCGCCGACGCGTCGGGGTCCTCGGGCAGCAGCAGCACCGTCCCTGACGGCGTGTTCGAAGCGTCGACCCCGGCCGCCGCCATGACCAGTCCCTGCCGGTTCTCCACGATCCGCAGGGTCCCGCGCCGCGCGACCACCCGCACCGTCTCGTCGTCTATCGCCGCCTCCCGGTCGGCGGCCCGCACGATCCGGCCCTCCGCCTTGGAGACGATCTTGGAGGTGACGAGCAGGACGTCCCCGTCCACAAGCCCCGGCTCCGTACCCGCGATCAGCTTCGCGAGGTCGTCCCCGGCCCGTACCTCCGGCATGCCGGGCAGCGCCCACACCCGGTACGAGGGCGCCTCGGCAGGAGCGTCGCTCACGCCCGTACCTCCTCGGCCAGCGCCAGCGCCTGCCGCGCCATCTCGGCCGTCGCGTCCACGTCCGTCATCATCAGCGGCACGGCGCGGCACCGGATGCCCGCCGCCTCCACCTCGTCGACCGCACCGGCGTCCACCGTGTCGACCAGCCAGCCGTCGAGCAGCCCGGAACCGTAGTGCTGTGCCACCGCCGCGGCCGTCGTCTCGACACCCACCGCGGTCAGCACCTTGTCGGCCATGCCCCGCACCGGAGCGTTCCCCACGATCGGCGAGAGCCCGACGACCGGAACCCCTGCCTCGGCGATCGCCTCCCGGATCCCGGGCACGGCCAGAATCGTCCCCACCGAGACCACCGGGTTCGACGGCGGGAAGACGATGACATCGGCCTCCGCGATCGCCTCCAGCACGCCCGGCGCCGGCTTGGCCTGATCCGCGCCGACCGGCACGATCGCCTGCGCCTCGACCGAGGCGCGCAGCTTCACCCAGTACTCCTGGAAGTGAATCGCCTTGCTCTCGCCGTCGACATCGACCGCCACATGCGTCTCGATGCGGTCGTCGGACATCGGCAGCAGCCGGACCCCCGGCTTCCAGCGCGCACACAGCGCCTCGGTCACCGCGCTCAGCGGAAAGCCCGCGCCGAGCATCTGCGTACGGACGATATGGGTCGCGAAGTCACGGTCGCCGAGCCCGAACCACTCCGGTCCCACGCCGTACGCCGCGAGTTCCTCCTTGACGTGGAAGCTCTCATCGGTACGCCCCCAGCCCTGCTCCTCGTTGATGCCACCGCCGAGGGTGTACATCACGGTGTCCAGGTCGGGGCAGACCTTCAGCCCGAACAGATGGATGTCGTCGCCGGTGTTGCCGATCACCGTGATGTCCGCGTCGGGCGCGGCCTGCTTGAGGCCACGCAGAAAACGAGCACCACCGATACCGCCGGCCAGAACCACAATGCGCATGCGGAGCAGTTTGTCAGGCGGGTACGACATCCGCGGCGGCCGGGGCGCACTGCGCCGCGTGCATCGGCATGTCGGTCAGTCCGGGGAAGTAGACGTGCAGGCTGACGGCCGGTTCCAGCGAGTCGTTGACGACCTCGTGGACGTAACCGGGCGCGAAGACACGCTGCGCACCGGCGTTCAGGGGCCGCGCACCGCGGTTGGTGTGCTCGGTCAACTCTCCGTCCAGGACCGTCAGTACGCCGGAGGACAGCCCGTGGTCGTGGCGCCCGCTGCCCTGACCGGGCACCCAGCTCAGCAGCCAGACCTCGTAACCGGGGCCGGTGCGGAGGCGGTGGTACCAGCGGGACGCGGTGTCGTACTGGACGAGGGGCGCCCACTGGGCGCGGTCGGCCGCGAGGGAACGGGCCAGGCCGACGAACTCGGCCACGGTGGAGGGGTGCTCGCGGGCGGGCTGGAGGAGGTGCTGGACCTCAAGGATGTCGCCTGCGATCTGGAGGTCGCTGTCGCTGTTCATCGGTGCGTGGTTCCTCGGCGTGGGTGGCACGTGCGGGGGGCGTCGCGTGAGTCGCGGGAGAAGGAATCGCGGGGCTAACGAGTCGCGGGAGCAGGAGTCGCGCGGAAACGAAGAGCTGGATCAGAGCTGGAGCACTAGGGCATCAACAGCTGTGACAGCTGGAACAGCAACAGCGGGCCTGGACAGCGGTGCGGAACCCACGGACGTGGGTGGCGTACATCGCTGCGGTCGCTGGCATGAAGTCAAGGAGACCGGCTACATGCACCCCTGTCAACCCAATGCCCGATTTGGGGTCTATGTTTCACCTCATCCGGTTGTTGAGTCCGGAGAAAGGTTTGTGCAGCCGACGGAGCGGAGATGTGGCGCATCAACCGCACCCGTAAACGCCGTTGAGGTCCCGTGACCCGAATGTGATCTTGATCGCTTCGGTGATCGAATCGCAACACGGCGAGGGTTCCGGTCGTCTCACACGGTGAGAGTGGATGACGCGCCAGGCGCATGGCATATGTCAGGTTTTTGGTGATTTGAACACTTTCCGCATACCCTTGGTTCCGCAGAGTGAATCCCGGGGCCAATACCAGATCTCCGCTTGACTGGCCCGGAGCTACACACTTGTAATTTCACTCGTGTCGTTCGGCCGCAATCAGTAACGGCCGCAACACGGGGACGCAAGAGACAGACGAGGGGCGCACATGACCGAGCTGTTCCAGCAACTGCTGGTCGAGGACGCGGACGAGGAACTCGGCTGGCAGGAGCGCGCACTGTGCGCCCAGACCGATCCCGAGTCCTTCTTTCCCGAGAAGGGCGGTTCCACCCGCGAGGCCAAGAAGGTCTGTCTCGCTTGTGAAGTCCGTTCCGAATGCCTTGAGTACGCGCTTGCCAACGACGAACGGTTCGGTATCTGGGGCGGGCTTTCCGAGCGTGAGCGACGACGTCTGAAGAAGGCCTCTATCTGAGGCCGCCGTCCAGGCCCGTGCAATCGGCCGATGGCCCGTGGTCCGCACCCTGCCCCGCAGGGCCCGGACCACGGGCCATCGCCATGTCCGCAGCCCGCGCCACCACCACGCGGCAGGGCCCCGGAACCCGTGCCCCGGCCCCCGTTCAGCCGCTCGGCGCCGCCGCAGTTATCCGTACCGTTAGTGTGGGGCCCCGTCCGAGACGCGCCAACGCCCCGCCGGGGCGCGCGTGTACACCGATGCAGCCCCCGGGGGGACGCCCCCCGGACCCGGCCGGAGGGCCCGTACCTCGATGTCCGTGCACAGCCACTCGGCGGCGCCGAACCCGGCCGCCGCCGCCCCAGAGTTCCCCCGGCATGTCGTCACCGCCGTGCTCGTCTCCCATGACGGCGCACGCTGGCTGCCCGACGTGCTCGCCGGGCTGCTCGGGCAGGAACGCCCCGTACAGAACGCCGTCGCGGCCGACACCGGCAGCGCCGACGACTCCGCCAGGCTGACCACCGAGGCGCTCGGCGACGAGCGGGTCCTTCATCTCGCACGCCGTACGAGCTTCGGCACGGCCGTCGACGAGGCGGTCCGTACGGCCGGTGTCCTCACTCCCGAAGAGCTGCCGTACCTGAAGCGCCCCAGCGGCTGGGACCCGGTCAGCCGTTCCTGGCGCGACGACAACTACGACCTGCCCGAGCTCCCGCACGGCGAACCGGTCCAGTGGCTCTGGCTGCTGCACGACGACTCCGCACCCGAGCCCGACGCGCTCGCCGAGATGCTCCGCATCGTCGACGGCGACCGTCATGCCGCGATCGTCGGACCCAAGCTGCGCGGCTGGTACGACCGCAAGCAACTGCTCGAAGTCGGCGTCTCCATCGCCAACAGCGGGCGCCGCTGGACCGGACTCGACCGCCGCGAGCAGGACCAGGGCCAGCACGACCAGGTCCGTACCGTGCTCTCCGTCTCCTCCGCCGGCATGCTGATCCGCCGTGACGTCTGGGAGGAGCTCGGCGGGTTCGACCGCAGTCTCCCGCTGATGCGTGACGACGTGGACCTCTGCTGGCGTGCCCACATGGCCGGACACCGGGTGCTCATCGCCCCCGACGCGATCCTGCGGCATGCCGAGGCATCCGCGCGGGAACGCCGTCCCATCGACTGCGCCGGGCGCTCCGTCTCCAGCCCGCACCGCGTCGACAAGGCGGGCGCCGTCTACGCGATGCTCGTCAACGCCCACGCCAAAGCCCTGCCCTGGGTCCTGCTCCGGCTGGTGCTCGGCACCCTGCTCCGTACCCTCGCCTACCTGGTCGGCAAGGTCCCCGGACAGGCCGTCGACGAGGTCACCGGCCTCCTCGGCACCCTGCTGCGGCCCGGCAGGATCATCGCGGCCCGGCGCCGACGCGGCAGAGCGGTGGTCGAGGCGAGCGAACTGCGCTCCCTCTTCCCGCCGCCCGGCGCGACCGTCCGCGCCACCGTCGAACAGGTCGCGGGCAACTTCGGCGGCCGGTCCGACGCCGAATCCGGCGGCTCCCGCCACGGAGTCGTCGAGTCGGGACCCGGCGGTGACGACGCCGACTTCCTGGAGATCGAGCAGTTCGCCCGGCTGAAGCGGCTGGCACGCAGGCCGGGACCCGTCCTCTTCGCTCTCCTGCTCCTCGTCTCCCTCATCGCCTGCCGCGGCCTCCTCAGCGGCGGCGCACTCGCCGGCGGCGCACTGCTGCCCGCGCCCGGGGACGTCTCCGAACTCTGGGGGCGGTACGCGGACGACTGGCACCCGGTCGGCACCGGCGGCACCCAGACGGCACCGCCGTACCTCGCCGTGATCGCCGCCCTGTCGGCCCTGTTCCTCGGCTCCACCGGCTTCGCGCTCACCCTGCTGCTCGTCTGCTCGGTCCCGCTCGCCGGAATCACCGCGTACTTCGTCTCCCGGCCGCTGATCGAATCGCGGCTGCTGCGGGCCTGGGCGAGCATCGCGTACGCCTTCCTGCCCGCCGCGACCGGCGCACTGGCCACCGGCCGCCTCGGCACGGCCGTCCTCGCCATCCTGCTCCCGCTGATCGCCCGCGCCGCCGTATCGGCCCACGGGCTGCACGGCGCACCCGGCTCGGGCACCGCCCGCGGCAGCTGGCGCGCCACCTGGGCGTACACCCTGCTGCTCACCTTCGCGATGGCCTTCACCCCCATCGTCTGGCCGCTCGCCGTCGCACTCGGCATCGGCGTGCTGGTCCTGCGCAGGGGCGACATCACCGCGTACGGGCTCCGCTTCCTGGCCGCCGTCGGCACCCCGCTGCTCGTCCTGGCGCCCTGGTCGCTGACCCTGCTGACCAGCCCGTCGAGCTTCCTCAGGGAAGCGGGCCTCGACATGGGTACGGGCTCCGCCTCCCCCCTGGACCTCCTCGGGATCAGCCCCGGCGGCCCGAAGGCGGCGGGCGGCGTCCTCCTCCTGGGCATCGTGCTCGCCGCCCTGGCCGCCCTGCTGCGCGGCGAGCGGCAGTTCGCGATCCGTACCGCCTGGGCCGTCGCGCTCGTCGCGCTGCTCTTCGCGGGCATCGCCAACGGCTCGACGTGGGCCGGACCCGCCACGCTCGTCTACGGCATCGCGCTGATCGCCGCCGCCCTGCTCGGCGCCGACGGCGCACGGGTCCGGGTCGCCGAGCTCAGCTTCGGCTGGCGCCAGCCCGTCGCCGCCCTGATCGCCCTTGCCGCGCTGGCCGCTCCCGCCCTGGCCGCGTTCGTCTGGATGGCCGGCGGAGCGACCGGGCCGCTGGAGCGCCGCGACCCGGTGCAGGTGCCCGCGTTCGTCGCGGAGGAGAGCGTCACCCGCGACCAGCCCCGCACCCTGGTACTCGGCGGTACGTCGCCGGCCTCCGTCACCTACACCCTGGTCCGCGGCTCCGGCGCCCGCCTCGGCGACGCGGAACTGACCGAGTCGGGCGGCAGCAACACCCACCTCGACAAGGTCGTCGCCAATCTCGTCGCGGGCTCCGGCGCCGACCAGGGCAGCCAGCTCAGCGGCTTCGCGATCCGTTACGTCCTCGTACGGGACGGGGCGCCGCGGCAGATGAGCCGGGTGCTCGACTCGACCCCTGGCCTGAGCCGGCTCAGCCAGCTGGACGGCAGCGCCCTGTGGCGGGTCGACCGCCAGGTCGCCCGGGTCATGATCGTCCCGGCGTCCGGCGAGAACGGGGCCTCCGGTGAGGGCGGCGAGTGGCTGCCCGTCTCCTCGCTCCCCGTCGACGCGCATTCCAAGATCCCCTCGGGCGGCTCCGGCCGCGTGCTGCGGATCGCCGACGCCGCCGATCCCGGCTGGCAGGCCACGCTCGACGGGAAGCCCCTGACGGGCAAGACCGTCGACGGCTGGGCCCAGGGCTTCGAACTGCCCGCCGGGGGCGGCACGCTGGACCTCACGTACGACACCCCGGTCACGCACACCGCGTGGATCTGGGCGCAGGCCCTGTTCGCCGTCGTCCTGCTGGTACTGGCCCTGCCCGGCCGGCGCCGGGAGATCGACGACGACCTGCCCGATGAGGCCGTCGCCGTGCCGCTGGAGCCGGTCGCGGGGGAGGGCCGCAGGGCCCGCAGGCTCCGCGCAGCCGCCCAGGCGGAGGCGGAGGACGGTGACGAGGGCGACGCGCTCGTTCCGGAACCGATGGCGGCGCCGCAGGAGTACATCCCGGCGCAGCAGTCCGCGGACCCGTACGCCGCGGCCCCGGACGGATCGGACGCCTTCTCCCAGCAGGGTGACACCGGTACGTACGCGGCGGTGCCGCAGCAGCAGTACGCCGAGTGGGACGCGCAGCAGTACCAGAACGCCGACTACACGCAGTACCAGGACGGCACCCAGCCCCAGGACGGGCAGTACCAGGCCGGGCAGTACCAGAGCGGCCAGTACGGCGGCGAGCAGTACCCGGCGGCCGGTCAGTACCAGGCCGACCCCTACCAGCAGAACGCCGCGTACGACCCGTACGGCTACGCCCAGCAGCCCTACGCCACGGGTACGGGCGAAGCCGCCCCGTACGACAGCCAGGGCCACTACCAGCAGCCGCACACCACCCAGAACGACGAGCAGGACGAAAGCACCGCCCCGGGCGAGGGCCCGTGGCATACCGGTAACGCATCGCGAGGCGAGTCCGAGTGAAGTCCACCCCCCTTTCCCTCATCGTGGGCGCCGCCGCCCTCGCCGCCGTCACCGGCTTCGCCGCGCTCAACGCGCCCGGCGAAGCGGTCACCACGGAGGCCAAGGCCGCGTCCCGCCTGCCCGTCGAACGCTCCAGCCTGCTCTGCCCGGCGCCCAGCAGCTCCGACCTGGCATCCACGACGTACACGTCCTTCACCCCGGCGGGCAAGGGCGACGGCGAAGGCGAGGCCGACGGTGCCGAGCTGAAGCCCGCCACCCCCCTCCCCCCGGACGAGGGGACCGAACCGGACCCGAAGGAGGACAAGAAGGCCGCGGCGAAGGCCGACAAGCCGGTCGTCGCCCTCAAGGAGCCCGGCAAGCCGTCAGGCGCCGAGACCTCGGAGTCGGACGCCCCCGCCCTGATCGGCACCGCCACCGGCCGCCTGGCACCCGGCTGGACCGCCCAGCAGACCACCACGGTCACCGCGGGCGGCGCGCGCGGTCTGCTCGGGGCGAGCTGCACCCGCCCCGACACGGACTTCTGGTTCCCCGGCGCGAGCACATCGAAGGCGCGCCAGGACTACGTCCACCTCACCAACCCCGACGACACCCCGGCCGTGGCCGACATCGAGCTGTACGGCCCCGACGGCCCGCTCAAGTCCGAGGGGGGCGAGGGCACCACCATCCCCGCCCGCTCGAGCGTCGCGCTGCTGATCTCCACCCTGACCAGCGAGGCCGTCGACGACGTGGCGGTCCACGTCACCACCCGTACCGGACGGATCGGGGCCCTCATCAGAGCGGCCGACGACACCGCCGGAAGCGACTGGCTGGCCTCCTCCGTCGATCCGACGGGCACACTCGTGCTGCCCGGCATCCCGGCCGACGCCACCTCCGTACAGCTGGTGGCCTTCGCGCCGGGCGACGACGACGCCGATGTGAAGGTCCAGCTGATGGGGAAGAACGCGACGTTCTCCCCGGCGGGGAACGACACCCTGCACATCAAGTCGAACATGACCGCGAGCGTCGACCTGCGGGACGTCACCAAGGGTGAACCGGGTTCACTGCGGCTGACGCCCGTGGAGAGCAGCCGCGCCACCCCGATCGTCGCCGCGCTGCGCGTGGTCCGGGGCACCGGCGCCAAGCGGGAGGTCGCCTTCATCCCGGCGACCGGCCCGGTGGGCACCCGTGCGACCGTGGCCGACAACAGGGCCAAGGGCTCGGTCCTCTCCCTCACGGCCCCGGGCGCGACGGCCGAGGTGAAGGTCACCGCGTCGGCGGGCACCGAGGGCGGCGAACAGGTCGTCAAGACGTACACGGTCAAGGGCGGCACCACGATCGCCGTCACCCCGCCGGTCCCCTCCGGCCTCAAGGGCAGCTACGCGCTGACGGTCGAGCCGGAGTCGGGCGGCCCGGTCCACGCGGCCCGCACGCTCGCTCTTCCGGAGGACGGCGTCGAGATGTTCACGGTGCAGACACCGGCCGACGACGGCGGCACGGTCGAGGTCCCCAGGGCGGAACAGGACCTCTCACTGCTGGACGACTGATCCGCCGTCAGGGGCCCCGGGGCCCCTACTCCTGCCCGTACCTCGGATCGACCGACTCCGGCGCCAGCCCGAGCAGCTCCGCGACCTGCTCGACCACGATCTCGTGCACCAGCATGGCGCGCTCGTCGCGGCTCTTGGTGCGGATCTCGACGGGGCGCCGGTAGACGACGACCTGCGCGGGCTGCCCCTTCTCGGCGGCGACCGCACGCCCCAGCGGCACGCTGTCACCCAGCGTTCCCGGAACGTCGAGAACCCGGAAGTCGACATCCGCCAGCTGCGGCCAGCGCCGCTCCAGCCGCTCCACCGAGTCCTGCACGAGATCGCGGAACGACTCGGCCCTGCTCACCGACAGCGGCACCTGGGGCGGCGCGACGGGCCCCCGCATGCCGCGCCCGTGGCGGTCGCGGCGGCGGGGGCGGGGCTCGGACGGGTGGGGCTCGGACGGGCGGGGAGGTACGGAACTGTCCATCACCGACGCAGCGTAACTCTCCGCGCGGCATGCCGATCGCGGCTCCCGCGCAGGCCCGGCGTGTGTCCACTCCTGAACATTCCGGCCAAGGTGAGTCCGGATCAGGCCCCGACTTCGACAGCCGATCCGCGCCTCATGACAGCTTGCGCTCGGGCCGATGACCGGAATCGACGGGGGCAGCGACCGTCGCCCCTCTGTCGCCGTGCAGGTCAGGGCAGTTGCCCGGAAGAGAGTCGTGCCGGAGGTCACAGGGCGACACGTGGGGGTGAGGTGCGGGGGAGTCGTCGCAGCCCGCTCAAGAGTGCGGTACCGTCCAACATCGTGAGCCCTGTACGTCGCTGTTCGCGAACCGCGTGCGGCCGTCCTGCCGTCGCGACACTGACGTACGTCTATGCCGACTCGACTGCGGTCCTCGGCCCGCTCGCCACTTATGCCGAGCCCCACTGCTACGACCTGTGCGCCGAACACAGTGAGCGGCTTACCGCGCCACGCGGCTGGGAAGTGGTCCGGCTCTCCGACCCCTCCGCACCCACCCGCCCCAGCGGTGACGATCTCGAAGCCCTCGCCAACGCGGTACGGGAAGCGGCGAGGCCGCATGACCGCGGACCGGGCGCCGGCAACCGCGGACCGCGTACGGCCGACCCGGTGGAGGTCGCGCGCCGCGGCCACCTGCGGGTGCTCCGCTCGCCCGACTCCTGAGAAGCGCACAGCACGGCCCTACCGGCCCTTGGCCGCATCCCTGACGGGCATCCCGCCGCAGCCTTCACCCCGGCCGGGTAGTTTGGGCGCTCCGCAGAGACCCCAGGAGGACCGGCCGTGGTTGCTGATCTGTCGCAGCTCGTGAAGGCGTACGACGTGCGCGGAGTAGTGCCCGACCAGTGGGACGAGTCGTTGTCCGAACTGTTCGGCGCGGCCTTCGTGCAGGTCACCGGCGCGGACGCGATCGTGATCGGCCACGACATGCGGCCCTCCTCACCCGGCCTTGCCGCGGCCTTCGCCCGCGGCGCGGCGGCGCGCGGTGCCGACGTCACCCTGATCGGCCTCTGCTCGACGGACCAGCTGTACTACGCATCGGGCGCACTGGACCTGCCGGGCGCGATGTTCACGGCCTCGCACAACCCGGCCCAGTACAACGGGATCAAGCTGTGCCGGGCAGGCGCCGCACCGGTCGGCCAGGACACCGGCCTGACCGAGATCCGCACGCTGGTCGAGAACTGGTCCACGCACGGCGCCCCCGGCCGGCCCCCCACGGTCCCCGGCACGATCACCGAACGCGACACCCTCACCGACTACGCCGCCCACCTCCTCGGCCTGGTCGACCTGTCCTCGATCCGCCCCCTGAAGGTCGTCGTGGACGCGGGCAACGGCATGGGCGGCCACACGGTCCCCACCGTCTTCGCGGGCCTCCCGTTCGACCTCGTCCCCATGTACTTCGAACTGGACGGCACCTTCCCGAACCACGAGGCCAACCCTCTCGACCCGAAGAACATCGTCGACCTCCAGGCCCGCGTACTGGCCGAGGGCGCCGACCTGGGCCTCGCCTTCGACGGCGACGCGGACCGCTGCTTCGTGGTCGACGAGCGCGGCGCCGGCGTCTCCCCGTCCGCGGTCACGGCCCTGGTCGCGGCCCGCGAACTCGCCCGCAACGGTGGCAAGGGCACCGTCATCCACAACCTGATCACCTCCTGGTCGGTACCGGAGGTGATCCGCGAGAACGGCGGAACGCCGGTCCGCACCCGCGTAGGCCACTCCTTCATCAAGGCCGAGATGGCCGAACACGGTGCGATCTTCGGCGGCGAGCACTCCGCGCACTACTACTTCCGGGACTTCTGGAACGCGGACACGGGCATGCTGGCCGCCCTCCACGTCCTGGCGGCCCTCGGCGGCCAGGAGACCCCGCTCTCGGAACTCCTCGCCCAGTACGACCGGTACGTGGGCTCCGGCGAGATCAACTCCACCGTCGAGGACCAGGCCGACCGACTGACCGCGATCAAGGCGATGTACGGCAACCGCGAGGACGTTACGTTCGACGAACTGGACGGCCTCACGGTGACGTCCAACGACTGGTGGTTCAACGTCCGCGCCTCCAACACGGAACCACTGCTGCGCTTGAACGTGGAGGCCCGGGACGAGAAGACGCTGACGGCGGTACGCGACGAGGTCCTGACCCTGATCCGAGCCTGACGCACGTCTGGTCCGTTAATCGCTGCGCCGGCTTCAGCCGGTTCCGCCTGACCTCGGCTCGGGCCCATCAGCCCCTGGGGTCACGGGTCCCTCCGGGGCCACGAGTCCCCCCGGTGCTTACCTCGCCCGGTGCTTACCTCGCCCTGTGCTCACCCAGCCCCCGGTCCCCACCCCGTTGCTCCCAGCCCCGGCCCCCCAGCCCGTTGCCCCCAGCCCCCGGCCTACCCGGCGCCTCGCCCCACCCGCCTCCCCCTCCAGGCCCTCGGCCCACCTACCCCACCCCTCGGCCCACCCTCCAGCCCCTCCGGCGTTTGAGGATCCGGGGGCCGGGCCGAACCCCCGGTTAGGGGAACGGCGGGTAGGGGGCAAAGGCCGCCGCCCGGGGGCGGGCGGGGCCCGGCG
>NZ_JBSHFH010000038.1:0-9224 GCF_053617235.1 Streptomyces sp. NPDC055749 | reverse complement strand
TCTTTTTCCCGGGGGGGGTTTTTTCGCCCGGGGCCTCGTTTTTTCTCCCCGCGGGGGGGGGGCCCCGGGGGGGGGGGGGGGGCCCCCCCCCCGGTTTCGGGAAGGGGCGGGTAGGGGACAAGGCCCGCCGCAGGCGCCCCCCACCCCCCACCCCCACGACGCACCGCCGCCGCCACCACCTCGCCGCCACCACCTCGCCCCCGCCCCGCCCCGGCCGCGCCCCCGCCACCCCAGCGGTAGGCTGACGTCGCCTGATCCACGCGACCCGCACCCCCGCGACCGCGACCCGCGAACCGCTGTTCGAACGCCCGAAGGGACCCACCCCATGCCGCTCGAATCCGGCCTTCTGGAGATCCTCGCCTGCCCGGCCTGCCACTCTCCGCTCGACGACCGGTCGGCAGCCGAAAGCCCGGAGCTCGTCTGCACCGGTACGGACTGCGGTCTGGCGTACCCGGTACGCGACGGCATCCCGGTCCTCCTCGTCGACGAAGCCCGCCGCCCCGCGTAACAGCACGACCCGCGAGCACGGGGCACAGGGACACGGGGACACGGCGCGACCGGGTCGGCGACGACCACCGCCCGCACCCCCGTACCCGTCACCCGTACCCGCACCCCGCACCCCGTACGGTGATCGGAGGCCCACCGCCATGCTCGACGAGTCATTGCTCGACGCCCCGGAAGCCCTGGCCCGCGCCGACCGCCGCGGTCTGCTGCGCGGCGCGGCCGAGGCCGGCGCCCGCGTCCGTACCGCCGCCCGGCACGCCGCCGAGGCCGGCATCGGCGCCCTGGCCCCGGAAGGCCGGCCCCGCGCCGTCCTGGTCGCGGGCCCCGGCGCCGCCGCAGTCGGAGTCGCCGACCTGATCGGCGCACTCGCGGGCGCCGCCGCCCCGGTCACCCGGATTCACCCCACTGGCGTCGCGCCCGCCGCCGGCGCGATGCGCTGGGCGCTCCCCGGCTGGGCCGGCTCCGTGGACCTCCTGCTCATCGCCACGGCGGACGGCTCCGAACCGGGCCTCGCCCAGCTCGCCGAACAGGCGTACCGCCGAGGCTGCACAGTCGTAGCGGTCGCCCCCACCAGCTCCCCGCTCCGCGAGGCGGTCGACGGCATCCACGGCCTCGTCGTACCGATGGCGGCGGCCCCGCACGGCGAGTACGACGCCGAGACCGAGGCGGCCGGCCCCGGCACCCTCTGGGCACTGCTGACCCCGCTGCTCGCCCTGCTCGACCGGCTGGGACTGGTGGACGCGCCCGCCGACGTGCTGCAGAAGGTCGCCGACCGTCTGGACCACACCGCCGAACGCTGCGGCCCCGCCATCGCGACGTACAGCAACCCGGCCAAGACCCTCGCCGCCGAGCTCGCCGACAGCCTGCCGCTCATCTGGACGGAGGCCGGCGCCGCAGGCCCGGTCGGACGCCGGTTCGCCGCCGTGCTGACGGACCTCGCAGGCCGCCCCGCCCTCGCCGCCGAACTCCCCGAGGCACTGCCCTCGCACGGCCGGCTGCTGGCAGGAGCCTTCGCCGCCGGAGCGGACCCCGACGACTTCTTCAGGGACCGCGTCGACGAACCGGAAGCGATGCACGCCCGCGTCGTACTGCTCCGGGGCCGCCCCACCGGCGGCCTGAGCGCCGCGACCGCGGCGCGCGAGCTCGCCCTCAGCCACGACACGGCGATCAGCGAGCTCGAACCGGAGGAGGGCAGCGACCTCGAACTCCTCGCGGAACTCCTCGCGGTCACCGACTTCGCCGCCGTGTACGTAGCCCTGGCCTCCCAGAACCACTAACCAGACTCTCTCCCAGGCACCCCACCCGGCCACCCCTGCCACCCCCACTGGCCACCCTCACAACCTCCACCGGCCACACGCCCCACCGACACTGGCCACTCACCCCACCCGGCCACCTCCACCACCCCCCCCACACACACCACCCCCCTCACCCCCGCTTCCCGAGGACGAACTCCATGGACCGCCTCTCCAACACCGTGCGCCCCTACGCCTGGGGCTCCACCACGGCCATCCCCGAGCTGCTCGGCATCGCCCCCACCGGCGAGCCGCAGGCCGAGATGTGGATGGGCGCCCACCCAGGAGCGCCGTCCAGGGTCACCCGCTCCGGGGCCGAGCAGCCCCTCACCGAGGTCATCGCGGAGGACCCCGCCCGCGAACTCGGCCAGGCGGCCGTCGCCAAGTTCGGCCCCCGCCTCCCCTTCCTCCTGAAGCTGCTGGCCGCCGGCGCACCGCTCTCCCTCCAGGTCCACCCGAACCTCGACCAGGCCAAGCAGGGGTACGCGGACGAGGAGAGCCGGGGAGTCCCGATCGCCGCTCCCCACCGCACGTACAAGGACGCCAACCACAAGCCCGAATTGCTCTGCGCGCTCACCCCCTTCGACGGACTCTGCGGCTTCCGCAGGCCCACCGAGTCTGCCGACGCGATCGAAGCCCTCGGCGTAGACACCCTGAAGCCGTACGTGGACCTCCTGCGCGCCAAGCCCGAAGAGGCGGCTCTGCGCGAGGTCCTGACGGCGATCCTCACCGCCGAACCCACCGAGATGGCGGCCACGGTCACCGAGGCGGCAGCCGCCGCCGAACGACTCGGCGGCGCCCACGCCCCGTACGCCCAGATCGCCCACCACTTCCCCGGCGACCCGGGCGTCATCGCGGCGATGCTCCTGAACTACGTACAACTGCAGCCCGGCGAAGCGCTGTTCCTCGGCGCCGGCGTCCCGCACGCCTACCTCGGCGGCCTCGGCGTCGAGATCATGGCCAACTCGGACAACGTCCTGCGCTGCGGACTCACCCCCAAGCACATCGACGTCCCCGAACTCCTGCGCATCGTCCGCTTCGAGGCGACCGACCCGGGTGTCCTGCGCCCCGAGGCGGCGCCGTCCGGCGAGGAGCCGTACGAGACACCGGTCGACGAGTTCCGGCTGTCCCGCTACGACCTGTCGCCCGGCGCGGACCCCGTCGACCTGACGTCGGCCACCCCGCAGATCCTGCTCTGCACCTCCGGCACCCCCAGCGTCGGCGATCTCGCCCTCGCCCCCGGCGAATCGGTGTTCGTTCCGGCGGACGAAAAGGTCGAAGCGTCCCGTACAGGCACGCTCTTCCGCGCAACTGTGGTGGCTTGACGTACCGTCCGCACCAGCGGCTGCAACAATGTCCGGCCGTACCGCGGCGCCCGTGCCGCAGCACCGACGAAGGGACACCAGGCACCCATGAGCGCGTCAGGCGGAACCAAGGCGATCGTGGCGGCACTAGCCGCCAACCTCGCGATCGCAGTCGCCAAATTCGTGGCGTTCCTCTTCAGTGGCTCGTCGTCGATGCTCGCGGAGAGCGTCCACTCGCTCGCCGACTCCGGCAACCAGGGCCTCCTGCTGCTCGGCGGCAAGAAGGCCAAGCGCGAAGCCACCCCCGAGCACCCCTTCGGATACGGGCGCGAGCGCTACATCTACGCCTTCCTCGTCTCCATCGTGCTGTTCTCGGTCGGTGGCATGTTCGCGATCTACGAGGGCTACGAGAAGATCAAGCACCCGCACGAGATCGAGGCCTGGTACTGGCCGGTCGGCGTGCTGGTCTTCGCGATCATCGCCGAGACCTTCTCCTTCCGCACGGCCATCCAAGAGTCCAACCTGACTCGCGGCAACCGCTCCTGGACGCAGTTCGTCCGCCACTCGAAGGCCCCCGAACTCCCCGTCGTCCTGCTGGAGGACCTCGGTGCACTCGTCGGCCTGATCCTGGCGCTCGCCGGCGTGAGCCTCGCCCTCGTCACCGGCGACGGCGTGTGGGACGGCATCGGCACCCTCTGCATCGGCATCCTGCTGATCATCATCGCGATCGTGCTCGCCGTCGAGACGAAGTCCCTCCTCCTCGGCGAGGCCGCGGGCATCGAGGACGTCGAGAAGATCAAGGCCGCGGTCGTCGACGGCGAGACCGTCACCCGCATCATCCACATGCGCACCCTCCACCTGGGTCCGGAAGAACTCCTGGTGGCCGCCAAGATCGCGGTCGAGCACGACGAAACCGCCACCGAGATCGCCCGCGCCATCAACGCCGCCGAGACCCGCATCCGCGAGGCCGTCCCGATCGCCCGGGTCATCTACCTGGAGCCGGACATCTACAACGAGGAAGCCGCCGCCGCGGGCACCAACCCGGCCAAGGCCCCCAACGCCCCGGCCCCGACGGATCCCGGCCACTGACGACCCACTCACGCCCCACTGACGACCGCCCCGAACGGCCCGGTGATCGCCCAAGCCCCTGGACGGGCTGGGGTCCACCGGGCCGTTCGGTGTAGATTCATATGGAGTAACAGACGTCGCTGCTGATGGCGGTCGATCGGTCCGCACTGTGGACCGGCCGAGGGAGAGAGGGCCTCCGACGGACTGCACTGCGGAACTCCCGGGCATTCGTGTGCCCGCCGCCGCAGAGCCAGCCCAGCCCACCCTCGACGCTTCACGAGGAGCAGCCCGTTATGACGACGGTCGCCAATCGCCAGGACTTCAAGGTCGCCGACCTTTCCCTTGCCACCTTCGGGCGCAAGGAGATCACCCTCGCCGAGCACGAGATGCCCGGCCTGATGTCGATCCGCAAGGAGTACGCCGCCACGCAGCCGCTGGCAGGCGCCCGGATCACCGGTTCGCTGCACATGACGGTGCAGACGGCCGTCCTCATCGAGACCCTGGTCGCCCTCGGCGCCGAGGTCCGCTGGGCGTCCTGCAACATCTTCTCCACCCAGGACCACGCGGCGGCGGCCATCGCCGTCGGCCCGACCGGCACCCCGGACGCCCCCGCCGGCGTCCCGGTCTTCGCCTGGAAGGGCGAGACGCTGGAGGAGTACTGGTGGTGCACGGAGCAGGCGCTGACCTGGCCGAACACTCCCACCGGCGGCCCGAACATGATCCTGGACGACGGTGGCGACGCCACCCTCCTCGTTCACAAGGGCGTCGAGTTCGAGAAGGCGGGCGCGGCCCCGGACCCGTCGACGGCGGACAGCGAGGAGTACGCGTACATCCTCACCCTGCTGAACCGCACCCTCGGTGAGGCCCCGCAGAAGTGGACCCAGCTGGCGTCCGAGATCCGCGGCGTCACCGAGGAGACCACGACCGGTGTGCACCGCCTGTACGAGATGCACCGCGACGGCACCCTCCTTTTCCCGGCGATCAACGTCAACGACGCCGTCACCAAGTCGAAGTTCGACAACAAGTACGGCTGCCGCCACTCGTTGATCGACGGCATCAACCGCGCCACCGACGTCCTGATCGGCGGCAAGACCGCCGTCGTCTGCGGCTACGGCGACGTGGGCAAGGGCTGCGCGGAGTCCCTGCGCGGCCAGGGCGCCCGCGTGATCATCACCGAGATCGACCCGATCTGCGCCCTTCAGGCAGCGATGGACGGCTACCAGGTCGCCACGCTCGACGACGTGGTCGGCCAGGCCGACATCTTCATCACCACGACGGGCAACAAGGACATCATCATGGCCACGGACATGGCCAAGATGAAGCACCAGGCGATCGTCGGGAACATCGGTCACTTCGACAACGAGATCGACATGGCCGGCCTGGCGAAGATCGACGGGATCGTCAAGGACGAGGTCAAGCCGCAGGTCCACACCTGGACGTTCCCCGACGGCAAGGTCCTGATCGTGCTGTCCGAGGGCCGCCTGCTGAACCTGGGCAACGCCACCGGCCACCCCTCGTTCGTCATGTCCAACTCGTTCGCGGACCAGACCCTGGCC
The DNA here is from genome assembly GCF_053617235.1 of Streptomyces sp. NPDC055749. Taxonomy (NCBI): domain Bacteria; kingdom Bacillati; phylum Actinomycetota; class Actinomycetes; order Kitasatosporales; family Streptomycetaceae; genus Streptomyces; species Streptomyces sp. NPDC055749. The sequence continues at coordinate 3,500 of NZ_JBSHFH010000038.1, read as the reverse complement.
CAGATCGAGCTGTACACGAAGCCCGAGGAGTACCCGATCGACGTCTACGTGCTGCCCAAGCACCTCGACGAGAAGGTCGCCCGCCTCCACCTGGACGCGCTCGGCGTGAAGCTCACGACCCTGCGCCCCGAGCAGGCCGCCTACATCGGCGTCGAGGTCGACGGCCCGTACAAGTCCGACCTCTACCGCTACTGATCCACCCGCCGGCGCCACGCCGTCACACGTGGCGCCGACGGAGGGAAACAGCCTCAGCAGCAGCTACGAGCGCAGGCCCCCGCACCCCCGTGCCGGGGGCCTGCCCCGTATCGCACCCGCACAGCCCGAGGAACCCGAAGGACCCCATGCCCCGCGGCCGATATTCGCTCCACGATCTCCACGACCACACCCCCCTCGGCGAAGAACACTTCCACTGCGCCCCCGGCCCCTCCGGCTGGCGCTACGTCTCCCAGACCACGGCCCCGTCCGGAGACCACCTCGGCTCCGTCGACCTCACCCTCGACGAGCTCGGCCGTCCCATCCGCCTCGAACTCCATGCCAGGAGCTGGCAGATCCGTGGTGCCGCTCTGGAGGGCGTCACCTGGGTCCGGACCGACCCGACCGGCACGCACGCCACCGAAGGCAATGTCCGCGCCCACGCCTTCTCCGGTACGTCCCCCGCGTTCCTCGTCGCCACCGCACGACTCCTGCGCCTCACCCCCGATTCACCCGAGACCCGGATCCGCCTGGTCACCTTCACGGATCCGGTCCTCGCCCCCCGCACTGTCGATCAGTCCTGGGCCCTGGTGAACAGTGAAACCCACGCCACTGACAATGGCCCCCTGGTCGTGGACGAATACCAGGTCAGCGCCTTGGACACGGGCGACAGGCACACGGTTCACATCGCCGGCGACGTAGTCCTTTCGGCTCCTGGCATCGAGCTTGAGCACCTGGAATCACCGCCCTCACCCGCACCGAACTAGGCAGGCGGAGCGAACCCGGTCGAAGCAGTCCCCTCAGGCTTCACCGGAACAACGCCAGCAACCGGCACCGGTGCAGACACCACCCGCGCAGACTCCACCGGCACAACCACCTGCGGCACCGCAGGACCCCCGGCCACACCTGCCACCCCGGCCACACCTGCCACTCCCGCCGCCCCGCGGGCCCCGCCGAGAGAAGGCACGAAGGCCCGCCGCGCATCCCGAGCCTGCCGCTCGTTCACCACCGCGGCCAGATAGGCCGCCGCAGGAACCCCTTGCGGCACGGGAGCCCCGGTCCGCGCAGCCAGGTCGCTTGCCAGCCGCTCCGCGACCGACCAGCCCACTCCCGCATCGAGTTGGCCCATACGCGTCAGGTACTGCCGAATCGCCAGCCAGAGATCGTCGGGAACCGACGACAGATCCAGCTGCGCGAACCGTCCGACCAGCCAGGGAGGCGGAGGCGGTACGGCGACGGCCCGCCCGGCCGGCACTCGCTCACGTATGACGAGTGTGCCCGCGAAGACATCACCGAGCCGCCGCCCACGCGCCGACACCAGCGACGCGACGCAGGCCACGACTCCGAAGCTCATCAGAATCTCGACGATCCCCATCGCACCCCGGACCAGCGAGTGCCTGAACCGGATCGGCCCCCCGTCATCGCGTACGACACGCAGCCCGCAAGCCAGCTTCCCCAGCGAACGTCCGTGGCTCAGCGTCTCCACCGCGATGGGCCCGCCCACCAGTACAAGGAGGAAGGTCGCAACCGCTATCGCCGCCTTCGCCGCCTCGTCGAGCGACACCGTCGCGATGGCAAGCCCAATAGAAATCAGTACAAAAGCAATAAGAACGACCGCGAGATCGATTGCGATCGCCAACGCGCGGCTCGGTAGCCTCGCCGGCCGCAACCCCAACACGACCGCGTCCCCGGTCACCAGCTCATTCATCGCGCCCACCCCTTCGCCGACCTTCCCTGCCCCTCGGAACCTCAGTCTGCCAAGCTGACCCGCAGCGCGCCGCAGTAGTACGGACCCGTACGCACCCATGCCTGGAGCAGCAGCCGACCATGGACCTCGACGTCTTCGTGACCGCCCACCGAACCGAGTGGGACCGCCTGGACCACCTCCTGCACCGCGGAAGGCAGCTCACCGGTGCGGAAGCAGATGAACTCGTCGCGCTCTACCAGCGCACGGCGACCCACCTGTCCCTGATCCAGTCCAGCGCCCCGGACCCCCTGCTCACCGCCCGCCTCACGCAGCTGGTGGCCCGAGCCCGCTCCACGGTCACCGGTACCCGCAAGGCATCCTGGCGCGACGCCGCCCGGTTCCTGACCGTCGGTTTTCCCGCAGCCGTCTACCGCTCAAGGCACTGGTGGGTCCCCACCGCCGTGCTCTCCACACTCCTGGCCGCACTCATCGGCTGGTGGATCGGCACGCACCCCGAAGTCCAGTCGGCGATCGCCGCCCCGGACGACCTGCGCCGGCTCACCCGCCCCGGCGGGGAGTACGAGACGTACTACTCCAGCCACCCGGCGGCATCCTTCGCCGCCCAGGTCTGGACGAACAACGCCCAGGCCGCCGCCATGTGCCTGGTCCTCGGGGCCTTCCTCTGCATACCGGTCATCTACATCCTCTTCGTCAACGTCCTCAATCTCGCCGTGGGTATCGGCCTGATGTCCTCGGCCGGCCGGCTGGACACCTTCCTGGGCCTGATCCTCCCGCACGGTCTGCTCGAACTGACGGCGGTCTTCGTAGCAGCCGGTACGGGTCTGCGGCTCGGCTGGACCGTCATCGACCCCGGCCCACTCACGCGACGCTCTGCTCTGGCCCAGCAGGGCCGCGCCGCGATCGGTATGGCAATCGGCCTGGCACTGGTGCTGTTCATCTCCGGCCTGATCGAGGGCTTCGTAACCCCTTCCGGCCTCCCGACCTGGGCCCGCATCTCCATCGGCATCGTCGCTGAGCTGGCATTTCTCGCGTACGTCTACATCCTCGGAGGCCGAGCGGCCCGCGCCGGGAACACCGGCGACCTCGACGCCGGGGAACGCAGCGCCGAACTCCCCTCCGCGGCCTGAGGACCGATGTGCAACCGCCGCTCCTGACCTGCTAGTCTCCTCCTCGCCCACAAAAAACTGTTGACACAGTCCGCGTGGGGAGGTAGATTCAAACAGTTGCCCCGGACTGGACAAGTACGGGCTCAACGGTTAGCGTTCATCTCGCTCCTACCGGGAATCCAAGATTTCCGCAGAGCCATCGATTCCCTTATTTGAAATCATGAGGCCGTTCAATCGGCCGAAACATTTCTGATAAAGTCGGATCAGCCGAAAGGCAAAGGCCCTCCAACAGGCCGCCGGAATCAATTTCGGACCGGAAACGGAACGGAAATGAAGCTGGTAAGGTTGGAACCGCCGGAAAGGGAAACGCGAAAGCGAATTCCTGGAAAGCGAAACCCGCTTCGACTGGGAATCGGACACGAAAGAGTCTGATAGAGTCGGAAACGCAAGAACGAAGGGAAGCGCCCGGAGGGCCCCGGTGAAACGGGACCGAA
>NZ_JBSHFH010000037.1:0-82801 GCF_053617235.1 Streptomyces sp. NPDC055749 | reverse complement strand
GCCCCCGGGGCCCGGCCCCCCGCCCGGGGCCCCGGGCCGGGGCCGGCCCGGCCCCCCCCCCCCGCCCCCGGTCCGGGTACCAGCCGCACGAGGGACCTTCCCCGGCCGTCCGGCCTCGCCACGTATGAGCGCAAACCTCGCAGGGCAATGATCTGGGTGGCACCCGGTTGACGCGGTTGACGGACGAGGAGTGGCGCATGCAGTTCGAGGTGTGGGCACCCGAAGCGGAGACGGTCGGGCTACGGGCGGCGGGCGTGACGCAGCCGATGGAGCGTGACGCGACGCGGCCCGGCTGGTGGACCGCACTCGCGGAGTCCGCCGACGGGGACCGTTACGGCTTCTCGGTGGACGGCGGGCCCATGCTCCCCGACCCCCGCTCGCGCCGCCAGCCGGACGGCCCCGACGGCGAGAGCGCCGTGTTCGACCAGAACACCTACGTCTGGCGCAACGAGTGGGAGGGGCGCGGACTGCCCGGCGCCGTCCTGTACGAGCTGCACATCGGTACGTACACGGAGGCCGGGACCTTCGACGCAGCCGCCGAACGGCTCGGGCACCTCGCGGAGCTGGGCATCACCCATGTGTCGCTGATGCCCGTCTGCCCCTTCCCCGGCACCAACGGGTGGGGGTACGAGGGGGTGTCGCTGTGGGCCGTGCACGAACCGTACGGCGGCCCGGCGGGGCTGAAACGGTTCGTCGACGCCGCACACGGTCTGGGCCTCGGCGTCGTCCTGGACGTGGTGCACAACCACCTGGGCCCCTCCGGCAACTACCTCCCCGCGTTCGGCCCCTACTTCACCGACACCCATCACACCCCGTGGGGCTCGGCCGTCAACCTGGACGCTTCGGGGTCCGACGAGGTGCGGGCGTATCTGCTGGGCAGCGCGCTCGCCTGGCTGCGCGACTACCGTCTCGACGGGCTGCGGCTCGACGCGGTGCACGCCCTCGCCGACAGCCGGGCGCTCACGTTCCTGGAGGAGCTCACCACGGCCGTCGACACCCTCGCGGAGGACACCGGCAGGCCGCTCTCGCTCATCGCCGAGTCCGATCTCTGCGACCCGCGTACGACGACACCGCGCGAGGCCGGTGGGCTCGGGCTGCAAGCCCAGTGGAACGACGACTTCCACCACGCCCTGCACACCGCGCTCACCGGCGAGTCCCAGGGGTATTACGCCGACTTCGCCGCCGCCCCGCTCGCCGCCCTCTCCAAGACCGTGACCAGCGCGTTCTTCCACAACGGGACGTACTCCAGCTTCCGCGGCCGTACGCACGGCCGCCCCGTCGACGTCACCCGGACCGCCGCCCACCGCTTCGTCGGCTACGCGCAGACCCATGACCAGATCGGCAACCGGGCACTCGGCGACCGGCTCGCCGCCTCCCTCTCCCCCGGTCTCCAGGCGTGCACGGCGGCCCTGGTGCTCACGGGTCCTTTCACCCCGATGCTGTTCATGGGCGAGGAATGGGGCGCCCGCACCCCGTGGCAGTTCTTCACCGACCACACCGATCCGGAGCTGGCGGAGGCCGTACGCAACGGCAGACGGCGCGAGTTCGGGGCGCACGGCTGGGCGGAGGAGGAGATTCCCGATCCGCAGGACCCGGCCACCCGGGACCGTTCCTGCCTGGACTGGAGCGAACCGGAGCGCGAGCCGCATGCCCGTCTGCACGCCTGGTACCGCGAACTGATCGCGCTGCGCCGGGCGATGCCCGATCTGCGCGACCCCGACCTGGCGACGGTGAAGACCGCGTACGACGAGACCGGCCGCTGGCTGGCGTACCGCAGGGGCGATCTGCGGATCGCGGTCAACCTCTCCGAGAAGCCGGCCACCATCCCGCTGGGCGGTGGCCGGCACCGCGGCGGTGGCGGCAGGGTGCTGGCGGCGTGGGAACCGGTCGACGCACCGGGTGCTGACGGGCTGCTGCATCTGCCGCCGGAGTCGTGCGTGGTGCTCGCCGACGACTGACGCGTACCGGATTCTTGATTTCCGCTACTCGACGATCGCCAGCTCGCGCGGCGTCGAGTTCAGCCTGCGTCCGCCGTCCTCGGTGACCGTCACGATGTCCTCGATGCGGACCCCGAAGCGCCCGGGGAGGTAAATACCGGGTTCCACGGAGAAACACATGCCCGGCACGAGCGGCTGTTCCTCGCCCTCGATCATGTACGGCGGTTCGTGGGTGGTGACGCCGATGCCGTGACCGGTGCGGTGGATGAACCGCTCGCCGTAGCCGAATTCGGTGATGACGGCGCGGGCCGCCCGGTCGATCTCCTGGCAGGCGACGCCGGGCCTGACGGCACGGCAGCCCGCTTCCTGAGCCTCGCGGACGATGTCGTGCACCCGCTGCTCCTCGGCGGTGGGCTCGCCGACGTGGACCGTACGGGAGGTGTCGGAGCCGTAACCGTGCTTGAGGCCACCGAAGTCGAGCACCACCATGTCACCTTGCTCGATGACACGTTCACCCGCCTCGTGGTGCGGGTTGGCGCCGTTGGGACCGGAGCCGACGACGGTGAAGTCGACCTGGGAGTGGCCGAACCGCTTCAGCAGCGCCGACAGGTCGGCGGCCACGTCGGTCTCCTTGCGGCCGGAGAACCGCACCTTGAGGATCTCTTCGTACGTGGCGTCGGCGGCGGCTCCGGCTGCCGTGAGCCGCTCCAGTTCGTGGGCGTCCTTCACCGCCCGGAGCATGGGCAGGGCCTCGGTCAGCGAGGCGTACGAGGTGCCGGGGAGGAGCTGCTGGAGGCCGAGGAGATGCATCGCCCAGGCGTTGTCACTGATCCCGAACCGGCCCGCGGCGTCGAGCAGCGGTGCGGTGACGGCGTACGGGTCCTTGCCGTCGGTCCAGTCGCGCAGGGTGAGCGCCGGGGCTCCGACAGCACGCTCGGCGTCCGGTGCCTCCAGGGTCGGGACGACGAGGACCGGGTCCTGACCTGCGGTGAGGACGAGGACGGTGAGACGTTCGGTGATCGCGGTCGGCTGGTAGCCGGTGAGGTAGACGAGGTCGGGGCCCGGTGCGACGAGGAGGCCCGCGAGGCCCGCAGAGGTGGCGGAATCGACGGCGCGGGACATACGCGCCCGGTAGTCGTCGGCGGTGAACGGCACGGGCTGGTTCGGGCTGGACATGCGGACCTCCTGGCGGCGCGACACGGCACACAGCATCCTGCCCGCACGGGCGGGCGCGCGCGAGCGGGGGTTCGAGCGGGGGGTTCGCGCGGGGGTTACGGTGCCGGACGCAGGTGTACGACGAGGTCGGCGCGGGCGCGGCCCCGCTCGACGAGACGGGCGTTCGGCTCGTCGGAGCCCGCCACCCAGCGCTCGGCGTACGGGCGGGGCTTACCGAAGCGCACATGCCGGTCGACGAGCCGGCGCACCCGCAGGCCGGGGTCGATGTCGAGGTACCAGGCCTCGTCGAGCAGCCCGCGCACGGATGCCCAGGGCCCGTCGTCGTAGAGGAGGTAGTTGCCCTCGGTGACGACGAGCGGGATGTCCGGGGGTACGGGGATGGACCCGGCGATCGGTTCCTCCAGTGCGCGGTCGAAGGCGGGGGCGTAGACGGGACCGGGGCCGGGGTCGCGGAGTCTGCGCAGGAGGGCCGCGTATCCGGCGGCGTCGAACGTGTCGGGGGCGCCCTTGCGGCCTGCGCGGCCGAGGCGGTCCAGTTCCGCCTGGGCGAGGTGGAAGCCGTCCATGGGGACGAGGACGGCGAGCCCGTCGAGTGCGTCGACGAGACGGGCGGCGAGCGTGGACTTCCCCGCGCCGGGCGGGCCCGCGATGCCGAGGATGCGGCGGCGGCCGGGCACGGCGAGGAGCCGGGCGCGGGCCGTCAGCGCGGCGAGGTCGAGGTCACTCGTGTCCATGCCGGTCATTGTGCTGGCGGGGGTGGCGGGAGCGTTAGTGTTACGTACAACGTCACGAGCCGCCGTCACGCGTCACATTGAGGTATGACATGTCACAGATCGCCCTCGTCGCCCTGGTCGTCACCGACTACGACGAAGCCATCGCCTTCTACCGCGACGCCCTGGGCTTCGAGCTGGTGGAGGACACCGACCGCGGCGACGGCTCCCGCTGGGTGGTCGTGCGTCCGCGCGGCGGAGCGGCGGGTGCGGGGACCGGCGGGACCGGGTTGCTCCTGGCCCGCGCCAAGGACGAGGCACAGCAGGCGAGTGTCGGGGCGCAGACCGGTGGCCGGGTCGGCTTCTTCCTGCACACCGAGGACTTCGCGGGCGACCACGAGCGCATGCGGGCCGCCGGGGTCCGGTTCCTGGAGGAGCCGCGGCACGAGGTCTACGGTTCGGTGGCGGTCTTCGAGGACCTGTACGGCAACCGCTGGGACCTGTTGCAGCCCGCGTGACATTGCAATGTCACCGCGTTCGCGCGGTGAGGTTCTCCTCCCGTGTGCCCGCCGCGCTCAGCGCGTCCAGGACCGGCCTGATCAAGGGGTGACCCTCCGCCCCCTGCCGTACCGCGGCGAAGACCCGGCGGGTGGGTGCGCTGCCCTCCACCGGGCGGACGACCACGCCGGTCAGTTCCATCCCCCGCAGCGCCGACCTCGGCACCAGCGCCACTCCCGCGCCCGCCCCGGCCAGCGCGACCACGGCCCGGAAGTCGTCCGACGAGTGCTCAAGACGGGGTTCGAAGCCGGCGAACTCGCAGGCGAGGACGACCACGTCGTGGCACGGGTTGCCGGGGTACGGACCGATCCACGGGTCCTTCGCGAGGTCAGCGACCGCCACCTGGTCCTGGCCGGCCAGGCGGTGCCCGACCGGCAGCACCGCGTCGAAGGGTTCGGAGTACAGCGGCACCCTGGTCAGCCGCTCGTCGTCCGCCCCGGGCGCACCCCGGTACTCGACTGCGACGGCCACATCCACCTGCCGGTCCAGGACCATCGGCACGCTCGCGTCGCCCTCGGCGTCCTGCACCCGGACCCGGATGCCGGGCGCGGTCAGGTTCAGCTCGGTGATGGCGGGGGCGAGGACGAGGCCGATGCCGGTGGCGAACGCGGCGACCGTCACCGTACCGGCCTCCCCCGCGCTGTACGCCGCGAGCTCGGCCTCCGCCCGCTCCAGCTGTGCCAGCACCGCGTTGGTGTGGGTCAGGAGGATCTCGCCCGCCGCCGTGAGACGCGCCCCGCGCGCCCCGCGTTCGACGAGCCGGTGGCCGGTCTCCTGCTCAAGGGCGGCGAGCTGCTGGGACACGGCGGACGGGGTCAGATACAGCGCGGCGGCTGCAGCGGTCACCGTGCGGTGGTCCGCCACCGCACGGAGAATTCGCAGCCGCCGTGCATCGATCATTGCCCTATTGTCCCAGGTCCGGCGGAAACTCCCGGACAGCCCGGCGGGCTACGCCGCCAGCGCGGCCCGGGCGTCGACGAACGCGTCCACGGCACGGTTCACGTCGTCCGTGGAGTGCGCGGCGGACAGCTGGACACGGATGCGTGCCGCACCCTGCGGGACGACCGGGTACGAGAACCCGATCACGTACACACCGCGCTCGAGGAGCAGCTCCGCCATCCGGCCTGCCTTCGCCGCGTCCCCGAACATGACGGGGGCGATGGCGTGGTCGCCGGGCAGGACGTCGAAGCCTTCCTCGGTCATCCGGGTCCGGAAGAGCGCGGTGTTGGCGTTGAGCCGGTCGCGCAGCTCGCCCGCGGACTCCAGCAGGTCGATGACCTTGAGGGAGGCGGCGGCGATGACGGGCGCGAGCGAGTTGGAGAAGAGGTACGGGCGCGAGCGCTGGCGCAGCAGGGCGACGATCTCGGCGCGGGCTGCGACGTAACCGCCGGACGCACCGCCGAGCGCCTTGCCGAGGGTGCCGGTGATGATGTCGACGCGGTCCATGACGTCGTGCAGCTCGGGGGTGCCGCGCCCGCCCGCGCCGACGAAGCCGACGGCGTGCGAGTCGTCGACCATGACCATGGCGTCGTAGCGGTCGGCCAGGTCGCAGATCTCGCGCAGCGGAGCGACGTAACCGTCCATGGAGAACACACCGTCGGTGACGATGAGCCTGCGCCGCGCGCCGGACGCCTCCTTGAGCTGCTGCTCCAGGTCTGCCATGTCACGGTTGGCATAGCGGAAGCGCTTGGCCTTGGAGAGTCGGATGCCGTCGATGATCGAGGCGTGATTGAGGGCGTCGGAGATGACCGCGTCCTCGGCGCCGAGGACGGTCTCGAAGACTCCGCCGTTGGCGTCGAAGCAGGAGGAGTAGAGGATCGTGTCCTCCTGGCCGAGGAACGACGAAAGCCGCTGCTCCAGCTCCTTGTGGACCTCCTGGGTGCCGCAGATGAAGCGGACCGAGGCGAGCCCGTAGCCCCAGCGGTCCAGCGCCTCGTGCGCGGCGGAGACGACCTCGGGGTGGTCGGCGAGGCCGAGGTAGTTGTTGGCGCAGAAGTTGAGGACCTCGCCGGGGCGTCCGCCGGAGGTGACCGCCACGGTGGCGGACTGCGGGGTGCCGATGACGCGCTCGGGCTTGTGGAGCCCGGCGGCCTTGATCTCGTCGAGGGTGGTGCGCACGTCGTCGCGTACGGAGTCGAACATGAGGAGTGTCTCCCGGCTCAGTAGCTGGTTACGTCAGTAGCGGGACTGGATACGCGGTGGTCAGGCGGTCCAGTCGAGGATGACCTTGCCACCGAGACCGCTCGCCGCGTCGTCGAACGCCGCTTCGAAGTCACGGAAGCCGTATCGTCCGGTGATCACGGGGGCCAGGTCGAGGCCGCCCTCCAGCAGTACGGACATCGCGTACCAGGTCTCGTACATCTCGCGGCCGTAGATGCCCTTGATGGTGATCATCGAGGTGACGACGCGCGACCAGTCGACGGCGAACTCCTCGGACGGCAGTCCGAGCATCGCGATGCGACCGCCGTGCGTCATGTTCGCGATCATGTCGCGCATCGCCTCGGGCCGGCCGGACATCTCCAGGCCGATGTCGAAGCCCTCGCGCAGTCCGAGGTGCTTCTGTCCGTCGGCGATGGTCTCGTCGGCGACGTTGAGCGCGAGGCTGACGCCGACCTTGCGGGCCAGGGCGAGGCGCGCCTCGCTGACGTCGGTGATCATGACGTTGCGGGCACCCGCGTGGCGGGCGACGGCCGCGGCCATGATGCCGATCGGTCCGGCGCCGGTGATCAGGACGTCCTCGCCGACCAGCGGGAACGACAGCGCGGTGTGCACGGCGTTGCCGAAGGGGTCGAAGATCGCGGCGATGTCGAGGTCCACGGGGACCCGGTGCACCCAGACGTTGGACGCGGGCAGTGCGACGTACTCGGCGAACGCACCGTCCCGGCCGACGCCGAGCCCGACGGTGGAGCGGCAGAGGTGGCGGCGGCCGGCCAGGCAGTTGCGGCACTTGCCGCAGACCAGGTGGCCCTCGCCGCTGACGAGGTCGCCGACCTTGATGTCGACGACGTCGGAGCCGAGCTCGGCGACCTCGCCGACGAATTCGTGGCCAAGGACGAGCGGGGTGCGCACGGCCTGCTGGGCCCAGCCGTCGTAGGCCCGGATGTGCAGGTCGGTGCCGCAGATGCCGGTGCGGAGCACCTTGATGAGTACGTCACCGGGACCGATCTCCGGTTCCGGGACGTCCATCAGCCAGAGCCCCGGCTCGGCCTTCTGCTTCACGAGTGCCTTCACGGCTGCGGCTCCCTGTTCTGGTACGGCGTTGCGTACCCCGGGCCGGGGGCATGGGGAAGAAAGCCTGCGGCCCGGGGAAGACATGAGGTACGGCAGATAGCCGGTGCGCGTCGGACGTCCGGCTGCGCGCACCACTCTCTGCCGTCAGGGAGCAATCTGCCGCACCCCGCGCCGCAGGTCCATCGAGGATTTCTTAAGCGCCACCGCAGCTCCGCTTCACGCCGTCGGCGCCTCGGCTCAGCCCTTCAGCAGGAACGTGCTGATGTGCGCGGCGAGCACGGCGGGCTGGTCCTCCGGGATGAGGGTGTAGCTGTCGGCGACCTCCACCAGCTGTCCCTGGGGCAGGAGCTCGGCGAGACGGCGCCCGTGCTCGGGTGGCATGACCTTGTCCTCCGCCGCCCAGACGACGAGCGCCGGGCGGTCGAATTCGCGCAGCTTGTCCGTCCAGCGCAGGAGTTCGGCCTTGGGCGGCACTCCGAGGACGTACTTCCGCAGATCGCGGCGGATCTCCGGGGAGGTCCACAGCGGCCGGAACCACTCGTCCATCACCTCGTGGGGGACGGGTCGCTTGCACATGCGGCCCCAGGTCATCGGCAGCCGCCGCATGGGCTTCAGCTTCAGCAGGGCGAAGGCGAGGTTCAGCCCGCCGGGCATTTTCGCGGAGGCGTGGAGATTTGAACCGGGCAGCCCGGGAGGGTAGTTGTCGAACGCCTCGCAGGACGTGATCACCAGCTTGCCGATCCGCTGGTCCCGGCCGTCCGCGACGAGGGACTGGGCCCCGCCCCAGTCGTTCATCACGAGCGCGACGTCCTGGAGGTCGAGCGCTTCGAGGAATTCCGCGACCAGCCGGGCCACCCCGAGGACCGAGAGGTCCGCGTCCGGCCGCATGGGCGTCCGGTGGCCGCCGAGCGGCAGGGTCGGTACGACGCACCGGAAGTCGGCGCGGAGTCCGGCGACGACGTTGCGCCAGAGTGAGCCGTCCATCGCGACGCCGTGCAGGAGGACGATCACCGGCCCGTCCCCGCCCGTGTCCTCGTAGGTGATCACACCTGCGGAGAGCTCGACTTCGGACACCACCGGCAGTTCGGACGCTTCAGCCATCGGTCCAGTCTGTCAGCCCGGCCGGACGGGGTTCCGCCGTCGTCCACTTTGAACACAGTGGTGACAAAGTATGGACGCCGTCAACAGAAGCCTCCTACTGTTTCCGTCGCAACCCCCCGACTTCCACTCAGGTATGGCGCCGCCGGACCACTCCCGTAGAACGTTCGCCCACGTGCTCCTCACTGGAGGAGCCAGGAGGAAGAATGAACTCACGGCTGTACCAACGCTGTCGCAGACGCCTGGTGGGTCTGCTCGTCGCCTCGTTCCTCGTCGGCGCGTTCTCGACGTCACCGGCCGGTGCCGAACCCTCGGAGCGGGCCGAACTCCCCCCGCAGGAGCCCGGTGTCACGCTGCGCGTCTTCGATGTGCAGGTGCCGCTGAGCGAGTTGTGCGACATCAAGAGCGGACAGACCCCGAACGTCGACAAGTTGATGCCGGTGATCGACTGGAGTTCCACGGACGACTTCGGCTTCGGTGACTACTTCGTGGCCCATGTGATCGGCAATATCGCCGTCCCGCAGGACGGCGAGTACACCTTCCGGCTGACCAGCGACGACGGCTCGCGGCTGCTGATCGACGATCAGCTGGTCATCGATCACGACGGACTGCACGGGGCCGATCCCAAGGACGGCAAGGTCACCCTGTCGGCCGGCTACCACTCCCTGCGTATCGAGCACTTCGAGCGCACCGGAGGTCAGCAGATCACGCTGGCATGGCAGCCGCCGGGCGCCTCCGGCTTCTCCGTCGTGCCCAACTCCGTGCTGAGCACCGACGCCGACGTCGTACGTGTCACGGCGCCCGGTCGCAAGGAGTGCGAGGGCGTATCGGACGCGCCGGGCGACGGGCTGCCCCTCAACTCCGTCCACCCCGACTACGCGCTGACGGATCTGCGCCCCGCGGGATTCGAACCGCAGGTCACCGCGATGGACTGGCTGTCGGACGGCCGCCTGGCCGTGACCACCTGGGGCGGCAGCACCAACACGGCGGGCGAGGTCTACCTCCTCGACAACGTCCAGGGGAACACCGATACGAGCAAGGTGACGGCCAAGAAGATCGTCGGCGGGCTCAAGGAACCCATGGGCATCAAATCCGTCGACGGCAAGCTGTACGTCTCCCAGAAGCACGAGCTGACCGAGCTCACCGATGCCGACGGCGACGACGTGATCGACGGGCAGAAGACGATCGCCACCTGGCCGTACGGCGGCAACTTCCACGAGTTCGCCTTCGGCCTGCTGTACAAGAACGGCTTCTTCTACCTCAACCTGTCGGTCGCGATCAACTACGGCGGCGCGACGACCGATCCGCAGCCCGCGAAGAACCGGGGCTCCACGATCAAGGTGAACCGGAAGACCGGTGACATTTCATATGTCGCAGGTGGTCTGCGTACTCCCAATGGCATCGGCTGGGGGCCGGACGGCGACATCTTCGTCACCGACAACCAGGGCGGCTGGCTGCCCTCGTCGAAGCTGGTGCACATCAAGCAGGACCGCTTCTTCAACCACTACACGAACCCCGACGGCCCGTTCGACGCGAACCCGGTGACCAAGCCGGTGCTGTGGCTGCCGCAGAACGACATCGCGAACTCGCCCAGCACACCGCTCCAGCTCACCGAGGGCAGGTTCGCGGGGCAGATGCTGTTCGGTGATGTGACATACGGCGGTATTCAGCGCGCGTACCTGGAGAAGGTCAAGGGCCAGTACCAGGGCGCGGTGTTCCGCTTCACCCAGGGTCTTGAGGCCGGGGTCAACCGAATCAGCATGGGGCCGGACGGCGCGATCTACGCCGGTGGTCTGGGCGCGGGCGGCAACTGGGGCCAGGAGGGCAAGCTCACCTACGGTCTGCAGAAGCTGTCACCCAGCGGCGACAAGGCGTTCGACATCCTGGCGATGCGTGCGAAGCCGGGCGGTTTCGAGCTGGAGTACACCCAGCCGCTCTCCGACGAGACGGTGACGGAGCTGGCCGAGAAGTACAAGGTCAAGCAGTGGTACTACGTTCCGACCCCCTCGTACGGCGGTCCGAAGGTCGACGAGGAGACCCTGTCCGTCAGGTCGGCCACCGTGTCGTCCGACCGCAAGAAGGTCACCCTGGACATCCCGGGCCTGAAGGCGAACCGCGTCGTCCATGTCCGCTCCCCGCGCCCCTTCAGCTCCGCGAGCGGGGAATCACTGTGGAGCACGGAGGCGTGGTACACGCTCAACTCCCTTGCGGGTAAGCAGCCTCCGTCGCCCTTGTACGAGGCGGAGGAGGCAACACTGACCGGCGGCGCCTCCTTCGCCACCGACCACCCGGGTTACTCGGGCGGCGGCTTCGTCGCCGGCTACGGCACCCATGGCGCTTCCACCGCCTTCGATGTCGAGGTCGAGGAGGAAGGCACGTACGACGTGGGCCTGCGCTACTCCAACGGCCCGAATCCGTTCACCGGCACCAAGAGCGTCAGCGTCTACGTGAACGGTACAAAGATCAAACAGACCAGTCTGCTCAGCACACGCGACTGGAACACCTGGTCGACGCAGACCGAGCCGCTGGCCCTGCGTGCGGGGAACAACACGATCACCTACCGGTACGACAGCGGCGATACGGGCCACGTCAACCTCGACCTGATCAGTGTCCGCCCCCAGGGCGAACGCATCCCCCTGTTCGACGGATCGAGCCAGGCGGCCTGGCAGCACACGGACGGCCGCAAGGTGCAATGGCCGCTGACCGAGAAATCCATGGAGGTCTGCTGCGGTGACATCCGCACCAAGGAGGCGTTCAAGGACTTCACCCTGCACGTCGAATTCTGGCTCCCGAACCTCCCTCCGGACGTGACCGGCCAGAACCGCGCCAACAGTGGCGTCTACCTCCAGGACCGCTACGAAGTCCAGATCCTCGACTCGTACGGTGACACGACGCTCGCGAACAACGAGGCCGGGGCGATCTACACCAAGAAGGCGCCGGACATCAACGCGGCGACGGCACCGGAGACCTGGCAGTCGTACGACATCACATTTCACAGTGCACGCTTCGATGCCACGGGTAAGAAGACCGCCGATGCCCGCGTGACGGTGGTGTGGAACGGCAAGACCGTCCACGACAACGTGGCCATCAACGGACCGACGGGCGCCGGAGCCCCGGAGGGCCCGACGGCCGGAGCCATCCGCCTCCAGGACCACGGAAGCAAGGTCCGCTACCGCAACATCTGGATCGAGCCGCTGACCTAGGCACTTAGACCAGCAGGCTCAGGAGTCGACAGAAGGCAGCGGCCGGGGTTTTCTCCACACCCCGGCCGCTCAGCCCGTCAGGCCTTGCTCCTCGCCTGAACCGGGCGCGAAGGTGAGGTCGAGCGCGTACCTCGCTATCCCGAACGGCAGGAAATCCGCATCGGCAAGGATGCGGTAGAGGAACTCCGAGGTGGACATGTCGTACCGGTGCCATGGGTCACCGTCGTGGGTCCGCGCGAGGACGGGGTAGTCGCCGGGATGCTCGGCATCGATCAGCCAGCAGTACTCGTCGGCCCATTCGGTGCTGGCCCAGGGGACCAGCCCCTTGCCGCCCGGCGCGTAGATCGCATGGGGCTGAACGGCGGAGATGCCTCCGAGTCTGAGGTCCTGATCGACCGACAGGGAAACCCGCCACTGCGTCAGGAAGTCGAAGGCGAGGCCCGCGTCGCGCCCCAGAAAGTAGACGGAGTCACTGAAGACGCCGCCGCCGAAGGCCTCGTAGAGCTCCTTGTAGTCCGCCGGAAGCGGGACTCCCAACTCACCCTCGATCGACGCCCAGTCGACGGAGATGCCGAGCGGCTCCCACCCGGTCAGTTCGATCACTCGCTGAACCCACATGCAACAACCCTTCATACAGCGAGCGGTTGCGGACTCCCAGTGGCGTAATCCGCAACGGAAAGTCCGCAACCTCCCCGATTTAGAGGGGGTTCAGGCGGGCCTTGAGCAGGCAGAACTCATTGCCTTCGGGGTCGGACAGGACATGCCACTGCTCCTCCCCCGTCTGGCCGATGTCGGCCGGGCGCGCACCGAGCTTCAGGAGGCGTTCGAGCTCGGCGTCCTGATCGCGGTCGGTGGGGTTGACGTCGATGTGCAGCCGGGGCTTCCCCTTCTCCGGCTCATCCCTGCGACTGAGGATGATCGTCGGCTGCGGACCACCGAAGCCTTCGCGCGGCCCGATCTCGTAGCAGTCGTCCCCTTCGACGTCGAGAACGACGAAGTCCAGGACCTCGCACCAGAACCGCGCGAGCATCTCAGGGTCGCGGCAACCGAGCACGAGCTCACTGATACGACATGCCATAACGAAACCTGCTCTCAAGCCTGGCGAAAACAACCCCGCGACCGTATCGGACGAGTCGAGCACGGGCGAGATGTTTTCGGACCGCGCCCACGGGCTGCTTGTGTGTGTGCCGACTACGTGTCGGCGGTGAGGCGGGCCACGGCCTGACGGGTCAGGGCGCGGTCGTGTGGTGAGTCGTCCAGTGCACGGTGCAATGTCATACCCTCGATCAGCGCGTCCACCTGGCGCGCGGTGTCCGCGTCGAAGTGCTGCTCCAGGAGGTCGCGGCTTCGCCGCATCCACTCCTGCGTCAACGACCGGTACTCCACGTGCCGGGCAGCGAGCGTGTAGAGCTCCTGTGCGAGGACGAGGTCGCGGCGGGGGCCTTCGGAGAGTGTGTGGATGAGGTCGGTCACCGCTTCGCGGGCCTGTTCGGCGCTGTCGGCCCGGCCCAGGTGCAGTGCGAACACGTCCTCGATATGACGGGCGAATCCGGTGAACGCTTCTCGCAGCAGGTCGTCGATGCCGGAGAAGTGGTATGTCATCGATCCGAGGGGCACCTCGGCTCGCGTGGCGATCTTGCGGTGGGAGACGCCTGCGACCCCGTCGTCGGCGATCAGGTCGAGTACGGCAGCGAGAATCCGCTCGCGCCGCTGAGGATCGGTCTGTCCGGTGGCCATGGAGGGGTGGCCGCCTCAGATGCTGCGGACGGGCCGCGCGGGATTACCGACCGCGACCACATTGGCGGGGACATCCTTGGTCACTACCGCACCAGCACCGATGACGGAGTTGTCGCCGATCGTCACACCGGGGCACACGATCGCTCCACCGCCGAGCCAGACGTTGTCACCGATGGTGATGGGGAGTGCGGCTTCAAGTTTGTCGCGCCGGGGCTCGGGCTCAACGGGGTGGGTGGGCGTGAGGAGTTGAACGTTCGGGCCGATCTGGCAGTCCTCGCCGATGGTGATCCGCGCGACGTCCAGCGCGGTCAGGTTGTAGTTGACGAACGTACGGGCTCCGATGGCGATGTTGCTGCCGTAGTCGACGTGGAGCGGCGGCCGTACGTCGACACCCTCACCCACGGAGGCGAGCAGTTCGGCCAGGAGCGGCCCCGCCTCGGCCGTGTCCTCAACGTAAGCGGCCTGGTAGCGCGCGGCGATCTGCATGGCGCGCCGCTGACGGCGGGCCATCTCCGGGTCGTCGGCGATGTAGTGGTCACCGGCGAGCATCCGCTCCAGGTTAGTGCGCGGGTCGTCAGCGAAGCAGTCCGTCGGCGTCGTCATGTGTACGATCGTACACTCCTAGGCGTGGCCAGTCGCTGTGGTCAATCGCTGTGATGCGTACCACTCTCCGGGTGACCTGGGTCGGGCCCGCGCGATCATGACCGGCATGGACGAGGCGTCGCTGGTGCTGTGCGCCGGCTTCGTGGTGGCGGAGGCAACGGCTCGGCTTTTGCGGACGCGCAAGGGCGACACGGTCACATTCGTGGTCACTGGCGACGACGGGCAGGCCGATGAAGACCTGGCGTGTGCTCAGTACATCGCACAACGGGCGTCCCATACCCCGGCAGGGCGGTCGCCCACTGGACCGGGGCAGAAGCCGCCGACGCTCTGACCTTGATCGTGGACCTGCCCGGCAGCGAACAGTCCCGCTGCTGGTTCTCACCGGGCTGGAGCATTCGGGCGTACGAGGACTCTATTGAACTGGCGCTGTTCGAGGCGGCGTTCTGTTTCAGTTGCCACGAGGTCCGCATGCACGGCACGGCCGTGCCACCCGCGACCGCGATGCCCTGCCTCGGCTTGTGCATCGGCGACGCCGTCACGGGGCGGGTGGTGAACTCCCCGCGCAAGGGCTCCAGCTTGCCCCGTACCTGACTTCTCGATCAGTACAGCAAGTCCAGTTCCGCGCGGACCGTCTTGCCGGGCGGCCGGCGGTCGAGCACTTCCCAGCGGTCGGCCAGGGCATCGACCAGGACCAGGCCCCGGCCGCTCTCGGCGTCGGGCGGGGGTGCGGTGATGTCGCCGGGGGAAGGCGGACGAGCGTCGCCGCGGGTGTCGGAGAGCTCGATACGGAGAGTGCTGAGGGCCGGGCCGCGCGGGGTGAGCGTCAGGGCGAGCTCGAAGTCCCGGCCAGGGACACGGCCGTGGGTGGCGGCGTTGGCCGCCAGCTCCGCGACGAGCAGCGCGGCCGTTTCGGACACGTCGCCTTCGTACGGGATGCCCCAGCGGTCCAGTTCGAACCGGGCGAACCGCCGGGCGAGGCGGGCGCCTCGCGGGGTGGCGCTGAAGCGCTGGGTGAACTCACGCACAGTGAGCGGACGTTGGGTGAGGGGAGCGGCTTCCATGGGACGAGCGTGGCGGTCACATCCCTCGTACCTCCAGATCGCGCGGCCGTACGCGGGGCTGCGTACGGGTACGCCCGCCGAACCGTCGGGGTTACGGACCGTAACCCCCGAGCCCGCCCGTCCCGCTCCTGAGAGACTGGTGCGCATGGATGCGATAGAGCGGTTCCGTCTGGCGGTCACGGAGTGGGCAGCCGGCGGGACGGGGGCTGCGGCAGCCTCCGAGGCCGCACGCGAACTGGCTGCCGCATCCGCTGTGCGCACGGCCGTGCTCGTGGAAGGGGTCAGCGACCGGGTGGCGCTCGAAGCGCTGGCGGCACGTCACGGCCGCGACCTCGGTGCACAGGGCATCGCCGTCATCCCGCTCGGAGGTGCGACCAGCATCGGCAGATTCCTGAATCTGCTGGGTCCTCAAGGGCTCGACATCAGAGTGGCCGGACTGTGTGACGCCGGCGAGGAAGCGCACTTCTCGCGCGCCCTGGAGCGAGTGGGCCTCGGCAGCGACCTCGCTCGCGCCGACATGGAGGCGCTCGGCTTCTACGTGTGCGTCGCCGACCTGGAAGAGGAGCTGATCCGCTCTCTCGGCGCCGGCGACGTGCAAGAGGTCATCGACGCCCAGGGTGACCTGCGGGCCTTCCATATCTTCCAGAAACAGCCCGCCCAGCGGGAACGGAACGTCGAGCCGCAGTTGAGGCGCTTCATGGGGACCATCAGCGGCCGGAAGAGCCAGTACGCACGCTCGCTCATCGATGCCCTGGACCTCACCACCCAGGTGCCACGGCCACTGGATCGCCTGCTTGCGCATCTGTCGTAACAGTGGCCCGCCCCGAAGCTCGGGGCTGGGGGCTCGGGGCTCGGGATGCGAGATCCGGGGCGGGTCGCTCACTCTTTGGAGCGTACGTACGGGGGTGCGCGCCCCGAAGCTCAAGACCCGGGATTCGGGCGCCGGGACGCGAGACACGAGAGTCGAGCTTCTTCCCAACCACCGGGTAAATAAAGCTGGTTAAGGAAAACCAACCCCACCTCCCCCACCCGTCACGACGAGTAAGTACGACTAGTCGGGACCGGCTTGCGGCGCGCCCGCGCGGCTGCTTACGGTGCCGACACACAACAAAAAAGCGACCCCGACTCGGTGTTAGAGCACCAGGCCGGGGTCTCACCCCAAGATCGAAGTATGGAGTCGATCCCGTGGCTAATGAGAACTTTAGCGCTGCCCTGTCAGCGCCCGCATCCCCGTCCTCGTACCCGATGGCCAGTCCCGGTTACGGCAAGCGATCCACCCCCGACCAGGCCCCGCGCCACGCCGAGGACTTCGCCCTCCTGCCCGAGCGCGAGCGGTACATCGCGTCCTTCGTCGACCGGCTGCCGGAAGGCGCCGCGATGACGGTCAAGACCCTCGCCCAGCAGCTCCCCCGCTACGGCCAGCAGGCGGTCGGTACCGCGCTCACCGCCCTGTCGGTGGCGGGACACCTTCGCCGCGTACGGCGTCCGGCCGGCACGGGCGACCAGATCCGCTGGGTCTTCCGCACCTTCTGGTCCCGCACGGCGCGCGACAACGAGTGGTGGGCCGCGTTCATCGCCGCCGAGGACAGTAAGGGTGGTGTGGCGGTGGGCGAGTGTGCCCCGGTGCCCGCAGCACCCGTCGATGTCGTCGAACCCCCTGCTCCGCAACATGACCACTCCCCCACGCCCGCCTACCTCGCGCTCGCTCAACTTGGCTGCCGGGAGCGGCGCCTGGCTCTCTCGGCCGCCGACTGCGAGGCCCTGGAGGGTCTTGCTGCGGAGTGGATGGCGCGTGGTGCGAGCGCGGAGTACCTGACGCACGCCCTGACCGCCGGACTCCCGGAAGCGGTCGACGTGCCGCGCGGTTTCGTACGCCGCCGCCTCCGCGACAAGATGCCGCCCCGCATGCCTGCCGCTGTTCCGTCCGATGTTCCCGTACGCAGCACGATGGTCGAGTGCACCAATTGCGGGGTCCCCGGCCGTGCGGAAGCGCTCCCGGACGGGCTCTGCCGCGCCTGCCGCCCCACGCTCGCGACGGCTGCGGAATGCGTCACCGACAGCACCGTTGCGCGCGACGTCCACGCCCTCGTCGACCAGCTCCGCGTACTGACTCGGACTCCGTGACTCGTACGCTGCGTCAGCGTACGGGTACACACCGTGGACAGTACGCCTCACGGAACGTGACGATGGATCAGTTGGGTTGGAGCGGTTGGGGACAGGCGCGAAGGGTGACCGGACATGGCTGACATCGGGGGCAGTACGAGTGGAGTTACGAGCGGTGGGGAGCCGGAATCCTCGGACAGCCTCAAGGCGTTCGGCGAGGTCGTGAAGGCGTTCCGGAAGCGTGCCGGTCTGACACAGGAGGAATTCGCGCCGTTGGTCTGCTACTCGGTACCGACGATCGCCTCCATCGAGCAGGGGCGGCGCTTCCCCCCGGCCGACTTCGTGGACCGTGCGGAAGTGGTGCTGGACGCGTTCGGGGCGATCAGGGGTGCGGCACGGCATCTGTCCCGGCGGCCGGGGCTGGCGAGCTGGTTCCGCCAGTGGGCGAAGCTGGAGGCGGAGGCGGTGAGCCTCTACACGTACGAATGCCGGTTGGTTCCGGGGCTGTTGCAGACGGAGGCGTACGCGCGGACGTTGTTCGTGAACCAGCTGCCGCCGCTGGGCGACACCCAGGTCGAGGAGCAGATGGCGGCACGGTTGGACCGGCAGCGTCTCCTGCGGGAGCGGCCGAACACCCCGTACAGCTTCATCGTCGAGGAGCATGTGTTCCGGCGGCTGATGGGCGGGCGGGAGGTCACGCGCGAGCTCATCGGCCATGTGCTGGAACTCGCCCAGTTGCGGAACATCGAAGTGCAAGTGATGCCGCTCGAAAGCACGGGCCATGCGGGGCTGGCCGGGCCCATGCAACTGTGCGAGACCCCGGAGAATCGATGGCTCGCATACTGCGAGGGACAGAAAAGCGGACAGCTCATCGGCGACTCCAAGGTGGTCAGCACGCTCCAGATGCGGTATGCCAGGATGCGGTCACAGGCTCTCTCTCTGGAGGACTCCCTGGGCCTGTTGCGGCAGATGCGAGGAGCGGTATGAGCACCACGGAACTGACCTGGTTCAAGAGCAGCTACAGCAGTGGCGACGGCGACTCCTGTGTAGAAGTAGCCCTCTCCTGGCACAAGTCCAGTTACAGCGGTGGTGACGGCGACTCCTGCGTAGAAGTAGCCACCTGCCCCGACACCATCCACATCCGCGACTCCAAAGTGACCGACGGCCCGCAGCTCGCGCTCCGGCCCGGTTCCTGGACGAGTTTCGTCTCGTACGCCGCTGGGGCCTGAGCCCGCACATCAGTGCGCCCCGGCTTGATAGCGTCGCCCCCACGGCTGCGGGACTTCTCCCCACCCCCAGCCGTGGGGTGCATACGGGGACGCTCGCGGCAGGGACGAAGAGGGCCGACGCATGAGCCTTGCACAGTTGCACTACACCTCCGCCGCGCCGGGGAGCGAGGCTACGGGGGGACGGTTCACAGCGGTCGGTCCCGGGATCTCGGCGGCGTTGCTCGCGGAGATCGAGCCGTTGATCGGGTACGAGTTTCCGGCCGATGTTCCGTTCCTGCCGTCGGATTCCGAACTGTGGTCGTTGCCGCAGGCGTTCAGCTTCAGTGTGCTGTCCGACGGCAGTCGGCTGCTCTGTCGCACGGTGCCCGTGCGCGGGGCGGGCTCCGCTCCCGTACGGTTCCATGCCCATGCCGTGCATCTGCCCGTGGATGCGCGACTGACAGGCAGCCGTTTGCCGGTCGACGCGTGGCGGTCGCCTCAGTGGGTCTCCGTGACGCCCGGCGGCGCGATACCCGATCCCCTCAGCAGCTTGCCGCCGGGGCACGGGGCGGTGCGTGAGGGGCTGGGTGACTTCGCCGTTTCGCGGAGTCCGTGGCTCGCGTCCGTCTTCGCCGATCTGCGACGGGTGAGCGAGGAGAACCCGCCGGTATCGCCGGTCGTGCTCGTCGAGCGGCAGAGTGCGGACGTGGCGCGGTGGATCGCGCTGGCCGGGGCCGCGTTGCCACGGGAGAGCGCGGAGCGGCTGACGTTCACGACGTACACCCGGAAGCCGGGGGGTGCGCCGCACCGGGTGGTGGGTGTACTTCCCGACGATGTACGGGAGTTGGGCGGCGATCTCCGTGTGCATGCGTGCACCGGGGCCCGGCCGCAGGGGGTTACGGGGGATGCCTGGGCGGAGACGGCTGCCCGGATCTGGCGGAGTCGGGCGCCCGAGCTGTTCCGGGAGGCGGGCGAGCTGCACGGGGAGCCGTTTGCCGCCGGTCCGCTGGCCGTGACGGCGCTGTGTGCGGGGATTGCGCTGGCCGCCAATGAGCGTGCTGCCGCCGCTGGTTGGGCGGCGGAGCGGCCGTACGCGCTGGATGACAAGCAGACGCGGCAGTTGGTCGAGGCGCTGACGTCGGCCGGGATCGATGACCGTACCGGGCCCGAGTTCGACGCGGTGGGGCGGCTGTTCGGTGCGCTCGACGGGCGTTCGCCCGTCACGACGACCGCTCCGCTCGCGGCGATGCTGGTCACGGAGGCGGTTCGTGGAGGGAATGGTTCGCTCGAACTGCCGGGCCGCTCCGCATTCGCGGGTCCGGAGGGCGAGGCGATCGGGACCGTACTCGGGCCGGAGATTCTCGCGGAGCTGAGTGCTCCCGCGACCAGTGGTGACGTGGCGCGGACGGTGCAGTTGCTTCGGGTGGCGCGGCTGCTGGACGTGGACTGTGCGGAGTTCCTGCCCGGTGTCGTACGGCGGTTGGCGCCGGCGCTGCTCGCCGAGGACGATCCGGAGTTCGGGCCTGCGCTGCTGGAGTTGCTGGACGAGCAGTTCGACGTACGGACGGCGCTGCTCGGTGCGCTGGACCGGATCGCGCCGGACGACCCGGTGGCGGTGGAACGTCTACTGGGACGTGTGACATTGCCCTTCACGGGGACGCAGGCGCTTCCGCATCTGCGGATGTGCTCGGAGGCCGCCGGGGCGCGGGCGACGCTGGGTGGTGACCGGGCGGCCGTGTGGCAGCGGGTGCTGCGGGCGGCCGGGCTTTCGCCGTTCGCGGAGCCGATGGTGCTGCGTACGGCTGCGGGTCTGGTGTGGGGGGATCGTGCCCCGACGGCCGGGGAGGCGCGGCTGTTGCTGGAGGCGGCCACGTCGGATGCGCATCGGACGGCGGGGACGTGGTCGAGGCTCGTCGAGGCGGCGCTCGCCGCGTCCGCCGACGACGAGGAGGCGGCCGGGCTCACGCACGATCTGCTGCGCGGCTTCCCGCAGGAGATCGAGGGGCGGGTGCGGGGGGCGCTGCTGCTGCTCGATTTCGCCCGCGAGGTGGGTTCCGGGGTGGCCGAGGAGGGCTGGGTGGAGCGGGCCAGGGAGTTGTGCGCCCAGGCCGAACCCGTCGAACCGGCTGTACGGGAGCGGGCGTTCGGGGCCTTGGCCGTACGGCTGCTCGCCCATGACCGTCCGGAGGCCGAGGTGTACGCCTTCGTGCACAGCGAGGACGCCGACCTGGTGGCGGCGTACGACCGTGCGGCCCGTACGGACGGTGTCGCGCAGAGGCTGAGGACCGATGCCGGGTATACGGCGGGCTGCTTCGGCGTCTGGACCGCGTACCCGCACGCGGGCAAGGCGTGGAACACCACGGCCGACGCCCTGCTCCGGGATGTGCTGCGCCCCGCCGTGCGCACGCTCCCGCCCGCCCTTCTGAAGGAGGTCGAGCAGGCCGTGGAGAGTGCCGGAAGCAGCGGCCGGGCGGACGCGTTCCGTGCGTGGAACCGGCCCAGCACCCTGGGGCGGCTCGGCCGGCGGATCTCGGGGCGGGTGCGGCGGGGGTGAGGGCGGTTGCTGACCGGTCGGCGGGACCGGGCCGGCCGGATCGGAGCGGTTCAGCGGGATCGGAGAGCGGTTCGGCGTGCCTGTGGCCCGGGCGATGTGTGATCAGTAAAGGTTTCTCCCGCGGTACAACCGTTGGCCGGATCCGGCTGTCACAGCGTGTGTAGATCAACTCCAACCACACGAAGGAGTCCGCGTGGCATCCCGTGCGCTCGGCGTAAACCTGGCCCTCGCCATCACCGTGGCATCCGCCGTCGTCAGCCTGCCGACCGCCGCCCAGGCCGCCGCGCCGTCCGCCGCCCAGGCCGCCGCGCCGTCCGGCCCCGTACGGGCGACGACCGCCGCCGCCGGGCTCCAGGACGATTTCAACGGCGACGGGTACGGCGATCTGGCGTTCTCGGCGCCCGGTGCGAGCGTCAACGGTTTCGCGGGTGCCGGGTTCGCCGGAGCGGTCTACGGGTCCAGCAGTGGCCTGAAGGTCACCACCAAGCAGGTCATCACGCAGAACTCGGCCGGCATACCCGGCGTGGCGGAGGCCGGTGACCGCTTCAGCAGCACGCTCGTCTCCGCCGACCTCGACCGGGACGGTTATACCGACCTGGTGGTCGGCTCGGCGGGTGAGCAGGACGGCACCGCGGTGCGGGCCGGGGCGCTGTCCGTCGTATGGGGTGGTGCGGCCGGTCTTTCGGGCGGCGCCACGCTTCTGGTGGGCGCCGCGTCCAGTGAGGTCGGCAGCGAGCTGACGGCGGGCGACTTCGACGGGGACGGGTTCAAGGACCTCGCCACGTTCCGGTACGAGGACCTCCAGGTGCTGGCGGGTCCGTTCACGCGTGCGGGAGCCTCGGCCGGTGTCACTCTCACTCCTGACGTGGATGACAACCGCTGGCACGATCTCGCGGCGGGCGATGTCAACGGCGACGGGCGCGATGACATCGTGGGTCTCTCGCACAACGGCAACGAGGACGACATGCGGCGCGTCAGCATCGCTGCCGGTGGCCCTGCCGGTCCGGGGCCCTTCGGCCAGGTGACCGGCAGCAATGGGTCCGGGCTTGAGGCCGGGGAGACTCTTGCCGTCGGCAATGTGAACGGTGACATGTACGCAGACCTCGTCGTGGGCCGGCTCGAAGGCTACGACAGCGATGCCGAGAACCCCCTCTCCCTCGGCGGCCAGGTGACGTATGTGCCGGGCGGGGCCACGGGTGCCCAGGGCGCCAAGGCGCAGGTCTTCAATCAGGACTCGGCGGGCGTACCCGGCGCAGCGGAGCGCGGTGACCTGTTCGGTTCGTCCCTCGCCATCGGCGACACCAACGGTGACGGCTTCGGCGAGGTGGCGGTCGGTGTGCCGGGCGAGGCGCTCGGCACGACCACGCGGGCGGGCGGGATCGTGATCCTGCCCGGTACGGCAGTCGGTCCGACGGGGACGAAGTCCACGGGATTCAACCAGGACACCGAGGGCGTCACCGGGACCGCGGAGCAGGGCGACCTGTTCGGCGAGGCCGCCGCCTTCGTGGACGGCAACAAGGACGGCCGCGCGGAACTGGCCGTGGGCGCGCCGGGCGAGAACGCCGGCGAGGGCTCTCTCTGGGTCTTCCCGTCCATGACGACAGGGACAGGCTCCTTCACCTTCGGTCACGGCACGCTGGGCACGGTGGCGGTGAAGGCGGCGCTGGGTTCGTCCTTCGGTCGCTGAGGGGCGCGGCACCGCCCCCGGCTCTTCTGCCGGGGGCGGTGCCCGGTGATGACCGTACTCAGTACGCGAACGTGGACTTGCCCGTCGTCGCAGCGGCGACGTGAGCGACACCGCTGCCTGCCGGAAGTACGGTCACCGGCTTGCGCGTCGGGGTGACCGTGCCGTCGCCGAGCTGGGCGTTGGCGTTCGCGCCGAACGAGATCACGGCGCCGTCGTCCATGGCGGCGACCGTGTGGTCGTAGCCGCTCACGACCTCCGTTGCGCCCTGGAGCGGGGCGATCTGGACCGGGGTGGTGCGGGTGGTGGTCGTGTCGTCGCCGAGCTGGCCGACGCTGTTCCAGCCCCAGGCGCTGACGCTGCCGTCGTCCAGGATCGCGAAGTTGGTGTAGGCGTTGGCGGAGATCTTCGCGACGCCTTCGAGGTGGTGCACATCCACCGGGACGTTGCTGTCGGCCACGGAGTCGTTGCCGAGCTCGCCCTCCGTGTTCTTGCCCCAGGACTTGACGGTGCCGTCGGCCGTGAGTGCCAGCACGTGGGCGCAGCCGACCGAGATGGACACGACGTCCGCCAGGTCCTTGACCTTCTGCGGGGTGTTGCGGGCGGTGTTGTCGCCGTTGCCGATACGGCCGTTGGCGCCCTCGCCCCAGGCCCAGACCGTGCCGTCCTGGCGCAGGGCCACGCTGAAGTCGCAGCCCGCGCCGACGTCCTTGACCTTGTTGAGGCTCTGGACGTCGACCGGGGTCTTCTGCACTCCGGCCGGGTCCGCGGCGTTCAGGCCGTTGCCGAGCTGGCCCTTGGTGTTGCTGCCCCAGGACAGGACGCGTCCGGCGCGCACGGCGAGTACGTGGTTGCTGCCGGCGGAGACCTCGCTGACTCCGGCGAGTCCTGCGACGGCGGCCGGGAATGCCTGGCCGAGGACGGTGCCGTTGCCGAGCTGGCCGGTGAGGTTGGCGCCCCATGCCTTGACGGTGCCGTCCTTGAGGAGGGCGACGGCGAAGGAGTTCTTGTCGGCGTCGCCGCCGCCGGACATCTCCCGTACGGAGTCGCGGGCGATGCCCTGGACGTCGGCGGGTGTCTGCTGGTTGATGACGCTGCCGTTGCCGAGCTGCCCGAGGTTGTTGATGCCCCAGGCGCGGACCCAGGGGTCGCTGGGGGCGGCGTGCGCGGGGAGGCAGGGGGCGGCGAGCGCCGCGAGGGTGAGGGTTGCGGTGAGGGTGGTGCGCAGGGTGCGTGGGATGGTGCCCATGTGGGACCTTTCGGAGGTGTGTGGGTCAGTACGCGTACGTGGACTTGGCGAAGAAGCCCGCCGCGACATGCGTGGCTCCGCTGCCTGCGGGCAGCGCGACGACCGGGGTGCGGGACGGGGTGACTGTGCCGTTGCCGAGCTGGCCTGCCGCGTTGTCCCCCCAGGTCACGACGGACTGGTCGACGAGGACTGCGACGCCGACCTCCCTGCCCGGGACCAGCTCCTGGACGTTGTGGAGGGCGTCGAGCGGGACAGGTGTGGTGCGGTCGACGGTCGTACCGTCACCGAGCTGACCGGACGCGTTGCCGCCCCAGGCGCTGACGGTTCCGTCGTCCAGGACGGCGAAGTTGTGCCGCCAGCCCGCGTGGATGCTGCTGACGCCGTCCAAGTGGGCGACATCGACAGGCGCGTTGACATCGACGACTCCGTCGTTGCCCAGCCGTCCTCCTTCGCCCGCGCCCCAGGACTTGACCGTGCCGTCCGCTGTCAGGGCGAGAGCGTGCTGGCATCCGGTGGAGATCGCCACGATGTCGGCAAGGCCGTTCACCTGCTGGGGCGTGTTGTTGCTCGTGTTGCTCCCGGTGCCGAGACGGCCGCTATCGCCCGCGCCCCAGGTCCAGACGGTGCCGTCCTGGCGCAGAGCCGTACTGAAGACGCAGCCCGCGCCGATGTCCTTGACCTTGTCGAGGCTCTGGACAGCCACCGGCCGGTTCTCGGTGCCTTCCTTGTGAGGCACGGTGCGCCCGTTGCCGAGCTCTCCGTAGGCGTTGCCGCCCCAGGCGAGCACCTTGCCCTCGCGCAGGGCCAGGATGTGGGTGGTGCCCGCGGCGATCCGGCTCACTCCGGTGAGACCGGTGACCACGGCAGGCGTGTTACGGCTGGTCGTGGTGCCGTCGCCGAGCTGGCCGAGGGCATTGTTGCCCCAGGTCGTCACGGTGCCGTCCTTGAGCAGGGCGGCGCCGAACGCCGTGGTGTCGGCGTAGCCGCCGGCCGCCAACTGGCGTACCTCGTCGAGTACCAGGTCCCGCATCGAGCCGGGCGTCTGCTGACCGACCGTGGACCCGTTGCCGAGCTGGCCCGCCGCGTTGCTGCCCCAGGAACGCACCCACGGATCGCTCCCGGCGGACTGCGCGGGGACGGTCGCGGCGAGCGCGAAGGCCATGGTCAACGCGGCGCCGGTGGCGGCTCGGAGACCGTACGCCTCAGTACGCATAGGTCGTGTTGCCGCCGAGGGACGCTGCCACGTCCTTGATCGCGGAGCCCTCGTTGAGGATTTTCACGGACTCGTAGCGCGGGACCGTGGTGCCGTTGCCGAGCTGGCCCTCGCCGTTGTGGCCCCAGGTGTAGACGTCGTCGGCGGTGACGGCGACGCCGTGGCGGGCGCCTGCCGCCAGGTGCTGGACGCCCTTGAGGCGGGGGATCTGGACGGGGGCGGTGCGGTTGGTGCGTGAGACGTTGGCGTCGAACGCCTCGTCGGACTCCAGCAGCTGGCCGTACTGGTTGTTGCCCCAGCCCCAGACCTCGCTGTCGCTGGTGATCACGTAGTTGTGGTGGGCGCCGGCCTCGATGTCGGAGACGTCCTCGATCCAGTCGACGTCGACGGGGGTGACGGCGGACTTGGTGGAGGAGTTGCCGAGCTGTCCGTAGAGGTTGTAGCCCCAGGACTTGACGTTGGAGTCGGCGGTCAGCGCGAGGGCGTGGTGGCAGCCCGCGTCGATCTCGGTGATGTTCTCCAGACCCTCGACCTGGCGGGGTACGGAGCTGACGGCACGGCTGCCGTTGCCGAGCTGTCCGTAGACACCCCGGCCCCAGGCGTACACCTTGCCGTTCTCCAGGAGGGCGAGGCTGAAGTCGCAGCCGGCCGAGATCTGCTTGACCCGGGGCATGCCCTGGACGCGGTCCGGGACGGTGCGGCTGTCGCCGGTGCGGTTGTTGCCGAGCTGCCCGTAGGCGTTGTCGCCCCAGGAGTAGACCTGGCCGCTGGTGTCCAGGGCGAGACCGTGACCGCCTCCGGCGGCGACGTCCTTGATGTTGGTGAGGCGCGGGACCGTGGTGGGGACGGTCTGGTTGATGGAGCCGCCGTTGCCCAGCTGGCCCATGGAGTTGTTGCCCCAGGACTTGACGGTCTTGTCGGTGCGGGCGAGCACGAAGGAGTCGGACGAGGAGGTGCCGCCCGCCGAGATCTGGTCGACGTCGCCGCGGAAGAGGCTCGTCACGGAGGCGGGGCTGAGACTGTCGGTGCTGGTGCCGTTGCCCAGCTGGCCGGTGCGGCCGGCTCCCCAGGCGAGGACCGTGGGATTGCCCTCGTTGGCACTGGCCGGGGAGATGAGTGCCGGTACTGCGGTGAGTGCCGTGGCCGTCGCGGCGAGAGCGGCCAGGGCGCGCAGGCGCGGGGTACGACGCGTGAAATGTGACATGGGCGTCCTTCGGTGTGGGGTACGTGGGACGAGTCGAGGCGGGGCGGGTCCGGGGCATGGGGACGGCCGCGGGCATGGGAGGCCCACGACGATGCCCGGCGGACCGGGTCACGGCCGCCGCGCTCACTTCAAGACTGTCCACGCAAGATCGTTTACGCGCGCCGAACCGGCTTCACCACCCGAGCGACGGGCCGCTGTACGGGGTACGGGGTGAGCGCCGGCGGCTCGCGGCGGGGTGCGACGGGCCAGTCGGGAGTAAGGCCGCAGGCGTCTGGAGCCTTGTTGCGAAAGGGACTTGGGCGCCACTACGCCGATGCGGTGAGCTTCCCTCCCGGGCCATGACTCCCGTGTGTCCCGGGCCCGGGAGCCCGCGGTTTATGTACTTTTTCCCTGCGCTTGATGATCTTGGCAGGGCCGTCCCCCGGCCCCGCCCCGCGCCCCTTTTCCCTTGCCGATCCCCCTGCCGACCGACGGCCCGCCCCCACGGGCCGCGCGTCCCGAAGGGCCCTCCCACGGGCCCGGCCGTCCCCCACCCCCCGATCGCCTGGAGTTCCCCCATGCGCATCCGTTCGCTGCCCACCCGCACCGCCCTGCTGGCCGCCGCCGCGTGTGCCGTCGCCGTCTTCCCACTGGCGGGCGCCGCCTCCGCGTACGGCGGAAGCCACTCCGTACAGGCTTCAACTGCCGTCCCCGCCGAGGAATGCAAGCCCGACGACCAGGAGTGCAAGGACCGCGAGACCAACGCGAACGAGTCCAAGGACATCGAGAAGGAGCAGAAGAAGACCCAGGAGGCTGCGACCCAGGCCGGCAAGGACATCGAGGCGGCCGAGAAGAAGCTGAAGGAGTGCCCGCCGGACTCCAGTTCCTGCATGGGGAAGCTGGCGGGCTCCGGCAAGGCCGAGAAGGACGGGATCGCGGACATGACGGCCACCCTCGGCTCGTTCAAGCCGGATCCATCGGACAACGCCTCTTCGGCCGTCGAGTCCACCTGCGCCGACTTCCCCGGGTCCCTGCCGGCCGGTGCCGCCGACGACGGTGCGGCGCCCTTCCCGGCCTCGCAGCTCTGCTCGCTGCTCGGTTCCTGAGCCTCCCCCGCTCTCCCGCTCCCCCACTTCCCCGCTCCCCCACTTCCCCGCTTTCCCACAGCCGGAAGGAATTCCGTCATGCCCAAGCGCGCCCTGCACCGCTCCACGCTGCTCCTCCCCCTGATCACCCTCGGCCTGATCGCCCCGCTCGCCCCCGCGATGGCCGGCACCGGCGCGGACAGCGTGCCCACCGCCCGTGCGTTCACCGCCGACAACCGGCCCGCGAAGATCAGTGACGTGCTGGAGTACTGCGAGAAGAACAAGTCCAGGAGCAACGCCTGCACGTTCACGATCGACCCGGCCAAGGGCCGTGAGTTCGCCACCGCTGTCAAGTCGCTGGGCAATGCGGTCGTCAATTGCACCGTGGACCCCATCGATGTAACGCGAACTGTGACATTGCGTACCAGCAGCACCGACAACATCGGCGGCGAGATCTCCGGCAGTGTCACCGCCACGGGCACCGTCTCCGCCACCGGCGAGGTCTCCACCTCGCTCGGCAACGACATCACCAGCAACCACAAGACGCCGAACCTCAAGGAAGGTCCCACCTCCGAGAACGGCACCAAGACCAGCGTCACCGCCGGGGCGAAGGCATCCGGCACGATGACCGCCGCCCTCGCGTTCCAGGCCGCCTTCAAGGCCACGTACTCCAAGTCCTGGACGGTCGACAACACCGAGGCCACCGCCTACAAGAGCACCGTCAAGCCGTACGACATGCTGGTGTTCGGAGCCAGTGCGGCGATGCGCCGGGTGGTCGGCAGCCTGGTCACCGACAAGGGCCAGAGGATCAGCAACATCGCGGTGGACAGCCCCTCGATGGTCAACAGCAGCACGTTCGTGGCGCAGACCTACCCGGTCCCCGACAGCCTCTGCGGTCGCAAGCGGCCCACGGGGAACACGGCGGGAGACGGTGACACCGGCCGTTCCGCGAAGCCCCAGTTGCGAGAGGTGCCCGCCCAGGGCCTCGTACCGCGCGGAGCCCTGCCCACGCACGAAGACGCCCTGCTGCCCGCCGAGCGCTGACCCCTGCCCCCTGTCCCCAGGAGCCCCGCCATGACTCTCCCTCTTCGCACGCTGGCCGCGCTCGGTATCGCCGGGCTCGCGCTGCCCGTCACACTCGGCGCCGCCCCCGCCGGTGCCGCGGCCCCGTCCCAGTCCGTCCCCGTCCTCAACAGCGACTTCGCCGAACCCGTCATGAAGGGGGACGGCCCCACCACCGTCGGTATCGACTTCTGGACCGGCACCAACCAGCGCTACTCACCGTCCGCTTCGGGCCGCACCGACAGCGCCCACGGCGTCGCACTCCAGAAGGACAACAACTCGCTGCACCAGCGGCTGCGCGGCGTACGCACGGGAGCCAAGGTCACGGTCAGTTACGAGGACAGCCCGGCCGTGTCCAAGGAGTGCGCCCCCGAACAGGTCGCCGACGGCCAGCCGTACACCGTGGAAGGCACCGGGGGCACGGTCCGCGAGGTCACCACCGCGGGCGACCCCGGCCGTACCAAGGGCAGGGCGGGGAACGGCCGTTGGACCGCCCGCAGCTACGAGTTCACCGCCACCGAGAACGAACCGCTGCTCACCTTCACCTCGAAGGTCACCGACTCCCGTACACATGTGACATGTTCACCGATGATCGCCAAGGTGCGCGCGGTGGAGGTGCCGCCCGATCTGGACAAACGGGTGTCCAGGATGAGCCTGGAGCGCTCGGAGGCGTACAAGGGCAACGAGCGCGAGAAGACCCTGCACAACGCCGCGGCCTCGTGCAACGGCGAGAACGCGTGCGTCTTCCGGCCCGACACCCGGATGTCGTTCCGCTACTACGGCTTGGCGCGGGTGATCGGCGAGGCGTTCGTCAACTGCACCCGCAACCCGCTGGAACACACCCGGGTCCTCAGTTACGCCGAGCGCACCCACGACAGCATCGCGCAGACCTATGTGGACGCGGGGCTCGCGCTCAACGAGGTGGCCAGGCTGCCCAGTACCGGGGAACGCGAGGAGGACAAGAAGCGCCTCAAGGAACGCCCGATGGCGACGCAGTTCGCCCTGGCCTACGAGAAGGGCTGGCAGCGGCCCTGGCAGTGGTTCTCCAGCGACCGGCGCGAGATCGAGGAGAAGATCCAGCCGGGCGAGGTGAGCTGGGTGGAGCTCCAGCCGAGCAGGGAACGGATCGAGGGCTGGTTCCACAGCAACAAGGAGGACTACCGGCTGCACGCCGTCATCGACGGCCCGTCCCGCGCGGTCCCGGACCGCATCCTCCAGCGGACCGGCCCGATGTCCGAGTCGGAGAAGCAGCGGTGCGCCGCCGCACGGCCGATGACCACCACCCCGGTGGGCGCGGACGCCCCGGCGGACTCCGCCGACAAGGGACTCCTGGAGATCCCGGCGCCGACGGCCCCGGGCGTGCGCGCGGTCCACGGCACTTCGGCGGACTGATCCCGGCCTACCGCCCCGAGGGGGTGGCCCCCTCGGGGCGGTAGACGTCGGCGGGTCAGACGTTGGGCACCTTGAGCTTGTCCCAGCTCGACTTGCCCGGGATGCCGTCGGCGTCGCTCCCCGCGAAGCCGAGCTTCCGCTGCCACGCGGCGTACGACTTGCGGTCGGCCTCCGACCAGTCCGGGCCCGGACCGACCTCGTACCGTCCGCAGCCCTCGGCCACCAGCCTCTTTCCCATCGCCGTGATGACGGGGCTGCGACGGCCTGCCCGGAAGAACGCGGCTCCGGGGAACGGCTCGTACGTCGCCGGGGGCTTCGGTGCGGGCGGCTTCGACGGGCCGTCGGGGCCGGCGCCGAGCCGTGCCTTGATCCGGCTGCGCATCGAGTCCATCGTGAACCCGCGCGGGTCGATCTTCCCCGGCTGCCACTCCTTGTGACCGATCACCGAGCGGTGAGTCCAGCCGTGTACCCGGCAGAGCGCGGCTGCCGCCTTCTCGATGGCTTCCAGCTGGGCGGCCGGCCACGGGTCCGTGCCGTTGCCGAGGTTGACGCACTCGAAGCCGTAGAAGGAACGGTTGCCGTCGGTGTTGGCCTCGTTGTCGGCGGGCAGCGCCGATTCGTTGATCACCGCGCGCAGGACGTCGTCGTCGCCGAGCCCGGCGTGATTGGTGCGGCCGTGGCCGACCAGGTGGACCGAGCCGTCCTTGGCGATCACCCCGTGGCACAGCGGGCCCGGCAGGCTCGAATGGCCGTTGTAGCAGATGTCCACGGAGTTCTGGGTACCCGAGGTCACAGTGTGATGGACCATTACACCGTGCACTGGCCCCCACGGACCCTTGTGGTTGCGGTTGTGCGTGCGCCAGCTCCGGTGCTCGACGACATGCAGACCTTCGTCCCGGAGGGCCTTGAGCAGTCTGTCGGCGGACAGAGGCGTTGCCATCGTGGTGTTCCTTTCCCAGTGATGCGGGTGATGCGGGTGATGCGGGTGATGCAGATGACGCGGGTGATGCGTCAGTTCTCGGGCTGTCCCTCGTCGTCCTGCCCCGCAGGACGCGGGACCGAACCGGCCGCGGCAGCCGCCTCCGCCGCCGTGGCCTCCGCCTCGGCCGCCGCCTCCGCCGCCAGCTCCTCCTCGTCGGCCGCGGGAATGACGGCGGCCAGCGGTGCGAACGTCATCCGCAGATCCGGGACCGTGGCCTCACCCAACACCCAGGCCAGGGGCGCGTAGTGGACGTCGATCCCCATCGGGGACCGCAGCAGCGGCCGACGGGCCGCGTCCGTCGGCCACTCGACGTCGCCCGTCGCCGTACGGGCCGGGACGGTCCAGAAGTCACCGGCCCGGTACGTCCTGCCCGGCTCGAAGTACACGAGCACACCGTCCTCCAGAGGAAGCCAGCCGCCTTCCTCGATCCGGACCGCGCCGCCTCGCAGTTTCGCGGCGGCCCGCTTCGTACGGCCGGAGCCGGTTCCGTGGCCGGAACCTGAGCGCTGGTCCCAGCGCCGCAGGAACGGGTGGAGTTCGGGGCGCCGCCCGACCGAGGGATCGGGCTCGTCCGAGAGCCGCACCCGCCGCCCCGGCAGGTCGATCTCCTCGATCCGCAGCAGAGGCAGCGGCTCACCCCTGCTGGTGTAGGCGGTGTCCACGAACTCCACCTGGTCACCGACGTTCAGATCCAGTTTGTCGTCGCTGCCCAGCGAGGCCAACTCCACCCAGGTTCCGTCGACTTCGTCGACCGAAAAGGTCACCGCACCGTTCTCCCGCGACCATTTGAAGGTGGCGTCCTTCGCCTGGCCGCCCTCATGGATCTCCACGCGGTACATCTGGTTCTCCGGGCCCCGGTACCGGGCGTCCGGCCTCACCAGGCAGGGGTCCTCGTCCGCCTGCTCCGGACGCAGGCTGCGCGCCGCCATCCGCGCGGTCGGCGCCTGCGCAGCCGTCCACCGCGCGAACGCCGCACGGACCTCGTCCTTGCTCGCCCCGTCCTCCAGCTCCAGCTCCGAGCCGGGCAGGGGCAGCACCTGCCACACGGTCTTGAGCCGGGCCGCCGTGTCGGGCATCGCCGACCCGAGCGCCACCTCGCGCAGCAGCGGGTCCTCGGCCGCGGTCACCGAGCGCTCCCACACCTTGAGGTAGGCCAGGTACGGGAATTGGGTGGGCAGCCGGTCGCCGGGGCGCTCCGCGTCCCGGTATCCGTCGGGCTGGTCCCAGTACGTCCAGGTCGCCGGGGCCGCGGCCGGTGCCTCGCCGCCCTCGGGGGCGGCGTCGGCGTCGTCATCGGCCGGGACGCCCGGCTCCGGGCGGGTCGCGTCCAGCAGGATGCCGTCCACGTAGTACCGGCCGCCGCCGATGGACAGATCGTCGAGCTCCCGGCCGCCGCCCACGAACGTCAGGCCGAAGCCGGTGGCGCCGCGCGGGCCGCCGTGCTGCCCGATGAGGTCGGCCGCGGTCGTGCGGGCCCGGAGCAGCTGGATGGCGGCCTGTTCGTTGGCATCGGCGTCGAGCTGGACCCGGCCCTGCTGTGCGATGACGGCCGAGTAGTGCCGGTCCGGCCGGAAGGTGATGCGGGAGATGTCTGCGTGCATGGGAAGGGGTCCCCCTTGGAAGTTCGGCAGTCGGAAGAAGTCGAGTTGGGTGCCAGGAATCCGGTGACGGGCATCAGGCGACGGGAGTCAGGTGACGCGGATGATCCCGGCGTCCGTACCGGCCGGGGTGTACTCGGCGAGCCGGGCCCGCAGGCTGTCCTCGCGCTGCGGTTCGTACAGGTCGTGGAAGACGCCCAGCTCGGAGCCGTCGTCGGCGCCCCGCCGGAGCTGCCACGGGCCGGCGTCGGCGAGCCGCCCGTACGCGGGTGTGCCGTACCGCTCGCTGCTCAGCAGCGGACGTACCGGCTGCGCCTCGTCCGTGCCCACGGGGCCGGGCAGGCAGCGGTGGCGGCGCGGGGTGCGGGAGCCGGGCGGCACGTACGAGTACCGCAGGCAGCCGATGCCGCGCCGGGCCACCCGCAGCTGCCCGGTGAAGATGCTGTTCTCGGCGATCTGCACCGCGTGGGTGTGGACCTCGCCGATGACCGTGGTGCGGTGGGCGTGCAGCACGGCGTGCGCGTGGCGGCAGTCCGGTGCGGAGAGCGCTGCCCGGTCGTGGCCGGTGGCGTCCAGGATGCTGTCGCGGATGTGGATCGGCAGCGGGTCGTGGCTCACCTCTTCACCGATCACCTCGATGGTGCCGAGGATGCTGCGGTCGATGGACACGCACGCGGTCGTGCGGTCCAGGACCAGGCTCGGCTCCTCGGGCGAGTGCGGGTCGCACTCCGGCTCCAGCGACCAGCCCGGTACGAGCGTGCAGTGGCGCAGCACGACCGCGCCGACGGGGCCGCTGACGTGGAGCCCGCGCCCGGTGATCAGCAGACCGTCCAGCACGATCCGGGGAGCATCGCCCTCACCGCCGTCACTGCCCGCACCGCCCTCACCGCTTTCCCGCGCCCGGATGTTGAGCGCGTCGGGCCGGTTGCTGTACCAGTCGAGCAGCCGGATCACCGGACGGCAGCCCTCGGCCGCACGCAGCTCAAGACGGTCGCCGCGGTCGAGGTCGAAGTCGAGCTGCTCCTGATAGGCGCCGCTGTGCGTGATCTCGATGACGCCCTCGGGACCGCAGTGCCCCGCGCGCCGGTCGGTGCACCACTGCTCGTACGCGTCCATGATCCGCTGGTGGCCCTCTCCCGGGCCCACCCGGTAGAGCCGTGCCGCGGGCGAGGTGACGCGCTCGCGCGGGTACTCGCCGCCGCCGGTGTCGTCGCCGAAGGCGTAGTGATACGTCACCCAGACCCCTTGCCGGGGCGCCGAGCGTGACCCGAAGGCGATCCGTCCCAGCACCGGGTCCACGGCCACCTGCCCGAGCTTGGGGCGGTAGCGCCAGTCCGTCAGGTCCGCGACGACGATGTCCGACATCGGCACCGGCTCGTCCTGGCCGTCGCGCCAGACCGTGAAGCTCTTGCCCGGCCCGTAGTAGTCCGCGAGCCGGTCGGCGAGCTGCCGCCTGGTGATGTACGCGGGCACGTTGTCGACGGTCGCGATGTGCGTGACCGACGGCTCCGGCACCGGCAGGGTCACGAGCGGACTGTCGTTGCCGAGGATCGAGAACGTGTACAGACTGCGGGCGCGGTCGATGCAATATGCCGGTGCACGTGTGACGTGGTACGGCTTCAGCCGCCACACGAACAGCCCGACGCCGGCCGGGGAATGGCCGCCCTGGCGGCGTACGGAACCGGCCCTGCGTACGTCCACGGAACGGGCCGTCGTATCGAACGGGCCGCCCGCCAGGTCGAGTTCCGCCCCTTCCCGTACGTCGGCCAGCCTGCCGCGTCCCAGCCTGCGTACGTCGTCGGGCGCCGCCCCCGTCCCGTACAGCTTGACCGGCTGCTGGTGGGAGACCAGCCGGGAGAACTCCACGGCCCTGGCCGGCCACCCGGCGACCTCCTGCGCCAGCTCCTCCAGCAGCGCGAGGGTGCCCTTGCGGCGGCGGTTCGCGACCGTCGCGGCGACATCGCGGCGCGGCGCGAGCGCCTCGGCG
The DNA here is from genome assembly GCF_053617235.1 of Streptomyces sp. NPDC055749. Lineage (NCBI taxonomy): Bacteria > Bacillati > Actinomycetota > Actinomycetes > Kitasatosporales > Streptomycetaceae > Streptomyces > Streptomyces sp. NPDC055749. Next base: position 48,187 of record NZ_JBSHFH010000037.1, on the reverse strand, counting down.
AGCCGCGCGCGGGCATCGCCGCCGCCCCCGCCGTCGCCCGTGCCTCCGCCGCCGAGACCGGTCGACTGGACGCGCTCGTACCCGGGAAGCGGGCGGTAGCCCACCAGGTCGCCGAGGTACGGCAGCACCCAGGGCGCGGCCGTCTCCACGAACAGGTCCTCGTAGCTCTGCTCGACACCGTCGCGCACCCGGTCGACCTGTTCGGCGATCACCGCGAGCAGTGCGCGCAGCGGCTCGCCTTCCTCGGCGTCCCGCAGCCGGTGCCACTGCGGGAGCAGCTCCGCGAGCCCGTCCGGTTCCCTGCTCATGCGAGGCTCCTTTCCTGGGTGTTCATCCGGTGACCTCCGTGAGAGTCAGCGTGTCCGGGACGTCCGGTGACAGCAGGGCGAGCTGGGCGGGCCGGATTCCGCGGAAGACGAACACCGCGCGGCCCTTCTCCAGGCGCCGGGTGTCGGTGATGTCCGGGTTGAGGCGCAGCAGTTCGGCGAGGGCGATGCCGTACCGGGCGGCGACGTCGGTGAGCGTCTCGCCCTCCGGTGCGGTCACGCGGTGCACGTCCTCGTCGTACGCGGCGAGCCGCGCCGGGACCGTCGTCCATGGCTCGGCGAGCGCGTCCGCGAGTCCGGGCAGATCGGCGGGCGTGAGGGATGCGGGTACTCCGCCGAAGACGTCCACGTCCACGTGGTCGACGCCGGGCACCGAGTGGGCCGTCGCGAGGACGTCCGAGAGGTGCGCCGGGGTGCCCAACTCGCGCCGGCTACTGCCGAACCGGGTCAACAGGGCCTGGCGCAGCCGGGGTTCGACCACCTGCCAGCTGTGGTCGCGGGCCACTTTCACCTTCGCCGCGAGCAGCAGCAGGACCAGTTCGCGGACCTGCACCCGTACCGGCAGCCGGGAGTCGCCGTAGCGGGCGAGCGAGGAGCGCAGTGCGGTGAGTACATCGGAGTCCTCGGCGATCGGGATGTCCTGCACCCCGGCGACCGTCACGTGCAGCATCCGCCGCCTGCCGTCGAAGATCTCACGGGCCGCCGCCCGGCCGATCCCGCCACGGGCACGGGCGAAGTCCTCGTAGTCCGCGACCGAAACGAGCCGGTCGAGAGCCGCCACGGCGAGCGGGATCGTGGACCGGGTCGCTCCGGGGCCGTCCGCGTCAGCGCCGCCCGTCGCGGGCTGCGGGTTGGTGACCCCGGTGACGCCCAGCGGCCGGGTGACCGCCTGGGTGATCCTGTCGGCCCGGACGTTGGCGGCCCGGCCGGTGCCGAAGCGGTAGCGGGCCCGGACGTTCTCGTGCCCGCCGGGCAGCCGGGCCCCGTGCACCCCGTCGCCGAAGGTCACCGTGGTCCGGTCGCCCGCCACTCCACTGACGTAGACCCGTTCGCGGGGCCCGTGCCCGGCGAGGCTGTCCACCTCGCGCCACAGCAGCCCGTCGACCCGTACTTCGAGGGTCGGGGTGGCCCCCAGCGGGTTGTCGGCGGGCAGCCAGGTCAGCGGTGACTGCCACAGGGCGAACGTCTGGTTGGTACGGTCCGGGTCGCCGCTGCCGATCGGCTCCTCCCGGCTCTCGCCGTGCGTGGCTCCCACGACGTTGCCCCGTACCCGTACGGTGGCCCGCCGGTAGCGGTGGACCAGGTCCGTCGTCAGGGTCAGCCTCGTGTGCACATGGTCGCCGGGAAGCAGCAGGTCGAGCACCTGCTCGACGCCCGCGATCGTCACCAGTTCGGCGGCCTGCGCCGCGGGGACGTCCGTGCGTTCCCCGGACACCATCAGCCGGCGGCCCGGGCGCAGCCCGTCGTACAGTTCGGCCAGTTCCAGTTCGTTGCCGTGCACGTCCTCGCCGAGCGGCTCGTCGGCAAGCCGCAGTGGCTGCCCGCCCGCGTGCACGGTCGCGTCCCGGACGGTGGAGAGCAGTACGTCGTGCTCGTCGAGCCAGGGGTCTGCGAGCGTCAGCTCCGTACCTCGGCCTGTGATGCCGAAGTCGGTGTACACGGCGGTGCGTACGGCGGTGACCCTGGTGGTGACGAACCCGAGTTTCCCGTCGCCCGGAATGCCGTCCGGTCCCTCGGCGCCCTTGCGGGGGCGCTCGATCGCGACCCAGCTGCCGACCGTGACCGAGTCCTGCACCGAGTCGAGCGCGATCACTTGGCGGTTGGCGGGCTCCGGCACCGTCGCGATGCCGATGACCACGTTCGCCGGTTCGCTGCCGACCGTGTACCGCACGGTCAACTCGTAGCCCTCGTGCCTGATCTGCTCGTGATCGCCGGGTGCGAGACGCCAGCTCCTGGGCTCTCCGTTGTGCACGGCGACATGGACCCGGCCGTCGTCCGCGGGCCGGGAGACGAACAGCGTCCGCTCGGGCAGCCCTTCGTGCAACTGGGCGGTGACACCCGGCTCTTGAGAGTCGGCGGGCCGCCGGTTCAGCCAGCTCAGGTCGTGGTCCTGGCCTGCCCTGGTCTTGATCGTGACCCGGCCGGGTCCGAGGTCGAACGTGGCCTCCGACGGCAGGATCTCCGACTGCTGGACCGATGATCCCGTCTCGGTGTGCTGGAACTCGGCACGCACCGGGACCTTGCCCGCGGTGTCGAACACCACCCTCATCGTCGTCAGTGCCGAGCCGGTCAGCGGCCAGTCCGCCTGCCTGATCACCCGTCCCCGTTCGTCCTGGACAGGCCGCAGCGGGGCCATCGCGCCGAACGGCGCCGTCGTCACCCGCAGCGCCTGCACCTCGTGCAGGAGCGGCGGCGTGGTGGGGGCGGACTGCCGCCACGCCGGATACATCCCGTCGGTGATCCGCGGGTCGAGCGCCGCCAGCAGCCGCGCCCCCAGGTCGGAGCCGGGAGCCGACAGGCGGTCCGCGCCGGCGTCCGCCGACACCGAACCGTCACGGGAGCCGGGCCGTACGACCTCGCTGCGCAGCGCGGGAAGCACCGCGCCGAGCGCCCGCAGCGCCGCGGAACCGGCGGGCGCGGCAGCTCTCAGTGCGTCGGGCGCGGGCCTGGAGGGCTCCAACTCGGCTGCCTGCGCGATTACTTCGCCAACCATGGCCTCCAACTGCTCGAACCAGGCGGCGACGTCCTCGTACGCTCCGGCGACGGCCTGCGCCTCGGCCAGCCGCTCGTGCGGTTCGGTCAGCCTGGCAGCGAGGCGGGCGGGCGAGGCAATGCCGTCCAGATCAGCCCGCAGCGGGGCGAGCACCTGGGCGTCGAAGTCCGCGATGAACCGGCTGACCGGACGCGGGTTGGGGTTGTCGGGGGCGGGTTCGCCGTCCTCGGCCGCACGGTCGTCCTCGGTGATCCACTCGCGCAGCAGTGCCACGAGTTCGGCCAGTGACGGCGGGGCGGACCGGTCGAGGCCGATCCCCGTCACGTCTTCCTCGCGGTCGGTACGGAGCCGGGCCACGGTGCGGAGCAGCCGCTGCCCCTTGTTGTCGCCGTCCCCCTGCTGCCCCTTGAAGACGAACAGCAGCCGGTCGCCGGTCTGGAGGCCGGTCGTGGTGCCCGCTACCTGGATCTCGGAGCGCCGGCTCAGGTCCTGCTCGGTCAGAGTCGAGGGCCTGCGCCGGCGCACCGCGAGTTCGTTCCATGCCGCGCGGGCCACGAGATCGGCATCCGTCTCGAAGACCTGCGATTCCTCCTGGGAGGTGAGCGGAACGCTGTTGCTGCGCGCCCCTCGCGGGATGACCACCTCCACGTCCGTGCCCCGCGGGTCCTGGTCCAGGGTGTACGCGAGATGGGTGTCGGCGGCGATGCCCGGCCTCGGGCGGTGCCCCACCAGGCGCCCGAGAAGCGCCAGTGAGCGGTACTCGTTCGCGGTGCGCAGATACGCCTCGTCCACGATCCGCTCGGAGTGGAACGTCAGCAGGTCGCCGACGACGGCCCACGAGTCGAGGAGGCCGATCGCCGGATCGTCCGGGGTGCGGACCGTCAGCCCGCGCAGCGCCGGATAGGCGGGCGAGGCGAGCCGGTCCGTCATGGCTGCCAGGAAGGAGCCGTAGTCCCCGACCCGGTAGTCGAGTGCCGTGCGCCCCGGCGGGTTGTACAGGGCCTCGGGGGCCCGGCGCTCGTCGTGTCCGCCGCAGCCGCAGCCGCAGTTGCCCGTTTCGCTCATCGGGTGCCTCCGGCGAGTTCGATGGTCAGCCGCCCGTTCTCGGGCCGGTCGGGGTCGTTGTCGCACCGTGCGATCTGGAGCGGGCCGATCGGCAGCACGCCTGCCTCCAGGGCTGTGTCGTCCCCGTCGTCCCCGTCATCCCCGTCGCCCCCGGCCGTGTCGTCGAAGAGCCGGCGCAGCCGGGTCACCGTCACGCTCTCCACCCCTTGTACGGCAGCCGCGGCGGCCACCAGCCGGCTGAGCCGCACCGGCTCGCCGAACACCAGGGCATCGGGATGGAAGAAGCCGAGCCGCCCGTCCGGCATTCGCCCACTGCCCAGCAGCCGGTACAGCTCGGCGAGGATCTGCCCGTGCTGATGGCCGGGGGTCGCACAGACCGACAGTGCAATGTCCAGCGGTACATTGCGCGCGGCGCCAACCACCAGGTCGTGTCCGATCCGTCGGTAGCTCTCCAGTGCGTACGCCACCGAGTCGAGGAGCTCGGGCGCCGGTTCGCCGGCCCCCAGCGTGTCGACGGCGACATGGGCCTCCTGCACACTGCCGGTCCAGCGGATCTCCGCCGCTGCCCGCTGCACCCCCGGCAGGGCGGAGGCCAGTGCGGCGTAGTCCTCGGCGGTCACCGCGCGGTGACGGGTGCGCTTCAGGTCGAGCGGGGCCAACTGCCGTACCTGCTCTATGGGTTCGGGCTCCGTTCCGCCGACGGCGGGCAGCGGATTGCGTACCCCCGCGACCGGGAGCGCCTCTCCGGCATCCTCGGTATCGGGATCGCGTCGCAGCACCAGATGGCCGACGGCCTCGGCGCCCACGTTGCCCGCCGTGCCGCCGCCGAGCCGGTAGTGCAGTTCGAGCCGGGCGCCGGGTCGCGGCCGGGCACCATGCCGACCGTCGCCGAACCGCAGCGCGACCCGCCCGTCGTCCTCCAGCTCACCGACGAGATGCCGGTCCCGGTGCCCACTGGCGAGCAGATCCCGCCGCGCGGTCCACGTCTCGTCGCCGTCCACGCCCGTCACCGCGGGCAGCGCGGCACGCGGGTCCTGGACCAGGGCGGCCGCCGGGCCCCGCAGCACCGGCTCGTCCGGATGCAGCCCGGTCGCGTAGCCGGGGCCCCAGCTGTGCGCGATCTCCCAGGCGATGCCCGCGTCCAGCACCGCTCCGGCGCGGGCCCGGGCGGTGAGCACGTGGAGCCTGCGCAGCTTCGGTGCCAGCAGCCGCTCGCTGCGGTGGAGGAGCTCGCGCAGCGCATGTACCGGGTGATGGTGCAATTTCACATGTTCCAGGGCACGTAACCCGAACAGCACCGTCAGCTCATCGATCTCCGCCTCGGTCAGCCCGTCGCAGTCACGGGCGCTGCGCCACAGCTCCACCAGCCGCTCCCGCACCCTCCCGGGCACGGCGGCCAGCCGGTCCGCCTGCCCGGCACAGACGTGCTCCGGCAGCGGGAAGGGCGCCGCCTGGACGACGGGTGACCGCTGTAGCACCGGCCGGAACCGGGGCCGGATTCCCGGGTACACCACCTGCGCGAGCAGCGTGGCCAGCGCCTCGGCCTGCTCGTACGCGGTGCCCGGCACGACCTTCTCGCGCCGTCGCCCCGCCAGCTCCAGGCCGAGACCGGCGCGCGTCAGCTGATCGTCGCCGACCTGCGTCGACAGCTCCCGTATCTGCTCGGCGGTGAGCAGCCGTCCGTGCCGGGTCTGTTCCAGACGTTCGCCCAGGAGGCGGGCCGTCGCGTTGCCCGCGTCGATGTCCCCGCACCCGAAGCCGGACGGCTCGCAGGAACCGAGCACGGCGGGCTCCGGGGGCACGACCACGGTCTCCGGCAGGGCCCCGCCGAACGTCAGCGACCTGCCGTGATCGACGAGGACCACATTGCCCCGCGCGACACTCACGTCCGCCACCGGTTCGCAGCCCGGCCCGCCGCGCGTCGTCAGACACACGGGGAACGCGAGCGCGTCCTCCCGGGCCCAGGTGACCTCCAGCACCGGCCGGCCGCACAACGTGTCCACGCCCGGGGTGACCGAGGTCAGGCGTACGGCCTGCCGGTGCGCGGGATCCGCGTCACCCGGCGTACCCGAACGTGCTCCGCGTACCTCCTCGAACAGCAGCAGATCGCCCGGCGCCAGGGCCAGCTCCCGTACCGTGCACTTCTTGTCGGTCCACTCGTCCCGCAAGGTCGCCGACATGGCGCCCTTCGGCAGGGCGCGCACCTCGCCGCCCCAGGTCCACAGGCGGATGGTGTTGTGCGCGGGGCGGAGCTCGGCCGGTTCGCCGGCCACCAACGGCTCGAACACCTCCACCGACCCGCGCTCGGCCAGCACCGCGAGATCGCGGTCCTCGATGACGGTGCCGATCTCGGGCCGGTCGCGCGGCCCCAGCGTACGGACGTCGACCGCGGCGAAACGGAACGTACCCGGCAGCAGCGTCAGCCGCTTCGTCACCTCGACGGTGACCAGGGCACGGGCATTGCACCCGTCGTGCATCGGATAGTCGATCAGCCGCACGTGCCGGCGCACCGACACCCGCCTGCGGGCGGTGTCCAGATACGCCTCGGTGGCCACCGCGTCCTGCTGGTAGCTGATCCGGTCCGCCATGTGTGCCAGCAGTTCGACGAGAGTGACGCCGAGGTCGGCGGGGTTGCGCTCGACCCAGTCGGGTGTGGTCAGCGCGAGCCGGTCCAGAATGAGCCGTCGGATGGAGTCGTAGTCGCGTGCCGTGTAGTCGATGACGGGCGCCTCGGTCCGGGGGCCGGGGTCACGGCCCGCCGAGTCGTCCGCGCAGTCGAAGGGCGTGGGGCAGTCGGGCCGGAACTCGAACTCCGCCCGGAAGTACCGATGATCGAAGCCGGGGAACGGGTCCGTACCCGGCCGCCCGTACGGATCGGTGTCCACGACCGAGAGCCGGTAGCGCGAGGTGTCCCCGGTGCGGTCGACCGTAACGAGCAGGCGGTCGTCGAGCTCCGGGTCCTCCTCCCGCTCCACGGTCACTTCGACCGCCTCGATGCCCGTGATCCGGCGGCCACCGTCGATCCGGATGTTCTCCGGGCACAGCCCGTGCGGCGCCTTGCCGAGGAACGTCACCGTCAGCGTCAGACCGTCGTCACCGGCCTCCACCGCGTCCACGCCGTCGAGCCGTGCCGCACGCACCTTGTCTCGCCTGCCGTCCGTACGGCAGACCAACTCCCCGCTGGGGCTGCTCATGCGGGCCCGCTCCCTTCGAACACCTCGTCGCGCCGGCTCCCGGTGGAGCGCACCACATAGCTCAGATACACCCGGACCACGTTCTCCTCGCTCACCACGTCCAGGGACTCCACGTCGATCAGCTCGCCCAGCCAGCGCTGCAGCGCGGCCTGCACCGACAGCTCCAGGGCCGAGGCCAGCTCGGGGCTGTTCGGTGTGAACACCAGGTCCAGCAGCCCGCAGCCGAAGTCGGGCCGCATCACCCGCTCGCCGGGGCTGGTGAACAGCAACTGCTCGACCAGATCGCGCACATGCTCGTCGTGCGCGGCGTGGGCCGTCCGCCCGCGCCGGTCGCTGCGGAACGGGAACGCGATGTCGCCGCGTACGGTCCTCATCGGCATGTCGCCCCCTGCTGCGTCGCGGTCACGACCGGCGGCCCCTGCGGTACGAGCGCCGAGCTGTAGCACTGCGCCCCGCTCGTGTGCAGCAGAACGGGCGCGCCGTCGACGAGCACCCCGCCCCCCTGCGGGCTCCACCGGACGGTGGTGCACGGGTGCGGCACCCCGTCGACGGTGTGCGGGCACCCGGTCACGGCGAAGGTGTCGGACGCGGTGTGCACGGGCAGCCCGTCGAGGCGCACGGCCGAGTGCGCCGAGGTGGCGGATGCCCGGCCGCCGTGCGGGCAGTGGAGGGTGGCGGCGGCGCTGACGATGGTCCCTGAGCGTGTGGACAAGAGTCCTCTCCCCGTTGTCTGTTGTTACTTCTTCTTGGCCACGATCAGCCGGCCGTCATTGACGTTGACCTCGCCGCCTGCCAGCACGATCGAGGCCCCCTGGCCGTTGGCGATCGTCACGCCCTTCTCGTCGACCTGGATGTACGCCCCCGTCGCGGCCTGGAGGCGGATGCCGTTCCCGCCGTCCGGCACGTCGCCCATGACGAACTTGTGCCGGTCGGAGGTCTGGATCACCACGTTCTGGTGCGCCGGGCCGCCGGTGAGCGCATCGGGTGGCACCTCGCTCCTGTCTCCGTACCAACACCCGGTCCAGACAGGGAAACTGACGTCCCCCTGCTCGAACTCCACCCACACCCCCGCCCCTTCGGCCGGCACCGCGTACTGCCCCGACTGCGGCCCCGTGAACGGCAGACACGGCAGGGCCCAGGTGGACGTCTCGTCCCCCAGGACGTCCGGCACCTTGACCGTCACCCGCCCGATCCTCAGCGGATCGTCGTTGCTCACCACCCGCCCCCGGAACTTGCCGAGAAACCGGTTGTTGGGCCCTGCAGCCATACGAAGCTCTCCTGGTTCTTGGGGGCGCTACGGCCGTACGGTGGCGCTCCGGGCGATGAGGCCCTCGCGCGAGAGCGTGAAGTTCTGCTGGTAGGAGCCCGGCCTGATGTTGTGGGTGACGGACTTGACGAAGTAGTCGCCGTCGTACGTCACCCCGGCGCCTCGCACCCCGACGAGCTCGCGCGACCGGAGGATGTAGCCGTGCCGGTTGACGTCAAGGGACCCGGAACCGGAGATGGCATCGGCCGACAGCGCGGCGCGTGCCAGCAGCTCCGCCTGGGCCTGCGCCGATTCCTTCTTGGCCGTGCCGGACAGCGTCCTGCGCTTGAGCGCGGGAGTGGCGCGGCGGCCCAGCGGCGGGCGCAGCGGCCCGATGTCGGGCTGCGGCAGGAGCCGGCTGTCCCGGGTGGCGGGGTCCTGCACACGCGCCTGCGGTTCCTCGCGGGCGGTCCCGTCGTACGCGAACGTCAGCTGGTCCACGGTGGAGTTGACGTCCATGTTGACGTTGAGCGCGTGCTGCCGCTGCCCGATCCGGGCCTCGGGGCCCCAGACGGCTGTGGAGTAGCCGGGGCGTGGCCCGGGTTCGAGATAGAACGTGTATCCGTTGGCCCGCGCCAGCTCGTTCACGTAACTCAGGTCGGTGCCCGACTGGTAGTCGACCCTCAGCCGCTCGCGCGGCGGCTGCTCGATCTGCTCCTGGAAGACGCGGGGTTCGATGCCGTAATCGGCATACTTGGCCAGGATGCGTGCGACGCGTCCGGCGGGACGCAGGTTGGGATACCGGTCGGTGCGCTCCTCGAGATCCATGAGGAGGGTGAGATCCTCGCCGGTCACCGTGAGGGTGGAGTGCCCCGGCTGATTGCTGGCGCCGACCTCCTGCCGCACGATGAGTCCGTCGAGCAGTACCCGGGCGGTGCCCTTCACGCTGACGCTGAGAATCACCCGGGTCTTCGGGTCGAAGAACCCTTCGGGTAACAGCCTCCGGGACAGCGCCCCCGTCTTGGTGAGGTCGAAAGCCATCTGGAATCCGCTGCGTTCGCCCGCGGTCGCCGTGATCTGCGCCGACAGCAGCGCCTCGGTGACCTCGGGCGGAACGGGCCGGGTCAGCCGCGAACCCGTCTGCAGGGTGATGTGGATGGGCCCGCCCCCCACGGGCTGGTCAGGCATACCGCGCCCCCGCCCCCGGGAAGCCCCCGGCGTGCGGGACGGCGATGGTGCGGCCCGCCTCTTCGGTCAGCTCGCGCGGGTCCAGCACTGGATTGGCATCGGCGATCTGCCACCACTGTCCCGGGTCCCCGAAGTACCGCTGGGCCAGCAGATCCGGCCGGTCGCCGCTGCTGACGGTGTGCGGTGCGCTCTCCTGTGCCGCTTCGTCCAGCGATGGCAGCAACCGCCGCTTGGCGTACCGCACTTCGGTCCCGTCGGGCATCCGGTGCACGCCGATCTCGGCGTCGTGGTACCGGCTGGAGCGGGGGTAGGGGTGGGCGCCGGGTATCGCGTCCAGCGCGTTCTCGTACGCTTCGATGTCGGCCATGTCCTTCACTTCCTCCCCGTGACGGCGTTGCCGCCGGCGAGCCCCAGCGAGCCGAGCCCGCCACTGCGCGCGGCCCTGGCGAGCCGCTCCTTCTGCGCGAGATGGGCCAGGTACAGGTCGGCCCCGCGGTGCCCGGCCGGCAGATCACTGACGCTGAGCACCTTCATGCCGATGCTCAGTGCGGCCCGGATCGGATTGAGATTCACGTCGAACGCGGACTCGTTGATGGACAGTTCGGTGAGGCGCACGGGCATGACGCGCTTGCTGCCCCAGGTGAAGAGGGTGAGCGGCATCTCGATCGGACTGATCTCGATGGTCCCCTTCTTGGCGAGGCGGCTCGCTTCGCGCAGCTGAGCGGTGGTCGGATGCACCAGCATTTCGAGGGTGGCCAGCTCGGGGTGGATGCCGTCGGGAGCGGCCACCTCGAACTGATCGGTGGCATCGATCTCGGCGGTGAACTTCCAGGTCTCCTGAGCGGGCCCCTTGAGCCGAAGAGCCTCGTTCCGGTCCCCGGACCCACTGCCCCCTCCCCCGGAGTCCCCACCGGAGCCGGCCGACTGGGGCGCGAGGCTCCGTTCCAGGGTGTCGGGGTTGAACTGGAGGACGATGATGCGCTGGGGGGTGCCGCGTTCGGGGTCCACTACGACTATGCCGGAGCGGATGGGCTTGGGTATGTCTGCGTAGCGGGTCATTGTCAGCCCTCCAAAAGGTCATGCCGGGGTAACGCCGAATCAACTTTTCACATGCTCAGTTCCCCTGGGAAAGCCCGTCCAGGAGTAGTTGCGCGTTCCGCCGCACATGCTCTACGGGGTCGCTGTCCCGCAGCTCCCTGACCAGGTCGACAAGACCTGGGTACGGGAAATACCCTGCGGCAAGGATCACCGACTGGCGAATTCCTGCATCGGGGTCGCGCGTGACGTTCCGGAATTCCTGAGTGACCTGCTCCCCATCTTCTTCACCGGCAGCCAGAGCCGCGGCGTAGACGCAGACAAGCTTATCGCTCCTTGCGCTCACCCCACGCAACTCACTCAATGCTTCCTGCGTGGACCAGAGTTCACAGTCCTCACGAATATGTTGAGAAACTTCGCCACTGCCGGGCCCACGCAGGGTGAAGTACCGAGTACCGATGGGCCGGTCGTCGACCTGGTGGATCTCCGTCTTGCGATCGAGTGTCACCCAGACGTCAATAAATGCTCCGGACTCAGGTTTCTGCGCCTGCTTCAGAATCCAGCCTCGTTGCATGGAGACGAAGTCGACATCGTCCGATGTGAAACTGGCCTTGATAACCAGTCGTTCAATGAAATCCGTCATGGGGGACACCTCTCCTCGTTACAGTCCGTAGAACTTTATCAGGAACTCTCTGATGATTTCTCGAACCTTTCGCTCGGCATCCTGCTTGTCGTCGAACTTGATTCCCTCGCCGCCGATCTTGGCAAGCAGCCATTTTTCCGCGAGGTCCGCTTCGCGTTGCTTCAGCTCATCTCGTTGCGCCTTGCTCCCCTTCAGTCCTGTTTTCTGCCCCTTGGCTTCCTCCTCGTTGCCTTGCGCGGCAGGGGATGCGCCGACCATGGACATCGGGAACTGGCCGCGCCCTCCGAGCCTCTTCCCTTCGTGCTCGGCGAACGCCTGGTGCGGACTCAAGCCACCCCGTTCGGAGCCGTAGGTGAGGAGATCCGCGGTCATGGCCGCGTAGGCGAGGTTGGTCGGGTTCCGATGGGATTCACGGACGAACATCAGCCAATGGGCGTTCTTCACCAGTTCGGCCTGAGCGTCCGTGAAACCGTCCGGCGCCTTTCCTTCGAGGATGTACGAGCGCAGCCCGATCGCGAATCGTGGACCGGACAGACCGACACTCTTCAGACTCTCCTCGGGCTTCCGTCCCTTCGGCTTTTTAGGAGCTCCTTCCGGTAGGTGCTGGTACTTACCTATTCCTTGCGTGACTGAATTGGTCTGCCCCGTCTTCTTCTGTTCCTTGACCCGTTCCTGGTTCCCGCCGATGTCGTAGAGCTCCATCTTGCCCCAGCCGACATCATAGGGATCCGCAATGTCCGGGTCCTCGCCCGGCTTCGATACATCCAGCTGATCACCGCGGTCGCGGAGATATCGCACCGCCGCAGGGATGTCCCGGCCGCCGCCGATCTGCAACGCCTCGTCAATTCCTTGACGTTCGTCGTCCCCTTCTGCCTCGTGCTTCTTCCGCCGCATCTCCAAGGCTGCTTCAGCCACGTCGTCACGGTCCAGGATGTCGTTCGTGACCTCCCTGATCAGCGGTCGAATTTCGGCTCCGGAAAGCTGGTATCCGTCCTCCGCCTTTCCGGTCGGGTTGAGTTTGGCCACCACCTCGAAGGCCTGGGACCCGTTGCGCGTGAGATCCGTCAATCGATGCCAGGCTCGCATTCCTGTGAGTACGGCATCGAACGGTCGTTGCGGAACCGACTTTCGCAGCAGGCTGCCGATCTTCGGGCGTATGCGTCCGATGATCTTCCGCAGCCGTTCTTCCTTCGACTCCTGCGAGTCCTCGTCCTTCTTCCGCTGGTCCTTCTTTTCCTGCTTCTCCTGCTTCTCCTTGGCCGGGTCCTTGTCCTTACCGGGCTTCGGCTTCTTCGGGTCCTTGTCTGCGTCCTTGGGCTTCGGCTTCGGCTTCTTACCGTCGCCGTCCTTGTCTTTGTCCTTGGGCTTGGGCTTGGGCTTGCCCGGGGTGTCGTCCTTCGGTTTGGGCTTTGTGTCCGGCTCCGTCTTCGGCTTGGCCGGGGGTTCCGGCTTGGGCTTGGGCTTCGGGGACGGCGTCGGGCGGGTGTCCGGCTTGGTGCCGTCCTTTTCCTTCGGCTTGCCATTCCTGTCGTTGCCCGGGGTGTTCTTGGGTTTGCCGGGCTTGGTCAGGTCCGGCTTCGGGGGCGAGGGGTCCTTCTTCGGGTCCTGCTCCTGGTTCTTCTTGTCGCCGCCCTTGTCCTTGCCGAGCTTGGCCGCGACGCCCTTGAGGCGCTTGCCCACCTTGGAGACGTACTTGCCGATGCCGGTCATCAGCGCCTGGTAGAGCACTTCGAGGAGGGCGACCACGCCCGCCGCGACCGCCTTGGCGAAGAGGATGCCGGCGCCGCCGCTCCGGACCGCCTTCAGCCAGTCCAGGACCATGCCCAGCGCGCTCAGGATCGCGCTCAGCGCACCCCAGGCCGTACGGATGGCGTCGATGACGGCCATCACCCAGCCCGCGCCCGGAATCAGCTTGGCGACGATCTTGGTCATGACCAGTTCGCCGATGATCAGGGGGAGTTGGGGGACTACGGCGTCCCAAGCCTCCTTGACGATCTCTTCCATCTTGATGCCGCCCTTGAGCAGCTTGTCCAAGATGGCCTTCGGGACGCCGATGATCTCCTGGATCTTGTCGTTGAACCACTGCTTCACCGCGGCCTTGACCTCGCGGAACAGGTGGTTCTTCGCGCCGTCCACCGCAGAGTTCTTCGCGCCGCCCAGCCAGCCGCCGGGGTCGGAGAGGAAGTCGACAGCGATCAGCATCCAGTCGCCGAGCGCGCTCAGCAGCTTCGAGGCGAAGTCGAGAACCGCCTTCACCGCCGCCACAACCGCCTTGACCGCCGCCTGCAGCATCTTCTTGAGCAGGTCAAGGATGCTGCTCAGGAGCTTTCCGATGGCGTTCAGCAGATCCGTGATGATCTGCTTCAGCGCCGTGGCCAGCTTGTTCACGAAGGCGATCGCCGCCGCGATCAGACCGGTGATGAACTTCCTGATCCGGTTGGCGAGTTCGATGATCGCCCGCACCATCGCCTTCGCGAACTCGATCAGATCATTGATCAGATTCTTGATCGCGTCGACGATGAACTTACGGGCCTCGTTGATCCAGCGCTCGACCGTCTCCTTGAAGTTCTTGATGAAGCCGACGACCGCTTCACGCGCCTCCTTGATGACGCGGACGATCGCGTCCTTGATCTCGATGACCTTCTTCTTGATCCAGTCGAAGGCCTTGCTGACCCAGTTGCCCGATTCCTCGACACTGTCGTCGCGCTTCTTCTCCGCGTCCTTCTCGGCCTTGGTGTTCTCTTCCTGGATCTTCTTGTCGCCGTCGTCCTTCTCCTTGACGACGTCTTCGTCGGTCTTCTTCTCCTTGTCCTTGACGTCCGTGCGGACCTTCTCGTGCCGCTCGGTCTTCTTGGTGCCGAGGGTCTTGAGCTCCGCGTCCTGCTCCGTGCGCCAGTCGGCCCGCTCGGCGGTGACCTCGTTCAGGGCCTTCTCGCGCTCGCCCGCCTGGCTCTTGGTGTTGGTCGCGATCTCGGCGTCGACCTTCGCCTTGTGCTTCTGCTGCGAGTCGCGGAAGTCCTTGTCCTTGGTCTGCCGACCCTCGGACATGCCCTTCTGGCCCTCGCCGAACGCGGCCTGGAACTGCGGCCCCTGTTCGTGCTCCGCCACTTCGGAGGCCGCCTCCGGGGGTACGGCTCCGGTTCCGGCGCTGCTGTCGGGCGCTCCTCCGTTGCCGCCCTGCCCGCCAGGCACCTTCGCCGTCATCTGCTCCTTGGGAGCATTGGGGTAGACCTGGTTCTCGCCCATCGGGCGTGCGGCGTCGTCCTTGCCCGTCGCCACCGTTTCCTGGCCCTTGGTGTCGACGGCCGTGCCCTGCTCGCCCGCCGTCTGCTCGGCGGCGCCTTCCATCTCCACGCCCGGCGCGTTGCCCGCCTGGGCCTTCTTGAGTGCTTCGTCCTTGGTCGGCAGCCCTGCGAACTTGGCGGCAAGTTCCGACGCGTCGATGTCGGCGCCGAAGAAGTTGGCGACCTTGGCCAGGCCGAAGCCCAGGGCCATCTTGAAGGTGTCCCAGCCGCCGGGTTCTTCCGCCTTCTCCGCCTCGATCTGCCCCTCGGGCTCCTTGGCCCCCTTGACCTCGGCCTTCTCGTCCTTCGGGGCCTCGGACTTCGCCGCCGCATCCTGGGAGTACTGGGCCGGCGCATCAGCCTTCGGCTTGCCCTCCAGGGTCTGCGGGGCGCCCGCCGGGCGTTGCATCGAGGGCGGCGCGGCTGCGAGGGTCCTGTGCTCGTCGCCGACGGTGCGGTCAACGGAGCCGCTCACACCGGTCATCGCCTGAAGTGCCTTGTGCGGCTTGAGCTTCGAGGCCGTCGTCAGGCCGGCTTCCGGGGCCACCCCGGAGAGGTTCGGAGTCGATGCCGAGTCCTTCTTGCCCTTGCCCTTGCCCGGTGCGGCAGCCTTCGCCCCGCCGCCGCCTCCGCCGCCACCTCCGCCGCCCGACCCCTTGGCTGCGGGAGCCGGTTTGGACGCTGCGGCCTTGGGAGCCGGTGCGGCCTTCGCCGCGGTCGGGGCGGTGGTGGCCTCCGTGGGCTCCGGGGCGGCGGGTGCGGGTGCTGGTGCAGAGGTCTTCGGCGCCGGGGTCTCCGTACGGGAAGCGGGCTCGCTCGGTGCACCGCCCGACGTATCCACGTTGGACCCGCCGGAGACATGCGTGTCCCGCGCGGGTGAGGGGGCCTGCGCATCCGCCGTCGGCTCGCTCCCGCCCGCAGGCGCCGCGTCCGTCCTCTTCTGCTCCTCCCTGGCCGCCGGTTCCGGCGCCGCCGCGTTGCCTGCCACCGCCTGCGGGGACGCCTTCTCCTGCCCACCCGCCGACGTCCCGCCCCCGGCGGCAGTGCCCTTCTCCTCCTTGGCCGCCGCCTCCTTGGCATCGCTGCCGCTCTCGGACGTGCCCGGCGCCTCCTGCACCGCCGTCTGCGCGGCGACGGGGCCTGCCTTCGGGTCGGCGCCGCTCTTCGGGTCTCGTGAACCCGTCACCGGCCGTACCTCGGCGGCCTGTTCCAGCGCGAGTCCGCCGAGCTGTGTGTCCCCCTGCGTGCCCTCGTCCGCCTCAGCCGACGGGTCCGTATCCGCGAGTGAAGCGGCACCGTCCTGCTCGGGCTCGGGCTCCACCGCCGCGTCCTCGGCGTCCTCCGCTTCCCGCTCGGCCTGCACCCGGTCGGCCTTGGTCACCGGTGGCGCGGGGAAGGACGGGGTGGCGGACGAGGCGGAGTCCAGCTTGTCCGCCGTCGGTACTGAGGACACGTCGAGGTCCTGCGCGGGCAGGAAGTCCTCCGGCTGGAGCTTTACGTCCCAGGCGCTCGGCTCTCCGCCGCCGACCTCCACCTCCGACTCGCTGCCGGAGCCGAACGGGTCGTCCTGGGACTTCTCCTCCGGGCCGTCGAGATCCTGGTTGCGTATGCCGTCGAGCGTGCTGAACGCACCGGGCAGCTGGTCGTCCTTGCCCGAGGCGGCCGGCGAACCCGCGGGCTTCTCCGAGCCACCCTTGTCCTCCTGCTTCAGCTGCTGTCCCGCTACGAGCGCATCGACCGCGCCCGGACGGTTCCTGGCCGCGGACTCCTCCTTGCTCGCGGCCGGGGCGCCCTGCTGATCCGTGCCCTCCGTGCCCTCCGTACCTGCCGCGCCTGCCTGGCCCTCCTGACCGGCTTTGCCTTCGGCGGCGCCTGCGGGTTCCTTCCCGCCGCCCTCGGACGACGGCTGCTGCTGCGGCGCGGCAGCCGGCGCCTCGGGAGCTGCTTGAGCTGCCGAATCCTGGTCCCCCGCCGTCGCGCCTTCGCCCGCCTCCTGGCCCGTGTCCGTGTCCTTCTCCGGACCCGGCGCGGGCGCGGGCTGCTGCTCCTCTTCCTGCTGTTCCTCGGCCGCACGCCGTTCGGTCTCGCGCTCGTACCAAAGCTCCTGGACCGGATCGTTCTCGACGGTCGGGGCTTCGAGGGAGTTGCGCTCCAGATCGTCGTACGCCTCGACCTCGTCGACAAGGTCGAGCACCCGCTCGTGCTCCGAGCTGAGCAGCCTGGTCTCCAGGCGCTCAAGGACGTTGTCCTGCAACTCCTCGGGCAGCCTGGCCAGTTGCTTGCGGGTGCGCTTCGACCGGTCTTCCGGGTCGCCGCGCAGCGAGCGTACGACCGAGTTCGCCAGCCGCTCCACGAGCGTTGCCGGGTCGATCTGCTCCATACGGTTCCGGTCCGCGTCCACCGTCGCGTACCGCAGCCAGCCGGGCGTCGACTGACCCTCCTCGACCTGGGTTTCGGACTCCTCGTCCCGTACGAGATCCTGCGCCGCCGACTCCGCCTCGCGCTCCATCGCCTGCTGCGGCATGCTCACCGCGCCCAGGTCGCGCCCGGCCCGCAGCGCGCCGAGACCGTGCGGGTTCTGCACCGTGTGCAGCAACTCGTGGGCGAGCAGCCGCTGACCGTCCGTCGTGCCGGGACGGTAGGTCCCCTCGCGGAAGAAGATGTCCTGGCCGACAGCGACCGCGTCCGCGCCGAGCATCTCGGTGAGCGCGCCCGCTTCCGGGTCGGTGTGCAGCCGCACCCGGCTGAAGTCGTGCCCGAGCTGCTCCTCCAGCTCCCGCCGTACGCTCAGGTCGAGCGGCTGGCCCGCACCGCTGACGATGTTCTTCGGCTCGGGCCCGCGGGATGCGGCGCGTTCCTTGCGCTTGCGGCGCCTGTCGGACTGGTCGGACCGGGCCTCCTGGGAGTGGGACGTACTCATCGCGTGACCTCACCCCCGCCCGAGAGCCCGGTGTGCACCGCGCGCGCCAGCTCCTGGCCGAGGCGCCGCGCGGAGAGCGACGCGGGCAGCGGGGGCAGCCCCGCCAGGGCGTCCAGCGCCTGGCCGCCGTCCGCCGCCAGCGGGACGCCCCGTTCCCGTACGAGCCGCCCCAACTCCGCCTGGAAAGCCTCCGATACGCGTTCCGGGTCCACTCGGCCGAACCCGTCCAGCACCAGCTCGCCGATGTCCACCCGTACCGTGTGCTGCTGCTCGTTCAGACCCATCCGTGCACCTCCGAAGGCGTCAGGGAACGGTCGAGCTTCAGGTATTCGGTACGGGCGGCCTCCAGCATGTGGCGCATCTGGAGCCTGTCCCCCTCCTCCGCGGCGAGGAAGGCACCCGACAGCGCGATATTGCGGATGGAGCCGCCCGCCACGGTCAGCCGGGCCAGCAGCTCCGGATCGACGCCCTTCATCGGTGCACGCGACGGCAGCACCCGGCGCCAGATCTCGGCCCGCTCGCTCTCGCCGGGGAAGGGGAAGTCGACGACGAAGCGGATACGGCGCATGAACGCTGTGTCCAGGGCCTGCTTCATGTTCGTCGTGAGGATCGCGAGCCCTCGGTACGCCTCCATCCGCATCAGCAGATAGCTGACTTCGAGGTTGGCGTACCGGTCGTGGCTGTCCTTGACCTCACTGCGCTTGCCGAACAGCGCGTCGGCCTCGTCGAACAGGAGCAGCGCCCCGCCCTGCTCGGCGGCGTCGAAGACCTTACGCAGGTTCTTCTCGGTCTCACCGATGTACTTGCTGACCACCTGGGAGAGATCGATGATGAACAGGTCCAGGCCCAGTTCCTTCGCCATCACCTCGGCGGCGAGGGTCTTGCCGGTGCCGGAGCCGCCCGCGAAGAGCGCGGTGACGCCCAGGCCCCGGCGCAGCGTCTCCGCGAATCCCCACTCCTGGTACACGGTCGGCCGCTGCCGCACATGCGCGGTGATCTCACGCAGGACCCGCAACTGCCCTTCCGCCAGCACCAGATCGCCCCAGGCAGCCTGCGGCTCGATCCGCCGGCCCAGCTCGTCCATGCCCATCCGGGCCTCGGTCAGGCCCGCCTGCCAAGCCAGCCCCGTCGCATCCAGCTCGTCCTCGCCCGGCAGGTCCCGGGCCACTGCCGCTCCGGCCGTACGGACCAGATGGGGTGGCAGTGAGAACTGGGCCACGAGGTCGCGCAGATCGGCCGGTGAGACATCGGGTACGTCGGCGAACGCGTCGGTCCACACCCCGAGTTGCTCGTCCGCGTCCAGCGGCGGAACGGTGACGCGTTCGCCTCGGGGGCGTGCCGTCTGCCGCGGATCGGGACTCGACACGACCAGCGGCACGGCCGCACTCTCGACGAACACGTCGGTGGCGGCGGTCTGTTCGCGGTCCAGCTCGCCGACCTCCACCAGCAGCGCAGCCGGCAGCAGAATCGCCTCGCGTTGCCACAGGCGGGCGAGCAGGTCGCGTCGGTCCGGAGCGGTCGGAACGTCGGCGGCCGACATCTCGTAGAGGCCGAGTCCGGAGCGTTGGGCCGCGACCGCGGCGATGTCCGCACGGGTACGAAGATCGCCGCCGACCAGCTCGACGCGGAGCGGCGCCCCGCGCCCCGCCCCCGACCAGCCCGCCGCGACCCGGCTCGCCGCCAGGTCGTACGAGGTGGGCAGCGAGTCCGGCACGGTGGTGCGGCGCAGCAGCCCGTGCAGCCGGGCGTCCAGGTAGGGCGAGCCGACCAGGAAATGCAGGATCCGCTCGTCGAGCCGGAGCCGGGACGTGGTCAGGCGGGTCTCGTCGTCGAGCTCGACGATCCGCCAGCGCCGCAGCGGGGCGACGGGCGTGAGGGCGCTCCAGTGCGGATCGCCGAGCGCGGCGAGGGAGAGCGAGAAGGTGGGGTACGTACGCTCCGGGTCGCCGCCGGCCGCGGCGCACCGGGTGCCCGTGGTGGGCTCCAACTCGGCTGCTGCGGCCAGCAGGACGATCTCGCGCTCGAACGGGCTCAGGCCGAAGCACGCGACGAGGGCGTCGAGGGCGGCGGGGGTGGCGCTGTTCGAGGGGGTGACGTCGGTGCCGGTGCTCTGTGCGGGCTGCGCGGCCCGTGCGGGCTGTACGGGCTGTGCGGCCCGGGCGGGACGTGCGTGCTGCGCGGCTCCTGCCGTGTCGGCCGCCCCCGCCGCTCCTGCCGCGCGCGGGGGACGCGTCGCGCCCGTGGGACGTGTCGCGCGCCCGGCGTGTGCGTCGACGCGGGCGAGTACGGCGTGGATGGCCGCCGAGAGCGCCCGTCCCTGCGCTGCCGCGTCCCGGCCGCCCTCGCTCCGACCGGCCCCTTCGTTCGTACCCATGCCCTCACCCCCCGTGTTCCGCACTCCCGCTCAGCCCTTGTCGTCCGGCGTCGGCGTATCGCTCCCGGCCGCCCTGCGGGGCCGAGGCGGAGCCGCTCGCTTGGCGGGCGCCTTCTTCGCCGCGGCCTTCTTCGCCGGGGACTTCTCAGCCGTGGGTGCCGGGGCCTTCTCGGCCGCGGCCGGGAGCGGGTTGCCTTCGGCAGTCACCGGAGGCGTCTCGTCCGCCCCCGGCGGCACCGGAGCCCCAGGCGCCCCGAACGGAAGCACCCGTACCGTGCGTTCCTGCACCGGCTTCGCCGGGACCGGCTTCTCGCGGCCCTCGATCACCACCAGCGATGCCTGGTAGGCCACCGACAGCGTGTAGGGGGTCTGGTGCAGCATTCCCCAGAGCTTGGACGTCTCGTCGACGTCCATGACCGTCGGCGTGAAACGCACCTTCTGCAGTGAGGCCGCCAGGTCGCTGCCCGCCAGATACGGTCGATCGGCAGCCAGTTCGATCAACTCCAGGGGCAGTACGGGTATTTCGTGCAAGGTGCGGATCACGCATCCCAGCAGCCGCTGCCCGACCAGCTCCGTCTCCTCCCCGTACGCGCTGATCACGTAGTGCAGGTCCAGCGGCGCGGTCGCACGGTTGCGCAGGGTGCCGTCGGCGGCGCGTGTCGGCAGGTCGTTGTTGCGCATTCCGGCGTTCGGCGTCACCTGGTAGAGGAACACCGTGATGGTCGGCTCGCTCGGCGGTTCCGACGGCGGTTTACGGGTCTCCACCTTGACCGCGATGTCCATCTCGGGCCCCAGGTTGCTCTCGATCAGCAGAGCGAGCGCCTGGGTGACCGTGGCGACGGCGAGTGCGTTGCTCATGTCGTCAGTCCCTCTTCCCGCCGCGCGACAGGTAGTCGTCCAGAGTCAGTACGGGGGCCGGCCGGCCGGCCTGTTGTGCGGGGCGCCCGGCCGGTGAACCGTTCGCACCGGGCCGCGCTGCCGCGCTGACCTCCAGCCGGCCGATCTGTACGTGCACGACGCGTTCGGCCGGGCGCGGCGCGCGCCGCCCCACCGAGCCGAGCGCCGCACCGCGCGCGGCAGCGGTGTCGGAGTCGCGTGGCGCGGGCAGCGCCGCCGCACGCGCCGGTATTGCGGCCAGCGGTGGGGGGCCGGCCTGCACGGCAGGCGCCGACGTCGCGTCCTCCGGCGTGGACGGCCTTCCCCGGCGTCCCGCACGCGCGCCCTCCGCCCCGGCGGGCCGGGCCATCGGCGAAGGGGCGGACGGGGGCCGCAGGAGTGGTGCCGGGGCCGGTGTCCCGGGCGGGGCCTGCGGAACCGGCTCGCCGGACTGCGGCGCCCGCTCCGTGCGCACCACGGTGTGGCGCTCGGTGCGCACCTCCCGGTCCGGCCGCACCGACCGGGGCCGGTCCGGGGCGGCCGTCGGAGCGGAAGGGATCAGCGCGGCCGGCTCGTCCGCCTCTGGCGGCCCGTACCGCAGCGCCTCGGCCCGCTCGAACGGGCCGGCCAGTCGGGGCCTCACCCGCACCCGCGCACCGGAGTCGCCGGTGCCGGTGGCCGCGGCCACCGGCGTGTACCGGGCGAGCAGCCGGTCGAAGTAGTCAGGCATCGGTGCACAGCTCCAGGTAGTAACGACGCCGAATGGGGCTGAGCGCCAGAATTTCCGGTTCGGACCACCCGTAGGCGGTGGCGAGCAGATGGACATCGAGCAGCAAGTCCCGTGCCCAGTTGTCCAGTTCGGTCCACAGGTAGAAGGTGATGTCCAGCTCGGCCGGGGTGGCCTCACCGCATTCGGGGCACGCCACGTTCAGCGTCACCTCGGCCGTCGGGTCCGCCTCGGCGGCCTTCTCGGCGATGAGCCGCTCCACCCGTTCGGGCAGCAGAGCCGCCAGGTGCTCCGCGGCGACGGGCTCCCCGCCGCGCAGCGCCCGTACCGTGCAGTCGGTCACGAGCAGCCGACGGGCCTCGGCGGGCGAGCCTGCCGCGCCGGCCGCCGCGAGACCGGCGACGGTGGGCAGCCGGAACTCGACCACCCAGTCGTCCTCCGCCACCCGTAGCGGCCGGTCCCGCGCCGCCGGACGCGCGCCCAGCGCACCGGCGTCGAGGTCGAACTCCATGGCCTCGCCGCAGGCACCGCACTCGACCCGCACCTGCATGCGCTCACCGAACAGCGACCGGCGCAGCGCGAACAGATCGGCCTCCCGCTCACCGACCGGTACCGACAGCAACTCGTCGGTACCGGCCCCCGGGCGGGCCGCCCGGTGCAGCAGCAGTGACTTCTCCGCCGCCCCCAGGGCCAGCCCGGTCTCCCAGGCGGCCAGTAGCTCGGCGGGCCCCACCGGGGCTGTCCCAGGGTTCACGGTGTCGTTCAGGCCGGGTGGGTGAACGACGGCTCGACCGGTTCCGGAATCTCGTAGTCCCGCTCCCAGCCCTCGCACTCCAGCTTCACGCTCTGGATGGCGACGGCATTGGCGTTCGCGTCGAGTTCGCCCATGACCTGGTACTCGCTGACCCAGGCCCGGTACAGCTTGTGCGAGACGGCCACCTGCCCGGCCTCGTTGAGGACCTGGATGATGATGTCCTTGCGGAAGTCCCGGAGCGAGACCTCCGAGCCGAGCCCGGCACCGACCTGCCAGACCTTGTTGGCCCACCGGTCGAATTCGGGGTCGTGTGTGACACCGCGCTCCAGTGTGACGCCCTCGAATTCGGAGCGGCCCGGCGACTTGCGCGGTGAACTCGGGTCACCGCCGTGGCGGTGCTTGACCACCTCGGTGGTGCGCTTCAGGGGACTGATTTTGCTGATGCCCGCGACCGTTCGACCGTCCCAGAGGACCAGGAACTTGAAATTCTTGTAGGGGTCGAAGCGATGGGCGTTTATCTGGAACTCAGCCATCGGTTTCCTTCGTGTTCCTTTGCTTGGTTACGAGAGGGAGAACTCTCCGGCGACCTGCTGGATCTTGACGATCACGAACTCCGCGGGCTTGACGGGCGCGATGCCGATGACGACGTTGACCACTCCGCGCTCGATGTCGGCGTCGGTGGTGGTGTCCTTGTCGCACTTCACGAAGTACGCCTCGCGCGGTGTGCCGCCCTTGAACGCACCCTGCCGGAACAGATCGTTGAGATAGGCCGATGCCTTGAGCCGGATCTGCTGCCAGAGCTGCTCGTCGTTGGGTTCGAAGACGACCCACTGCAGACCGCGGAAAAGGCTCTCCTCGACATGCAGTGCGAGCCGGCGCACCGGTACGTACTTCCACTCGCTGTCGAGCGCGTCCGCGCCTTCGAGCGTGCGGGCGCCCCACACCAGCGGACCCACCACGGGGAAGGTGCGCAGGCAGTTCACGCCCAGCGGATTGAGCAGCCCGTTCTCCCGGTCGGTCAGCTTGACGGTCAGCGACCGGACGCCGGCGAGCCGTGCCTCGGTCCCGGCGGGCGCCTTCCATACACCGCGCTCGCCGTCGGTACGGGCGATGACCCCGGCGACGGCACCCGAAGGCGGGAAGGAACGCAGCCGTCCGGTCAGCGGGTCCGTCAGCCGCAGATGCGGGAAGTACAGCCCCGCGTGGTTGCTGCGTACGGGTTCGAAGGCCCCGATCCCGGCCCGTGCGGCGTCGACGCTGCCCCAGGTGGAGGGCGAGTCGACAAGCAGGAAGATCCGTCGCTCGCGGCAGAGCTGCTCGGCCGCGGACAGGACGGTGACCATGTCCTCGGTGGACTCGTACGCCGAGAGTTCCGGCAGGACCAGCAGGTTGACGTCGTCCACGTCGCGCAGCGCCTGCACGCCGGTCTTGCGCGCTTCGCTGCCGATGAGGTCGCGCGGGCCGGGCGGGTCCCCGTCCTTGCCGCCCTCCAGCGGGAAGACGGGCGGGTTGACCGAGGCCTCAAGACCCAGGTCGTTGGCGCACTCGCCGACGAAGCGGACCACGTCGTCCGGGTCGACGGACCCGGCGACGACCTGGAGCCGCCGGCCGAAGGCGGTGACCTCGGCCCCGGCGAAGGCGTGCTTCCCCGGGGCGTCGGGCAGCGCGCGCAGCTTGCGTTCCAGCAGAAGCGCCAGCTCGGTGACGTTGGCCGGCGGCTCGCCGTCTCGGTCGGGCTCGTACAGCGTGAACTCGCGCTCCACATCGCCGATCTTGACCTTCAGCTCGACTTCCAGGTCCGGCAGTTGCGCCGCGAAGGGCTTGGAGACCGTGCCGGACGGGTCGGGCCGGTCCTCGTCGAGGGCCTTCACCCGGACGAGGGAGGAACCCGCGTTGACGACCGTCTCGACGAAGCGGCCGTGGCCCGCGTTCATCGAGAGGCCGGTGAAGGACTCCCGCGCCCCGCCGCGCGCGTCGAGGATCTGGAGATTGAACGTCTTGTCCGGAGCCGGGGTGTCGTGGTCGATCGCCACCCGCAGGCCCGAGCCCCAGACGCCGGGCTCCTTCGCGTGCACCTCCAGCACCGGGCACTCGCTGTGCCCCTCGGTGGAGTGGAGCGTGACGCAGGCTTCCTCACCGGTGCCGGCCTTGGCCACCCGGACGACGACGGCCTGGGTGCCGCCGTTGCCGAAGAACTGGTGCACCGCGTAACCGACAGCGCTCTGCGAGGTGAGCCCGCCGAAGCGGCGCTCGAAGTCGGCGAAGCTGGTGACCCGCACCGGTTGGTTGAGCGGGCCCCGGCGCGTGTGCCCGACGAACGCGGTCACCGAGGTGGTGACCGAGGCGATGGTACGGATGCTGCTGGGAAGTTCTTCGATGTAAACGCCGGGATAGCCCATATGCGTCGGCATTCCCCCTCCATTCCCTTCGCGCATCAAGAGATGAGACAAGAGATGGGAGAGGACGTGAAGGAATTGCGTGCATGCGTGGATTCCGCATGAACGATCCCCGTGCTTTCCCCCGCCGTTCACCCCGTGCGATATCGGTCTCGCAGGGCCATCCGTATGCGAATGCGCTCGGTGGCTCCTGATGCATGAGTGCCTCTTGGGAGTCTGTATCGCGCCAAGAGGCCGGTCAAGGGAGGGTTTCGGTCAACCGGCGATCATTGCCGGTTGAATCGGCCATGGACCGTTTTCGGTGGTCAGGGTATTTCCGCGTCGGAATATGAAGACCGAATTCACGACCGCTTCACAGGAAAGTCAAGATCAGGGCGGAGGAACAAGCCGAATGAACTCGACGACGGCGCGCCGCCTTGCGTCCCACTCGCGAGGAATAGTCACTTTGTTCGGTTCTCGGCCGAAGCGCCCCGGACCGGGCAGGGAGTGCGGGGACCGCCGGTGCGGCGCGACAGGTACCGTAGGGAGAACGATTTCGTGGGCCTCCTGACGGGCTGCGTACACCCAGGAGGAACACATGACGACCAACCGCGGACGCAAGGACGTGATCCGGGACCGGATGGCGGCCACCGGCGAGTCGTACAACGTCGCCGCCCGGAATCTGAAGGCCATGAAGGACATGGGGCAGACCCGGGAGGCCCTCCTCGTCCAGCACTGGCGCCCCGCCGAATCCCTCGACGTGCCCTGCCCGTGCGGCGGGACCTGTGAGCCGGGCGAGAAGTGCGACCGCTGCCACGCGCGGCACCTGCACGTGAAGCGGTACCCGGGAAGCGTCACGGACGTGGAGACCTGGGCCGACCGCTACGAGTGCACCGGCTGCTCGTCCTCGTACACCATCACCGTGCAGCTGACCGGCCGCCCCTGGGGCGTCGCCGAGACGGTCATCCAGGGCGGCTCGGCCGAGCCGGTCGTCCGCGCCCGGGTCTTCCCCAGGGTCGTGCACCCGCTGCTGCGCCCCGAGTCCCCCGAAGAGGACTAGGGGCGGTTCAGCGGATGAGCTCGGCTCAGCTCTCGTCCGGCGCCAGCTTCAGCGAGATCGAGTTGATGCAGTACCGCTGATCGGTGGGCGTCGGATAGCCCTCGCCCTCGAAGACATGGCCCAGGTGGGAACCGCAACGGGCGCAACGCACCTCGGTGCGCACCATGCCGTGGCTGCTGTCCTTGATCAGCTCTACCGCGTCCGTGTCCTTCGGGTCGTAGAAGGACGGCCAGCCGCAGTGCGACTCGAACTTCGTGTCGGAGCGGAACAGCTCGGAGCCGCACGCCCGGCAGGAGTAGACGCCCTCGGTCTTCGTGTCGGTGTACTCGCCCCTGAAGGCGGGCTCGGTGCCGGCCTGGCGCAGCACGGCGTACTCGGCGGGGGACAGCTCCGCCCGCCATTGCTCGTCCGGCTTCTCGATGTCGTACGCCACAGTGGCTCCCTCAGCTCGACAGGTGGTCCAGGATCTGCGGGCCGAGGTCCGTGACGTCGCCCGCTCCCATGGTGAGAACGAGGTCACCGGGCTTGGCCATTCCCGCGATGACCCCGGGGATCGCCGCCTTGTCGTGGACCGCCACGACGTCGGCTCCGGCGGCCTTTGCCGCGTCGACGATCAGGTTGCTGGTGATGCCCGGGATCGGGTCCTCGCGGGCCGGGTAGATGTCGAGGACCACGGAGGCGTCGGCGAGTGCGAGCGCCTGGCCCATCTCGGTGCCGAGCTCCTGGGTGCGGGAGTAGAGGTGGGGCTGGAAGACGACCAGGAGGCGGGCGTCGGACGCGGCGCCGCGCATCGCTTCGAGGTCGGCGGTCATCTCGGTGGGGTGGTGCGCGTACGAGTCGATGACCTGGACGCCCGCGGCCTCGCCCTTGAGCTGGAGGCGCCGCTTGACCCCGGTGTACTTGCCGAGGGCCGAGGCGAGGTTGTGGGCGGGGATGCCGAGGGCGACACCGGCGGCGAGTGCGGCGACCGCGTTGTGGGCGTAGTGGCTGCCGGGCACGGAGACGGTGAAGGTGAGGTACTTCCCGTTGAGGACGACCGTGACCTCGCTGGTCAGGCCGCGCGGGGTGACCTTGTGGACGCGTACGTCGGCGGTCGGCGCTGAGCCGTAGGTGACCACGTTCAGGGTGGAGATGTCGCGGACCCGCTGGACCAGCTCGACGGCGCCCGCCTGGTCGGCGGAGACGACGAGGGTGCCGCCGGGGACGACCTTGCCGACGAACGTCTCGAAGGAGTCGTAGATCTCGTCCATCGAGGCGTAGTTCGCGTGGTGGTCCAGCTCGACGTTGAGGACGATCGCGACCTCGGGGTCGTACTTCTGGAAGCTGCGGTCGCTCTCGTCGGCCTCGGCGACGAAGATCTCGCCTTCGCCGTGCCGGGCGTTGGTGCCGGGACCCTCCAGGTCGCCGCCGATGGCGTACGAGGGGTCGAGGCCCAGCTCGGACAGGGCGACGGCCAGCATCGACGTGGTGGTCGTCTTGCCGTGCGTACCCGCCACGGCGATCGCGCGCAGGCCCGTCATCAGGGAGGCGAGCGCGTCGGAGCGGTGCACGACCGGGACCGACAGCTCGGCGGCGCGGACCAGCTCGGGGTTGTCGGCGCGGATGGCGCTGGAGACGACCACACAGGTGGCGTCGTCGGCCAGATGACCGGCGGCGTGCCCGATGTGGACGGTCACCCCCAGCGCCCGCAGCGATTCGGCGGTGGCGGACTCCTTGGAGTCACTTCCGGCCACCTTCGCGCCCCGCTGGGCGAGGATCTTCGCGATGCCCGACATTCCGGCGCCGCCGATGCCGATGAAGTGCGGCCGTTCAAGGGCGGCAGGAATTCCGGGTGCCATGCGCGTGTCTCCCAGGGTCGAGGCTAGTAACGGTCCCCCAGCCTATTCGCTGTGCGCGAAGAGCTTGAGCACCGGTACGCCGACCTTGTGACGGGCCCTGGAGGCCCAGTCGCGGTGGAAGAACTCCTCCACGTAGTGGGGTGCGGTCAGGACGATGACCTCGTCCGCGCTCGCCTCGTCGACGACGGTCTTGAGCTTGTCGAGGGGGTGGTCCTCGACCACCTGTCCGACGGCGTCCGAGCCGGCCTGGCGCAGCGCCCGCAGGGAGAATTCCAGGGCGATCTCGGCGGGTTCCCGGGCGGCTCTGCCGGCCGGTTCCTCCCCCTCGCGGGTCGCTTCCTTCAGCTCTCCGATCGCCACGTCGTCGATCGCGCGCAGGAGTACGTCGGCCTGGTCACCCCGCGGCTGCATCAGTACGACGAACGAGATCCGCTCCTCGCCGTGGAGGGTGGTGACGAATTCCACGTCCTCCGGGGTGAGGGGCTTCTCGATCATCAAAACGCTTGTGAACACGACAGGCGCCCTTCCGCTTTGTCCCATCGACCGTGACGGCCGCTGCTGAAACCATCCTTCCCCGCGCTGCCACGGGGTCTGCAGAAGTAAGTGTGCCCATCCGGAGCTAACCGGAACGGGAAATTCCGTTACTTGTCAGATCGCGTGTCAACGAGACGGATCACGACGGTACCGAGTGAAGAGAAACCCGTCCTCCTCCAGCAACGACGCCAGGACGAATCGTTCCGGCACACCGACCGACGGGCCGACCGCGATCCGCTGCGCGTCACCCGCCGACAGCATCGGGGAGACGGTCAGACAGAGCTCGTCCACCGCGTCGGCCGCCACGAACTGGCCGAGCAGCCGCGGTCCGCCCTCCGTCAGCAGCCGGGTCAGACCGCGGGCGGCCAGCTCACGGACCGCACGCTCCGGCGCGACCGCGGAGCCCTCCCCGGCGACGACCACCTGGACGCCCGCCCGCTCGGCCTCGCGGACCCGGTCGGCAGGGGCTCCCGCCCCGGTCAGGACCAGGGTCGGGACGAGGGGCGAGGTGAAGAGCGGAAGTGAGAAGTCCAGGTTCAGGCTCGCGCTCACCACGGCGATCGCGGGGGCGGGGCCCTGGCCGGCCGCCGCGCGCCGCGCGGCGAACGCCTCGCGGGCCCTGGCCGGCCGGTACCCCTCCAGACGCGCGGTCTCCGCGCCGACCACCACCACGTCGGCCAGCCCGCGCAGTGTGCCGAAGATCCGCATGTCGCTCGCGCAGGAGATGCCCTGGGAGCGGCCGTCGTGCTGGGCCGCACCGTCCAGGGTGGACACCATGTTGGCGCGCAGCCACGGACCGACCCTGTCCGGATACGCGTACGCATCGGCCAGCTGTTCGAGACTCCACTCGCGGTCGTCGGCCGCGTTCGCGGGGACGCTCGTCGGGGCGGTCGCGTCGGCGGCCCGGCCGCTTGCGCCGGCGGCAGGGCCGGTCTCGTCGGTTGTCAGGTCCGTCACAGGGAGCAGGCGTCGCATGTGGTGCAGTCTGGCATGGCCCTTAAGGTGGCGAGTTGTGTCGTCATCCACCGCCGTTCCGGGGCAGAGCCCCATAGCCGAAGCGGCCCCCCTGTCCCTGTGCGCCCGTGAGCCGCGCGTTCCCGCCGACCGTCTGGTCGCCGAGATGGTGCCGCCGCCGCGCTTCGATTCGGTGCGCTTCGCCACGTACGTCCCCGACCCGAACCAGCCGAGCCAGACCGAAGCGGTCAGGGTGCTGAGCGATTTCGCGGGCGGCCTCGGCGGAGCGCACGCCACGGGGAGCGGGAAACGGAAGTGGTTCGGCCGGAAGGCGGCCGTTGCTCCGACCGGGCCACGCGGGGTCTATCTCGACGGTGGTTACGGGGTCGGCAAGACCCATCTGCTGGCCTCCCTCTGGCACGCCACGCCCGCGGCACCTGAGCTCAAGGCGTTCGGCACGTTCGTCGAGCTGACCAACCTGGTCGGCGCGCTGGGCTTCCAGAAGACCGTGCAGACGCTCAGCGGGCACCGGCTGCTCTGCATCGACGAATTCGAACTCGACGACCCGGGTGACACCGTGCTGGTGTCCTCGCTGCTCAGCAGGCTGGTCGAGGCGGGGGTCGCACTGGCCGCCACCTCCAACACCCTGCCCGGCAAGCTCGGCGAGGGCCGCTTCGCGGCCGCCGACTTCCTCCGCGAGATCCAGGGTCTGTCCTCGCACTTCCGGCCGCTGCGCATCGACGGCGAGGACTACCGCCACCGCGGGCTGCCCGAGGCTCCGCCGCCGTACTCGGACGAGCAGGTCACGAAGGCCGCGTACGCCACGCCCGGCGCCGCCCTCGACGACTTCCCCGGTCTGCTCGAACACCTGGCCAGGGTCCACCCGAGCCGGTACGGGGCGATGACGGACGGCGTCAGCGCCGTCTGTCTCACCGGAGTGCAGCCGGTGCCCGACCAGTCGACGGCGCTGCGGCTCGTGGTGCTCGCGGACCGGCTCTACGACCGGGAGGTCCCGGTGCTCGCCTCGGGGCTCCCCTTCGACAAGCTGTTCAGCGAAGAGATGCTGAACGGCGGGTACCGGAAGAAGTACTTCCGGGCGATCTCCAGGCTGACGGCGCTGGCGCGCGACGCAAAGGGACTGGTGGCGCAGTAGGTTCGGGGGCGTAACGCCGTACGAGGCACCTTCGGGAGGCTCGTACATCCCGTACAACCGCGCACACCGTTTGAAGGGAATCCAGCATGGCTACCACGCGTCAGGCGCACACGGTCTGGGAAGGCAACCTGATCGAGGGCGAGGGCGTCGTCACCTTCGACTCCTCCGGCATCGGCGAGTACGCGGTCTCCTGGCCGTCGCGCGCGGAGAAGGCGAACGGCAAGACCAGCCCGGAGGAGCTCATCGCCGCCGCGCACTCCAGCTGCTTCTCGATGGCTCTGTCCAACGGGCTCGCCAAGGCGGGCAACACGGCGACCCGGCTGAACACCCAGGCCGATGTGACCTTCCAGCCCGGCACCGGCATCACCGGAATCCACCTCACCGTCGTGGGCGAGGTGCCCGGTCTCGATGAGGCGGGCTTCGTGAAGGCCGCCGAGGACGCCAAGTTGAACTGCCCGGTCAGCCAGGCGCTGACGGGCACGACGATCACCCTCTCGGCCTCCCTGGCCTGATCGCACGGGCCCCTCGGACCGCTGAGGTCCCAGGGGCCGCTGTGAGGCTCAGTGGCCCGCATGGTTCCCGCGCGGCAACACGCGTGGTACACACATGCGGGTCACTTCACCTGTCCGCCAACAGGGAGTTGCCTCATGTCATCAGCATCACGACGCCCCGCGACACGACGTCAGGTCCTGGCCGGGGGCGGCGCAGCCGCCGTCTCGGTCACCTTCGCCGGCGCCTTCTCCGAACTCTTCGCGGGCACCTCGGCCGCCGTGGGCCACAGCGGTTACGGCCCCCTCGTCCCCGATCCGGACGGCCTGCTCGATCTGCCGGAGGGGTTCCGCTACCGAGTGCTTTCCCGGCAGGGCGACGAACTCCGCTCCGGTGAGGGCATCGTCCCCGGCAACCACGACGGCATGGCCGCCTTCCGGGGCCACCGCGGCCGAGTCCATCTCGTGCGCAACCACGAGAACCGGGCCACCGCCGCGCTGGGGGTCCCCACGGTCGACGGCCTCACCTACGACCCGATGGCCAAGGGCGGCTGTACGGCCCTGGAGCTCGACAGCCGCGGCAGGGTCCTCGGCGAGCGCGTCGCCATCGCCGGTACGGCGGTGAACTGCGCGGGCGGCCCCACCCCCTGGAACACCTGGCTGACCTGCGAGGAGACCGAGGACAAGGCCGGTACCAACGGCTACACCAAGGACCACGGCTTCGTCTTCGAGGTGGACGGCGCCGATCCGCGCCGTACCGGAGCCGTACCGCTCACCGCGATGGGCCGCTTCCAGCACGAGGCCGTCGCCGTCGATCCGGGGAACGGGATCGTGTACGAGACGGAGGACGCGTTCCAGCGGCCGTTCGGGCTCTTCTACCGGTTCCTGCCCGAGAAGCCACTGGGCGGGCGGGGCTCGCTGCGGGCCGGTGGCGCACTGGAGGCCATGCGGGTGCCCGGCGTGCCCGACCTCTCCGCCGTCCAGGAGACAGGGGCGAGCTTCGGCGGGGTCGAGTGGGTGCCCGTACCCGATCCGCTGGCGGCCGTAACCCCGATCCGGCTCCAGGACTTCGGCCCGAAGGGCATCACGCACGCCCAGAAGCTGGAGGGGTGTTACTGGGGCGGGTCGTCGGTCTACTTCGTCTCCAGTTTCGCGCGCCGCTCGGAGGGGTCGTCCGGTGACCACTACGGGCAGGTGTGGCGGTACGAGCCGAAGCGGCGCCGCCTCACGCTGGTGGTCGTCTTCGGCCCGGATACGGACATCCAGCTGCCCGGCGAGTCCCCCGACAACATCTGTCTGTCCGCCGACGGCGGGCTGATGGTGTGCGAGGACGGCAACGGGGCCCAGTACGTGCTCGGGGTGACCCGGCGGGGCGAGGTGTACACGATGGCGCGCGGCCGGCAGAACACGGGGACCCCGGAGGAGCCGGAGTGGGGCGAGTTCGCCGGAACGACCTTCTCGCCGGACGGTCTGACGATGTATCTGAACTGCTATGCGCCGGGGACGACCTTCGCGGTGACGGGGCCGTGGCGCTGACCGGCTGACCTCCGGAGGGCCGTCCGGCGGCGCGTGAGCGCCGTCGGCGGCCCTCCGCAGGGTGATCGGTTAGTTTCCGGGAGTGACCAACTCTGTACGGAAAACGACTGTTCTGACCGTTTTGGGGGCAGTGCTCGGAAGCGGCCTCCTCGGTTGCGGGAGCTCGGCGGGGCCGCGTAACCACGTCCCCCCGACCGCGACCCCCTCCGCACCCGCCCCCTCGGCACCCGCCGCCTCCGCGCCCGCCCCCGCCGGTGCGCCGGCCACGCCGCCCGCCGCCGGACGGAAACCGCCCACCATGGCGCCGGGACCTGCCGGACTGACCCCGGTCTTCCTGCGCGCCCCACGCGGGCGGGCGGGCAACACCGGGTCCCGCGACAAGGTGGTGGCGCTGACCTTCGACGCGGACATGACCGCGGACCAGGGAGCGCGCGCGGCCTCGGGCGAGCGCTTCGACAACCCGGAACTGATCGCGCTGCTGCGCCGGCTGAAGGTCCCTTCGACGGTCTTCATGACGGGCCGGTGGGCGCAGGAGTATCCGGCGCAGACCCGGTCCATCGGCACCGACCCGCTGTTCGAGATCGCCAACCACTCGTACCGCCACTACGCCTTCACGTCCCCGTGCTACGGCCTGCCCGTCGTCGAGAAGGCGGACATGCGCGACGACGTACGGCGCGCCTTCACCGCGTTCCGGAAGGCGGGGGCACGCAACGTGGTGCCGTACTTCCGCTTCCCCGGCGGCTGCTACGACGACGCGGCGCTGCGCACCCTGGCATCGGAGAAGGTGACGGCGGTGCAGTGGGACGTCGTCAGCGGTGACGCGTTCGCGAAGGACGCGGACGCCGTGGCCGAACAGGTACTTGCGGGAGTCACTCCGGGATCGCTGGTCGTCATGCACTGCACGCGCAGCGCGGCACCGGTGACCGACGAAGCGGTGCGGCGGGTGGTCCCGGAGCTGCGCAAGCGCGGTTACCGCTTCGTGAAGGTCTCCGAGCTGATGCGCGGCTGAGCCCCTGGCACCGCCTCAGCCGGAGCAGGCCCTGCGGGCCGCCTCCTGCCACTCGCACACCGGGCACAGGGTGATGCCCTTGGCCGACTCCGGATACTCGGTCGGCTCGCGGCACAGTAGGCATTCGGCGAACGGAGGCCCCACGTCCGCGCCGGTGACCACAGGCTTCGGAGGCGCAGGAGGCTCGCAGTACGAATCGTCCATGAGTACGAGCCTACTCAGCCGCGCCGCGAAACGAGTCCGGCGGCCAGAGCGGCTGCCCCGGCGGCGAAGGCCGCGGCACCGAGGAGCGGCAGGGCGGGCACCGCGACCACCCCGGTCCGCGAGCCGGAGACCAGTGCGGTCACCGCGTACTTCGCCGGCGAGCCGGTCGTGACCAGGGCCAGCAGGGCGCCGAGCACGGTGGCGGCGACGGACCAGCCGCGGGCGTGCAGCAGCGGTCTGGTGCAGAGCGCGCCGACGGCCGCACCCACCAAGGCGCAGCAGACGGCGGCGAGGAGTCCGGCCGTGGCCGCCTGGACCGGGGAGACGGCGACCGTGCGGTCGTTGCTGACCGGGCTGCTGACCAGCAGCACGACCGCGGTGGCCGCGGCGCCCAGCGCCGTCGCGCATCCGATGGCCGCAAGGAGCGTGGCCAGATGGAGCCGGTGCGGTCCGGCGGCGGCTGCGGCGACAGTCCGGGCGGCGGGCGGCTCCTGACCGGCGCAGAGCTGGACGAACCAGGCTGCGACCGGCAGCAGCGCGGCGGCTGCGTAGCCGAGCGAGTCCAGCACGGGCTGCCCCGCCTGAACGCCGACGCCGAGGAACGCCGCGTACAGGAGGACGGGGGCGAGCCAGCGCTGCGAGCGCAGCAACAGGGCCGCCTGGTACCGGAGCAGGGCCGTCATGTCACACCTTCCGGTGACCGGTGACCGGGCTCGGAGCCCGAACGCGCGGCTCGGGGGGACCGGCCGCGCGTTCGGGCTCCGGCACGGGGAACAACTGCCGGATACGCCAGGGCGGGCGGGCCGCGAGGAGCGCCCGCAGCAGATCGTCCGAGTGCGTGGCGCCGACCGTGAGGTGCAGGGTCCCGGCGGGCCCGGATGCCTGGACGGGTGCGCCCGGCAGTCCGGTCGGGAGTACGGCCCGGGGCGGGCCTTCGACCTCGATACGGATCCGCGGTTCGGGCCGTTCCGCCCCTTCCGCCGCCGGCTCACATACCCGGACCACGGAGTGCCCCTCGACGCGGTGGACGGCGCGGACCGCTCCCGCGAGGCGGCGCGGGTCGTGGTCGACGAAGACGACGGTGGCGCCCGCCGTGACGCGTTCGGCGACGGCCCGGTCCAGTTCCTCGCGGGCCGCGGTGCCCAGGCCGGTCCATGCCTCGTCCAGGACGAGCAGTCCTGGTTCGGCCAGGAGCGCCTGGGCGACGGCCACTTTCTGGCTGGTGCCCTTGGAGAGCTCCGCGAGGGGTGTCCCGGCATGCTCGGCGGCCCCGAACCGCGCCAGCCACGCTTCGGCGCGCCTCTTCGCCTCGGCGGTGCGCAGGCCGTGGATGCGCCCCAGGTGGACGAGGTATCCGGCGGCGGTGAACGGCAGGGCCGCCGGGAAGCGCTCGGGGACGTACGCCGTACGCGGCCTGTGGCCGGTGATCCGGCCCTCGCTCGGTGCGTCGATCCCGGCGAGCAGCCGCAACAGGGTCGACTTCCCGGTGCCGTTGGCCCCCTCGATCCGTACCAGGGTCCGCGCGGGCAGGTCGAGATCGACCCCGCGCAGGACCCAGGGGCCGCCGAGGCCGTACCGGCGGCCCACCCCTCGCAGATTCAGCTGGACGTCGCCTTCTCGGGCCTGGCCTCGCTGGGGCGCACGATGACGAACCCCTCGCCCTGGAGCATCAGCTGGACGGCCTCGCCCGAGCCGCCGCGCACCATCGAGCCGAAGCTCTGCGAACGGTGCAGGGACGTGGTGAGCTGCTCGCTCCAGCCGACGACGGCGTCCGTGTCGACGTACACCGGCTGCTGGGCGGTGACGGGGATCACCAGCGGGTGGCCCTCACATATCAGGCCGAGCTTCCCGTATCCACTGAAGACGCTGTTGAAGAGGCCGCCGCCGGTCATTCCGGCGCCCTTCACCGTCTTGATCTCGTACGAGAGGCTGGCGTCGAAGCACAGGACGTTACGGCCGTTGACGGTCAGGACGTCGCCCTGCTCCATCTCCACGATGAAACAGCTCGCCGCCTCGTGGGCGAACCACGCCTCGCCCTGGCCGCGGACCGCCATGAGCGCAAGACCCTCGCCGGTGACCGCGCGCTTCAGCATGCCGCCGAGGCCCTGGCCCTTGCGCTCGAACTGGAGATTGCCGCGGAAGGCGATCATCGAGCCCTGGCGTGCGTGCATCTCACCGTTGACGGCGTACTTGATGGACTTGCTGTTCTGCAGGGTCATTCCGGGGACGGTGGCCGGCTGGACCATGTGCTCGCTGGAAAAGAGATCGCTCTTCATGCCGTGCATCCTCACCCGGAGCGTTTCGTTCCGCCAAGAAGCGGTGGTCGATCGCCTGGCAGACTGGGCGGGTGAGCAGCAACGACATCCCCGCATCCGAGTCCCCCGCCGTGCCCGGGGCCGAGTCCCCCGCCGCGTCCCTTCCCGAGGACAGTCCGTTCCGCACGGAGCCGACCGGCCGCGACGAGGCGCCGCAGTTCGTCCTGCCGCTGGTGGTGCACATCGAGAAGACGGCGCCCCCGGCCCGTACCGACGCACTGCGGACCGCTGCCCGTGCGGTGCTCACGATCCTCTCCGACGAACGCTCGCTCGACGAGGGCGAATGGGCCCAGCTCATGCGGGACTGGCAGGACGCCCGGATCCGCAAGGTGGTGCGCCGGGCACGCGGTGCGGAGTGGCGCAAGGCGTCCGCCCTGCCCGGGATCACGGTCACGGGCGACAGCGCCGAGGTGCGGGTGTTCCCGCCGGTGCCGCTGGACGGCTGGCCCAAGGAACTGGCCAAACTCCAGGTGTCGGGCACGGACCTGGACGACCCCGAGCCCCCGGCCGCACCCGACCCCACCGGCCCCGTGCTGTGGCTCAACCCCGGTCTCGACATGTCGGCCGGCAAGACCATGGCCCAGGTCGGACACGGTGCTCAGCTCGCCTGGTGGGAGCTGTCGGAGACGGAGCGCAAGGAGTGGCGCGAGGCCGGTTTCCCGCTCTCGGTGGCAACCCCGGACGCGGCCCGCTGGCGGGAACTCACTGTGAGCGGGCTGCCGGTGGTGCGTGACGCCGGGTTCACCGAGATCGCGCCCGGAGAGACTGTCGTAGCCGAAGGGGGCAGTCGCTTTTGCCCCCTCCCGCGAGCACCGCGGTAGGCGTCAGGGCGTCATTCGGGCCACACGGAGCCGCCCGAGAGCAGCGAGCGGGCGGCGTACCGGGTTTCGCCCATGTCGAAGAGTTCGATGCGCCAGGTCGTCGAGCGCACGCTGCCCCGGTTCCGGTAGGAACGCACGATCCGCACATGGTCGTGGCGCGCCACGAAGCCCGCGAGACCAGACGGTGGCCGGCATGGCGTTCTCCTCGCGAGAGCGGGACGGGGGACTTGCTCGGCATATAACAGCACGGTCGTTCGTGCTAATTTAACACTCCGATACCGACCGAGGAGCACTGAGCATGATTCCCACCGAGGCACTTGCCGGCACCGCGCTCAACACCGTCTCCCGGATCCCGGGAGGGTTCGCGGGTGCCGGCGCCTACACCTTGTTCCACATGCCGCTCGCCCGGAGCGGCATGCGGGACACGGAACGGGAGCTGTTCACCATGGCCGACGTCACGAGGCTTGAGATCAACGGCAAGTCCGCGGTGACCTACCGGTGGGGCAGCGGCGAAAGGCCCGTAGTCCTGGTGCACGGCTGGCAGTCGCGCGGCTCACGTCTCGCCGACTTCGTGCCGGGGCTCCTCGACCGCGGATACAGCGTCATCACCTTCGACGCCCCAGGCCACGGCGGCTCCACCGGACGTAGCACCACGATTCTCGAATACCGCGACATCCTCGGCGCACTCCACGATCAGTACGGTGAGTTCGAAGCCCTGGTCGCACACTCGCTCGGCGTCCTCGGCTCGTTCTTCGCATTGCAGCACGGAGTGAAGGCGAAGGGGATCGCCGCCATCAGCGGGGTCTGCGACTTCGACTATCTGGTCGAGGAGTTCTGCTCCGCCCTCGACCTGCGCCACCGGCTGAAGGCCGAGCTGCACGACCGCATCAGGAAGAACCTCTTCCCCGGCCCGCCGGCCGACCGGACACCCTTCTCCGCGGTGAACACCGTGACGGACATAAGGTCTCCGATCCTGGTGGTCCACGACGAGGACGACACCAGGATCACTGTGGAGCAGGGCCGCCGGCTCGCCGGCGCGTTCGGCGGTCAGGCACGCCTGATCACCACCCGCGGCCTCGGACACCGCCGGATCCTGGGTGACCCCGACGTCGTACGCGCCGTCCTGGACTTCGTCGGGCACGGTCCGGACCGGTCCGGCAAGGCGGGCTCCGAGGCGGTAGGGCCCCGTAGCGACTCAGTAGGCTGGAGCTTCGGCGGCACCATGGGGGTCCGGCCCGAGAGATAGGCAGGACATGGCAGCGACACACACCGACGGGCGGATCGCGCGTGGGAACCAGACGCGACAGCTGGTCCTCGGGCGCGCCGTGGAGATCGCCTCCGTCGAGGGTCTGGAGGGCCTCTCGCTGGGACGGCTCGCGACCGAGCTGAAGCTGAGCAAGAGCGGCGTGTTCGCCCTGTTCGGCTCCAAGGAGGACCTGCAGCTCGCCACGGTCCAAGCGGCCGTCAAGGTCTACGTCGAACACGTCGTCCGGCCGGCCCGCGACCTGCCGCCGGGGCTCGACCGCCTGTGGCGGGTGTGCACCGGCTGGCTCGACTACTCCCGGCAGCGGGTCTTCCCCGGCGGCTGCTTCTTCTACTCGGCCACGGCCGAGTACGACGCCCGTGCGGGCAAGGTCCACGACGCACTCGCCGCGGCCCGCGTCAACTGGCTCACCTTTCTCGAACAGACCGTGCGCGACGCGCAGCAGGCGGGCGAGGCCGATGAGGGAACCGACGTGGCCCAACTCGTGTTCGAAATCGCCGCGTTCATGGAGATGGCCAACGCCGAATCCGTCCTGCACAACGAGTTCACCTGCTACGACAAGGCGGCCAAGGCCATCCTGAACCGCCTGCGCGGCGTGGCCACCGACACGTCCCTGCTCCCGTCCACCGCCGCTGACTGAACATCCCTGCGCACACTTACGTACCTCCCGATACTGCCGTACCGGCATTACCGCCAAGTAGCCTGCACGGCGAATCAGTTGGCGGTTGATTCGACGCTGTCACGCATCGGCCCGGGAGACACCTTGTTGCGACGCATCAATGGCACAGCCCTCATCATCGCGGCACTTGTCGCCACGCTCGGCGCGCTCGCCTTCCCCGTCTGGTCGTACGCCGACCGCTCGGGCACCGGCGAGGCCAATCTCAACGCGTCGAGCGTCGCCACCCAGTGGGGACCCCTCTCCGCCACCGACCGGGACTTCCTGATCAAGGTGCGGCTCGCCGGGCTGTGGGAGCTGCCCGCCGGGCAGCAGGCGATCCAGCGGGCCCCGAGCGAGGCGACGAAGGCGGCGGGCGACCACCTCGTCGTGGGTCACACCGATCTGGACCGGCGGGCGCGGGACGTCGCGGCGAAGCTCGGGATCGAGCTGCCGAACCAGCCCACACCCCAGCAGCAGGGCTGGCTCCAGGAGCTCACGGCGGCGAGCGGCGACGAGTACGAGCGGAAGTTCGCCAATCTCCTGCGGGCCGCGCACGGCAAGGTCTTCGCGCTGGTCGCCCAGGTGCGGCACACCACCCGTAACGCGCTGATACGGCAGCTTGCGTCGGACGCCAACCAGACGGTGCTCGATCACATCACCATGCTGGAGGGCACCGGATTCGTCGACTTCGACGGCCTGGCGCGCGAAGCGGCGGGCGCGTCGACGGCAAGCCCCTCGGGTCCGGCGGTGTCGCCCGGCGGCGCGGTCCCGCAGGTCCCGGTGCCGGTCACACCGACCGGGGACCAGTCGTTCACCTCACGCCCGGTGCCCCCCACGATGATGCCGATGCCCTGACGGGCGCTCCCCGGGAACCTCAAATCAAGCTCTGAACGTCCCCCTGTTCGGATTCATCACCGCTCCCCGGGGCCATCACCCCTGCACGAGCGGACCGAGGGGGACACACATGAGGCTGGGAATCGGGATCGGCTGGCGGCCGGAGATCGCCGACGCAGTGGCGGCGCTGCCCGGGATCGACTGGGTGGAGGCGGTCGCGGAGAACATCTGCACCGGCCACCCGCCCGAGGCGCTGATGCGGCTCAGGGAGCGCGGCGTCACCGTCGTCCCGCACGGCGTCTCCCTCGGGCTCGGCGGGGCTGACCGGCCCGCCCCGGGCCGTCTCTCCGATCTGGCGGCGCGGGCCACCCTGCTGGGTGCGCCGCTGGTGACGGAGCACATCGCGTTCGTACGCGGCGGGGGGCCGCTGACCGCGTCGCCGAGGCTCGAAGCGGGCCACCTGCTGCCCGTGCCGCGCACCTGGGACGCCCTGGACGTGCTGTGCGAGAACGTGCGGATCGCGCAGGACTCGCTGCCCGTGCCGCTGGCCCTGGAGAACATCGCCGCGCTGATCTCCTGGCCGGACGAGGAGCTGACCGAGGGGCAGTTCCTCGCGGAGCTCGTCGAACGCACCGGGGTCCGGCTGCTCATCGACGTCGCCAATCTGCACACCAACCACGTCAACCGCGGCGAGGACCCGGCGACGGCGCTGGACGAGCTGCCGGTCGAGGCCATCGCGTACGTACATGTGGCGGGCGGCGTCCAGAAGGACGGCGTATGGCACGACACGCACGCGCACCCCGTGACGCGGCCCGTGCTGGACGTCCTCACCGAGCTGCGCTCCCGGGTCGACCCGCCGGGAGTGCTGCTGGAGCGCGACGACGACTTCCCGCCGGCCGCCGAGCTGGCGGGCGAACTGGCCACGATCCGGGCGACGCTGGCGGCCGCGGAGGCCACGTCACGGGGCGGCCGGGGGCGGACCGAGGCCGTAGGTACCGGAGCCATACGTCCCGCGGCTGTATGTCCTGCGGCTGTACGTCCCGCGCGGGCCGCGGCTCCGGTGGAGGGTGCCCGGGACCGTAGCGCCATGGCGCAGACCTCCCTGCTCTCGGCGCTCGTCGCCGGTACCCCGGCACCGGAGGGCTTCGACCACCGGCGGCTCGGCGTGCAGAGCCGGGCCCTGGCCGCGAAGCGGGCCGGTGTCGTGGCGAAGGTGGCTCCGGAACTCCCGGAGATCCTCGGCGACGGCTACCGCCGGGCCTTCGTCGACTACGCGAGGACGCACCCGATGTCCGACGGGTACCGTCGCGACGCGGTGGACTTCGCGGAGCGGCTGCTGATCGACGGGCTCCCGGCGGACAGCGCGGCCAGGCGGCGGCTGACCCGCTGGTGGCAGGAGTGCGTCGATCCGCGACCGCCCCGCCGCTCCGTCCGACTCGTCCGTGCGGCCCGTGCCGCTCTCGTGGGGAAGTGAACCGATGAACGCTCTCGCCCTTTTGCTGAACCTCGCCGTGGCTGTCACGTCGGTCCTCCTGATCACCCGCGCCGTCGCCGCACGCGGCTCCGCCGCTGGAGCCGACAGCCAGGTGCACGACATCTACGAGGCGGCGTTCCTCAACGGTGGCCCGGCCCGGGTGGTGGACACCGCGCTGACCGCCATGCACTCGGACGGCCGGCTGGCCGTCGGCGGACCCGGCATCGTCGCCGTCCTGCGGAACGAAGCCCGTGACCCGGTGGAACGCGCCGTGCTCGAACAGCTCGCCGCGGCCCCGAGCGGCGCCCTGCACACGCTGCGGGCCGCGGTGATGCGCCACCCGGCCGTACAGGAGACCGGCGACGGGCTCGCGGCACGCGGACTGCTCATCGCTCCCGCCACGAACCGGCCACTGCGTGTGCGGGCCCTCACCCAGGGCTTCGCCTGCCTGGCGGCCCTGCCGGTCTGTCTGGTGCTGACCTTCGTTCAGTACGCCGTGCACGACGGCTACTCGGACATCCCGTTCCCCTTCATCATCAAGATGCTGCCGATCCTTCTGTTCGGCTCCCTGACCGGCATGCTCGTGGCCTCGTCCACCGGGAGAAGGATCACCAAGGCGGGCCGACGGGCCGCCGACGGCTACCGGGCCGCGCACGCCTACACGATGACCCCGGCCCACCTGGTGGCCACGCTGGGGCTGCGCGCACTGCCGGATCCCGTACTCCAGGCGCAGTTGGTCGCAGCCGCCCGGGTCCGGACCACCGGACGGGGTGGATCGTCGAGGTCGTCGGGGTACACGGGGTCCATGGACTCCTCGGGCTCGTCCTCGGCGCTCCTCGTGCCGGCGGTGTGGTGTGCCGGGGTGGGTCCCGGCGGTGCGAGCTGCGGAAGTTCCAGCGGAAGCGGGGGCAGTGGCGGGGGCAGTGGCGGGGGCGGTGGTGGCTGCGGCTCGGGCGGCGGGTCCAGCTGCAGCTCAGGCTCCAGTTGCGGAGGGGGCGGCGGAAGCAGCAGCGGCGGGTCGAGCTGCGGGAGCAGTTCCGGCGGCTCCAGTTGCAGCAGCAGCTCCTGAGCGCAGGCAGACAGACCGGAACCAGCCACGCGTACCAGCAGATGGACCGCATCGCATCCATATGATGAACAGGGCATGGCGTTTCCTTCACGCCTCGCATACAAATCCGGGATGCTCTGGGTCTTGTTCCTGCTGGTCGCGTGGGCTGCGGCGGCCATTGCCTGTCTCCGCCTCTGCCTCGCCACCGCTGCCGCGGCACCCCGTCCGGCCGACGCACGGGAATCGGCCCACCATGCGCTGAATCTGTACGAGACGGCCTTCCTGGCCGGGGGGCCGCACCGGGTCGCCGATCTCGCGCTCGTCTCCATGCATCTGCGGCGCCGGCTGCTGCTCGCGCACACCGGCTGGGCGACGGTCGTCGACCCGGAGGGCCGCGACGAGGTCGAACGCACCGTCATACGGGCCATAGGGCCTGAGGGTCAGTCCCGGATCACGCGGATACGGGCCACCGCCGCCGCGGCCGACGCGGTACGTGCCCTCGCGGACCGGCTCGTCGCGGCGGGCCTGGCCGTTCCGCCCGGGACCCGTACGGGCATCGCGTCGGCGGCGCGGGGGGTACGCGCCTCGGCCGTGCTCGTCGTGGTGCTCGCCGGGGCCGCTGTGCTCCTCCCGGGCGGGGAACCGGGTGGCGCCGGCCTGGTGGTGGCCTGGTTCGGGCTGCCGCTCGTCCTGACGCTCGGCTGCCTCGCGATCGCCCGGGTCGAGAGCCATCCGTACAGCCCGTGGGCCTCCCCGTCCGGACAGCGGTGGCTGGACTCGCTGCCCGCCCCGGTGTCGGGCGCGGACCGCGACCTGCTGGCCGCGGTGGCCGTCCAGGGGGTGCGGGCGGTGGAGGACCCGGCGCTGCGTGCGGCCCTGACGGGCCGTCGCACCGGGTGGTCGGCCCATCCGGGGCATTACATATGACATTGCAGTGTGGTGCTTTACATCCCTGATCAAGCACCCGACCATCCCCTTCGGCTTCGGCTCGGCTTCGGCCTCGGCCTCACAGGCCCCACAGGCCCCTGTACGAAGGGAACGCGCGTGAGAGCAGCAGCGCTGTACGGAACTGTCGTGTGCGTGGCCCTGTCGGTCGTATCCGCTCCCGCGACCCCCGCCACGGGCCTCGACCGCACACCATCCGTGTCCCCGGCCACGTCCGGCGGCGTCGCCGCCGAGGCCCGCGGGACCGAGCTCGCCGCGGCCCGCGCCGCGGCCACCGGCATCTCCTTCGGGCCGTGTCCCGAGGAGGAGATGCTGCCCGACTCCCTCCGGTGCGGCACCGTCGCCGTGCCGCTCAACTACGCCGCGCCTTACGGCCGGCAGATCGAGCTCGTCGTCAGCCGCGTCCGCGCGACCGGGAGCGCGGACAGCCGTCAGGGCTCGTTGGTCTACAACCCGGGCGGCCCCGGCGCCTCCAGCATCACCTTCCCGCTGGCCGGTGAGATGCCGGAGTGGAAGAAGATCGCCCGCGCGTACGACATGGTGGGTTACGCACCACGCGGCGTCACCCCCTCGGCCCCGCTCTCCTGTCAGGACCCCGCCGAGTTCGCCGAGGCGCCCGCCGAAGCGCCGGTGCACCCGTCGGCGGCGTACAAGCAGCAGCGGATCACGCGGGCGAAGGCGTACGCGGACGGCTGCGCGCGCGACGCGGGTCCGGCGCTGCGGCACTACCACTCGCTCAACAACGCCCGTGACCTGGACGTCGTGCGGGCGGCGCTGGGTGAACGGAAGCTGACGTTCATGGGCGCCTCGTACGGGACGTACTTCGGCGCGGTGTACGCCACGCTCTTCCCGTCCCACGTACGCCGCATGGTCTTCGACTCGGCCGTCGATCCGGACCCGGGCCAGATCTGGTACCGCTCCAACCTCGACCAGTCGCTCGCCTTCGAGTCGCGCTGGGCGGACTTCCGTACGTGGGTCGCCAAGCACGATGTGACATATCACCTTGGAACGTCACCCATGGCGGTGCAACGCAGTTACGACAAGGTGCGCGCCGCCGTCGCCCGGCGGCCCGCGGGCGGGAAGGTCGGGCCCGCGCAGCTGCACTCCGCGATTCTCGGTGCCGTGTACTACGACGACTACTGGGCGATGCGGGCGACGGCCCTCTCGGAGTACGTACGGGGCAACCCGGAGCCGCTGACCGAGCAGGCGTCGCCACGTGAGGTGGCGGCGCGGGACAACGAGAACGCCAACGCGGTCTACACGGCCGTCCAGTGCAACGACGCGCCGTGGCCGACGGACTGGCGGGTGTGGGACCGCGACCACACCGCGGTCGCCGGGATCGCCCCGTTCGAGACCTGGGCCAACGCCTGGATGAATCTGCCGTGCGCCTACTGGCCCGCGCCCAGGCAGGAGCCGGTCGACGTCGGTACGGAGTGGGGCGAGCTGCCCCCGGTCCTGATCCTGGCGGCCGAGCGTGACGCGGCGACGCCGTACGAGGGGGCGTTGGAACTTCAGCGGCGGCTGCGCGGCGCGGCGCTCGTGACGGAGCGGGACGCCGGTTCGCACGGCATCGGCGGCAGCGGCAACGCCTGCGTCGACAAGCATCTGGAGACGTACCTGCTGACCGGAAGAACACCGGTGCGGCGCGCGGAATGCGCGCCGCACCGGGAGCCGAACCCGGTGTCGCTGGAACGGCGGGCGGG
Organism: Streptomyces sp. NPDC055749; assembly: GCF_053617235.1. Taxonomy (NCBI): domain Bacteria; kingdom Bacillati; phylum Actinomycetota; class Actinomycetes; order Kitasatosporales; family Streptomycetaceae; genus Streptomyces; species Streptomyces sp. NPDC055749. The sequence goes on along the minus strand of NZ_JBSHFH010000037.1, from coordinate 3,629 downwards.
ACAGAGAATGCCGGTGCCCGCCGTCTGATCTTCCGGGTTGGGGTGGTCGGGAATCGCTGGCTATGCGAGCCCGGCCACCAGGTCTGCGACGGACTTGCGGCGGCCCGTGTAGAACGGGACCTCTTCGCGGACGTGGAGCCGCGCCTCGGAGGCGCGCAGGTGACGCATGAGGTCGACGATGCGGTACAGCTCGTCGGCCTCGAAAGCGAGGAGCCACTCGTAGTCGCCGAGGGAGAAGGAGGCGACGGTGTTGGCGCGGACGTCCGGGTAGCCGCGGGCCATCTTGCCGTGGTCCGCGAGCATGCGGCGGCGGTCCTCGTCCGGCAGCAGGTACCAGTCGTAGGAGCGCACAAAGGGATAGACGCTGATGTAGTTGCGCGGCGTCTCGTCGGCCAGGAAGGCCGGGATGTGCGACTTGTTGAACTCGGCGGGGCGGTGCAGCGCCATGTTCGACCAGACCGGCTCGAGGGCGCGGCCCAGCTTGGTGCGCCGGAAGAGGTTGTACGCCTCCTGGAGCTCGTCGGCGGTCTCGGCGTGCCACCAGATCATGAGGTCGGCGTCGGCACGCAGCCCGGACACGTCGTACGTGCCGCGCACGGTGATGTCCTTGGCCGCGAGCTGGTCGAACAGCTCCTGGACCTCGTCGGCGTACCCGGCGCGGTCCAGCGGCAGCACGTCGCGCAGTTTGAAGACCGACCACAGCGTGTAGCGGATGACCTCGTTGAGGTCCTTGGCCTTCTTGCCGGCGTTCGGGGCCTTTGATGTCGCAGTCTCAGCAGCACTCATACGGCTATTGTCCCGCCTCGCTCCGAGTGCCCTGAACCAGGGGTGGGGTGTCGATGATCTCTCGTGCAATGTCACGGGTGATCTCGTCCGCCGCGCGGTGCGCGCTCGCGATGCAGGCGGGGATGCCGACCCCGTCGTACACCGCCCCGCAGACCCGGAGCGCCGGCAGCTTCGCGACTTCCTCGCGGATGCGGGCGACCCGGGTGAGGTGCCCGACGGGGTACTGCGGGAGTCCGCCGATCCACCGGGTGACCTCGGTGTCGACGGGCTTGGCCGCGAGTCCGGTCGCGTCGGCGAGGTCGCGCAGGGAGACGTCGACGAGCTCGTCGTCCTCGCGGTGGAGGTGGTCCTCCTCGCCGTACCTGCCGACGGACGTACGCAGGACGAAGAGGTCGGGGGCGGAGTCCGCCACCCACTGCCACTTGTGGCTGGAGAAGGTGGACGCCTTGATCGTGCGGCCGTCGACCGGCGGCACGAGGAAGCCGGAGCGTCCCTGGAGCGCCTCGGTCGCCGCGATGTCGGAGCGCCGGAACGCCATGGTGACCAGGGCCATCGAGGCGTATTCGACCCCGGCCAGATCGGCGGAGGCGGCCGGTGACTCGGCGGCGAGGAGCGTGGAGGCGGACCAGGCGGGGGTGGCGAGGACGATGCCGTCGGCGGTGATCACGCGGGTGTCGGTCCGTACGTCCCAGCCCGCGGCGGTACGGGTCAGGCCGAGCACGGGCGTACGGGTCAGGATCTCGGCGCCCCCGGCGCGTACGGCGTCGGCGACGGCGTCGGGCAGGCTGCCGATGCCACCGTCGATGCCCTGGAAGACCGGTCCCGTCTGCTGCCGGGCGGCGGCCCTTTCCTGGGCGCGCCGCACGCCGTCGAGCAGCGAGCCGCCCTCCTTCACCACCTCGAAGAGCTGCGGTACGGCGGCCCGCATCGAGATCCGGTAGGCGTCGCCCGCGTAGACCCCGCCGAGCAGGGGCTCCACGAGGCGGTCGACGACCTCGCGGCCGAGCCGGTCGGCGACGTACGCGCCCACGGCGACGTCGTGGCCGACGGCGGTGGGGGTCAGGTCGCGTTCTTCGGCGATCCGGGCGAGGCCGGCCGGGGAGAGCACTCCGCTGAGTGCCGCCGGGTCGCCGGGTACGCCCATGAGGTGGCCCTTGGGCATGGGGCGCAGTGCGTCCCGTGTCCACACCGACGCGGTGGCGGTTGCGGGCGGCTGGAGACGGTCGCCGAGTCCGACGGCCCGGGCGAGCTCGACCGCTTCGGGGCGGCGCGCGAGCATCGACTCGGCCCCGAGGTCGACCCGTGTGCCCGCGATGTCGCCCGTCATGAGCTTGCCGCCGACCCGGTCCGTCGCCTCCAGGAGCGTGACCCGCAGGCCGGTGGCGAGCAGCCGGTGGGCGGCGGCCAGACCGGCGATGCCACCGCCGATGACGACGACATGACCCGTGCGCGTGTTCACGCGCTGATGAGAACCCTGCATGGGTCCACTCTCTCAAACCCGTACCGAGTCCCGACCGTGACCGCATCGAAACCGCTGACAGGCAACCCTCGCAGGGGGCCCGTACGTCGAAGGTGCAACGTCAAACACCATCGTGGGGGGCCCAGTTATGGACACCGAACAGCACACGGAACGACCACGCGCCAACCGGCGCACCACGGCGGCACTGACCGCGGGTCTGCTCGCCGCGGTGCTGGCCGTCGGCGGCTGCGGCGCCGGCTCCGGCGACGACGGGGCCAAGGGGATGGCCCGGTCGGACTCCAAGGCGGACGGCGCCGGTTCGGCGGCGGACCGGTCCGCGGAGAAGCCGGCCGACGGCTCGAAGAACGCGGCGGAAGCCGACAGGCCGAAGGCCGTCAGCCACGTCATCCGCACGGCCACCCTGTTCGTCGAGGTGAAGAACGTACCGAAGGCGGTCTCCGCGGCCCGGGCGGCGGCGGAGGGTGCCGGTGGTCTCGTATCGAACGAGACCACGGAGCGGGTCGACGACGAGCACGAGAGCTCGCACCTCGTGCTGCGCGTGCCCGAGGACCGGTACCAGGAGGTCCTGCGGAGTCTCGGGGGTACCGGGAAGGTGCTGTCGCGTACGTCGAACGCGAAGGACGTCACCGATCAGGTCGTCGACGTGGACAGCAGGATCGCCACGCAGAAGGCGAGCGTCGCACGGGTCCGCAAGCTGATGGACCAGGCGGAGAAGCTCACCGATGTGGTCACGCTGGAGGGCGAACTGAGCAGTCGGCAGGCGTCCTTGGAGTCGCTGCTCGCCCAGCAGGCCAGTCTGAAGGACCGCACCTCGCTGGCGACGATCACGCTCGACCTCGTCGAGCCCGACTCCCCCGCCGCGAGGCCGGACGACGACGAGCCGGGCTTCGTGGATGCCCTGGGCGGTGGCTGGGACGCGTTCGTGACGATGCTGCGGTGGATCGCCGTGGCGATCGGAGCGTCGGCCCCGTTCCTGGCCACGGCGGCGATCGTGGTGCTGGTCTGGCGCCGGCTGCGCCCCGCCCGGCAGGCCCCGGCTGCCCGCCCGTCCGCGTTCCCGAATTCGGGCCCGCCACGGGCGTCTGCGTCGGGCCCGTCCGCGGCGCCGCGTCCCGGCTCGTCCGAAGCGCCGGATTCGAGCCCGTCCGGCGATTGAGGACACCGTGGGGCCGAAGGCCCCGCGGCCCGCACGACGCCGTAGCGTGGGCCGTCGGACACGCACGGCGAAGGGACCCGGCATGGCAGCGGAGCGACTGGTCGTCATCGGGGGCGGCGCGGGGGGGCAGTGCCCCCCCGCCCCCGCCCCCCCGCGCAAAGGGGCCCGGCCGGAGGGCAAAACCCCCCACCAAACGGGGCCATTAAA
>NZ_JBSHFH010000036.1:0-85081 GCF_053617235.1 Streptomyces sp. NPDC055749 | reverse complement strand
CGCGGGCACCGCCCCTCCTCCCATGTGCGGCGGGTGTCAGCCGCCGTTGACCTTCTTCGCGATCCGGTCGCCGAGCTCCTTGTCGACGTTGCGCCAGTACTGCAGCGCCCGGTCCAGGACCGGGCGGCTCACGCCGTCCAGCAGATGACCGGAGATGTTGGACACCAGCCGGTCGCGCGCCGCGTCGTCCAGCACCTTGCGCACCATCGTGCCCGCCTGGCCCCAGTCGTCGTCCTCGCTGTGCAGCTTGTACGCCTCGTGGACCATCTCGCCCGCCGTGGCCCAGCCCGCGGGATCACCGAAGCGCGCGGTGTCCGCGGCCGGACCGCCGTACGAGTTCGGCGCGTACACCGCGCCCGTACGCGAGGGCTCGTACCGCATCGGGCCGTCCTTGGCGTACGAGTTGACGCCGAAGCGCGGCCGGTTGGGCGGCAGCTGCGCGTAGTTCGGGCCGATCCGGTACCGGTGGGTGTCCGGGTACGAGAAGAGCCGGCCGAGCAGCATCTTGTCGGGCGAAGGACCGATGCCGGGCACCAGGTTCGACGGTTCGAACGACGACTGCTCGATGTGGACGAAGAAGTCCTCCGGATTCTCGTTCAGCGTCATCCGGCCGACTTCGATCTCCGGGTAGTCGGCGTGCGGCCACACCTTCGTCAGGTCGAACGGGTTGAACCGGTAGTCCGGCGCGTCCTCGAACGGCATGATCTGGACGTACAGCGTCCAGCTCGGATGATCACCGCGCTTGATCGAATCGAACAGGTCGCGGCGGTGGGCGTCGCCGTCGGTCCCGGCCATGGCGTCGGCGTCGGACTGCGTGTAGAAGTCGATGCCCTGGTCCGTCTTGAAGCGGTACTTCACCCAGAACCGCTCGCCGCCCGCGTTCACCCACATATAGGTGTGCGAGCTGTAGCCGTTCATGTTGCGGTACGTCTTCGGGATGCCCCGGTCGCCCATCAGCCACGTCACCATGTGCGCGGACTCGGGGGACAGGGTCCAGAAGTCCCACTGCATGTCGTGGTCGCGCACCCCGCTGTCCGGGCGGCGCTTCTGCGAGCGGATGAAGTCCTGGAACTTCATCGGGTCACGCACGAAGAAGACCGGCGTGTTGTTGCCGACCATGTCGTAGTTGCCCTGCTCGGTGTAGAACTTCAGCGCGAAGCCGCGGGGGTCGCGCCAGGTGTCGGGTGAGCCCTGTTCACCGGCGACCGTGGAGAAGCGGGCCAGCATCGCGGTCTGCTTGCCCGGCTGGAAGAGGTCGGCCTTCGTGAACTGGCTGATGTCGTTCGTCACGCTGAACGTGCCGTAGGCGCCCGATCCCTTCGCGTGGACCACCCGCTCGGGGACCCGCTCACGGTTGAACTGGGCCATCTTCTCGATGAGGTAATGGTCCTGGAGCAGGATCGGGCCGTCGGCACCCACGGTGAGCGAGTGTTCGTCGCTCTCCACCGGGACACCGGCGTTGTTCGTCGTGTAAGGAACCTGCTTGGCCTTCTCGGTCACGAGCGTCCTCCGGTCGGTGGGGGTGTCGGTCCGGTCGCTTCGTTCACGACTGAAGTCAACTCCGCCACCCGGAGGACGGCAACATTTGGCCAGGCCCGGAGCCGGTCCTTGGACCGGCCGGCAGATGCCGGCCGGTCCTACTGGCTCCGGGTGGCCATCTCGAACCAGACCACCTTGCCGGTCGAGAGCCGGGTGGCCCCCCACCGCCTGGCCAGGCGGTTCACCAGGAACAGACCGCGTCCGCCCTCGTCCGTCTCCCTGGCCCGGCGCTGCCTGGGCAGCTGTGGGGAGTCGTCGCCGACCTCGCAGCGCAGGATGTCCGTCCGCAGAAGGCGCAGGGTCACCGGCCGCTCCGCGTACCGCACGGCATTGGTCACGACCTCGCTGACCAGCAGTTCCACCTCGTCCGACAGCTCGTCCAGGCCCCACCGGCTGAGCGCCCTGCGGGCCAGCCTGCGGGCCCTGCCCGGTGCCTCGTCCTCCGGCTCCAGGAACCAGTACGCGACATCGCTGGGCGCGATCCCGTCGAAACGGGCGGCGAGCAGCGCGATGTCGTCGTCCCGGTCACCGGGGCCGAGCATGTCGAGCACGTCGTCGCAGAGCGCCTCCAGCGGGGGCGCGTGGTCGGGGCCTGTCAGCCGGGCGGTGGCGGCCAGCCGCTCCCGCAGCTGCTCGATGCCGGTCCACACGTCCCGCAGCCGGGACTCGACCAGACCGTCCGTGTACAGCAGGAGCGTCGCGCCCGACGGCGCGTCCAGTTCCACGGCCTCGAAGTCGACGCCTCCGACGCCGATCGGGGCGCCCGGCGGCACCCGCAGCACCTCGGCACGGCCGCCCAGGTGGAGCAGGACGGGCGGCGGGTGGCCGGCGTTGGCGATGGTGATCCGGTGTGCGACGGGGTCGTACACCGCGTACAGGCAGGTGGCCATGCGGTCGCTGCCGAGTCGCTGCGCCTGCTCGTCCAGGTGGTGCAGCACCTCCTGCGGCGGCAGGTCGAGCCCGGCCAGGGTCTGCGCGGTCGTGCGCAGCTGGCCCATGATCGCCGCGGAGGTCATGGAGTGGCCCATGACATCGCCGACGACGAGCGCGACCCGACTGCCGGGCAGCGGGATCGCGTCGTACCAGTCGCCTCCGACGCGGGCCGTCTCGGCGGCCGGGAGGTACCGGGATGCGAGGCGGACGCCGGTCGGCTGCGGCAGCGAGTCGGGCAGCATGGTGCGCTGGAGCTCGTCGGCGATGTACGCCTCGCGCCCGTACAGCACGGCCTTGTCGATGCCGAGCGCGGTGTGCGTCGCCAGCTGGGCGGCGACCAGCAGGTCGTTGGCCTCGAACGCCGGGCGTTCGGTGCCGCGCAGGAAGACGGCGGCGCCGATGACCCGCCGACGTCCGCGCAGGGGCGCCAGGATCGCGCGGTGGCCGGTGGGCACGGCGCGGCCGGCCCCGAGCAGTTCGGGCAGCGCGGCGCGGGCCGCGGCGGAGTCCCCGAATACGGGCCGTACTCCGCGCAGCACCTCGGCCAGCGCTCCGCCGGAGCGGACCTCGCACAGTTCGGCCGCGGGCATCAGGTCGGACTGGGGGTCGGCGCCGGGCAGCCGGAGACGCTCGGTCTCCGGGCCGTTCTCATTCTCCTCGTCGGTTAAACGCAGCCGGTCGGTGCGGCGCAGCCGCAGCACGAACGGGGTGACGGGGCGCTCGTCGCCCACCGGAAGCGGGTCGCGGAGGTAGACGAGTATCGCGTCGGAGAAGGTCGGCACGCTGGCCCGGCAGAGGCCGAGCACGATCTCGTCCAGGTCTATGCCCCGGGCGATGCGGCGGGTCGCCGCGCCCACGAAGCGCAGCCGGTCACCCTCGCGACGGGCCGCCGCCTGGGCGTCCGCGCCCGTCGTGGCCGGTTTCGACGAGGCGAGCGGTACGGGGTTCGGCCCGGGGTTCGGCGCGGTGGCCGGTCCGGGGATCGCGGCGGTGGCAGGGTTGGCCGGACCGGCGGCGTCCTGCTGCCGGGGCCGGGTGCGCTCCTGGGACCGGGCCGCGAGAGGCTGCCGGCCTTCGTGGGAGGTGGGATGCTCCGTCACGCGTGGGATTCCGTCCGTCCGGGCCGGTTGTATGAGGCAGTCACCTCGTGGGGCGCTACTGTGCCCCGGCAAGAGCGGTAAGAACAACGGCTGTCACCGGATGCCCCCGTACGCGGGGCCGAAACCGAGTGCTTGCGGCCGGGCGTGGCGACATCGTTTCCCGCGAAGCCTCCCGCGAGCTTTCCCGCGATGCTTCCCGCGAGGTTTCCCGTGAAGGGGTAGCGGACAGCGAGCACGTCTCCACCCCCTCGTAGTGGTTCATGCGATCGTGCGGTCCGCCGCGGGCTGTCGGCCCGTGCGGTTCGTACGCTTCGTGCGGTCGTGCTTGACATGTCGTCGGTCCAAGGGTCTCACGACGGCATATGGGCCGGGGTGCGGTCCCAGTCATCGGGCAGCGGCGGTACCCGCCAGTGCGGTTCCGGCCGCCAGTGCTCCCAGCCGTCCCGGAACGGCGTCCCCCACTCCTGGATCACCCCGACGGCCGCGCGGCCCGCCTCCCGAACCCGCGCCGCGGTGGCCCGGTCCATCAGGCCGACCCGCTGCGCCTGGGCGAACTCGTCCTCGTCGAGCCACCGCCAGCTGTGGTCGGGGTTCACGGAGATGTCGAGAAAGTGATCCTCGGAGTCGACGCCGCCGGACCAGCGGGCGAGCGGCTCCTCCAGATTCACGTACCAGTTGCGGAAGGTCCAGCCGCGGTCCCAGAACAGCCACACCGACCAGGGTTCGCCGGGCCGGGCCAGCTTCAGCACCCCGGTGCCGAACCACGTCGAGCGGACCGTGGTGCGCGGCGCGGTGTAGCGGGTGGCGAGCGGCTCGGCGTGCACCTGGGTGCCGTCGGCGAGAACCGGCCTCACGCACTCGGTGCCCGGCGCCATCCAGACGGCGAGCAGCTCGTCGGTGTCCTGCACGACGGTGACTGGGCGACAGATGTGCACGGCACGGCGGCCGTTCCCGTTGCCGTTGCTGCGGTCACTGCCCCCGTTGTCGCGGTACCGCCAGAGGATCTGGTCCCCCGGCGCCCAGTGCGCGCGCTCTCCCGTACCTGTCATGAAGAGATCTTAGAGATCCGATCGCCCGCCCGCTGCGATACGCGTCACGGGAGATCACCGGCGATCACGGGCGTGTCATACGCAACACGTCCAGTGCCTCGTCGAGCTGCTCCACCGTGAGGTCGCCGCGCTCGACATATCCCGAGGCCAGGACCGTTTCGCGGATGGTCGTCCCCTGCGCGAGGGACTTCTTGGCGACCTTCGCCGCCTCCTCGTAGCCGATGTACTTGTTCAGCGGAGTCACGACGGAGGGGGAGGACTCCGCGTACATACGGGCCCGTTCCGCGTTGGCCGTGATTCCGTCGACCGTGCGGTCGGCGAGGAGACGGGAGGCGTTGGCGAGCAGCCGTACGGACTCCAGCAGGTTCTTCGCGATCACGGGCAGCATGACGTTCAGCTCGAAGTTGCCCGCGGCGCCCGCGGTGGCGACCGTGGCGTCGTTCCCCATCACCTGTGCGGCAACCATGAGCACGGCCTCCGGGATGACCGGATTGACCTTGCCCGGCATGATCGACGAGCCCGGCTGGAGGTCCGGCAGATTGATCTCGGCCAGTCCGGTGCGTGGCCCCGAGGCCATCCAGCGCAGGTCGTTGGAGATCTTGGTGAGGGAGACCGCGATCGTGCGGAGCTGACCGGACGCCTCGACGAGACCGTCCCTGGCCCCCTGCGCCTCGAAGTGGTCGCGGGCCTCGGTGAGCGGCAGACCGGTGGTGCGGGCGACCTCGGCGATGACGGCGGCGGAGAAGCCGGGCGGGGTGTTGATGCCGGTACCGACCGCCGTACCGCCCAGGGGCAGTTCGGCGAGGCGGGGGAGCGAGGAACGCAGCCGCTCGACGCCGTACCTGATCTGCGCCGCGTAGCCGCCGAACTCCTGGCCCAGGGTGACGGGGGTGGCGTCCATCAGATGCGTACGGCCCGACTTCACGACCTCCGCGAATTCGGCTGATTTTCGCTCAAGCGCGGAGGCCAGGTGGTCGAGCGCGGGGATCAGATCCGCGGTGACGGCCGCCGTCGCGGCGATGTGGATGGAGGAGGGGAAGACGTCGTTGGAGGACTGTGAGGCGTTGACGTGGTCGTTGGGGTGGACCTCGCGTCCCAGCCGCTCGGTGGCGAGGGTGGCGACGACCTCGTTGGTGTTCATGTTGGACGAGGTGCCGGAGCCCGTCTGGAAGACGTCGACGGGGAAGTGCTCGTCCCAGCGTCCTTCGGCCACCTCGGCGGCGGCCCCCTGGATCGCGGTGGCGATGTCCGGGTCGAGGACCTTCAGCTCCGCGTTGACCTTGGCGGCGGCTGCCTTGATACGGGCCAGGGCCTCGATGTGGGCGCGCTCCAGGTGCTGCCCGGAGATGGGGAAGTTCTCCACGGCCCGCTGGGTCTGGGCCCGCCATTTGGCGTGTGCGGGGACCTTCACCTCTCCCATCGAATCGTGCTCGGTGCGGTACTGCTCGGTGCCGCGCGGGGTGCCTGACGAACCGTCCATGTTTCAAACCTCCTGAAAAAGATGAGCACTTGTCTTGTTCTACGTATTCCCTTGTCGCCTACCGACCAGTAAATACCTGGGGTAACCCCACGATCCGGGAGGCGCAATGAGGCGCACCAGGCACAGACTTCGCGCACTTCGCTGTACGGTCGCGGCTGCCGCCGCACTCGCGGCGGCCGTCGGCACCATGACCGCCGCCGTACCGGCGGGCGCGGCGGAGACCCGTACCAGCACTACCGCATCCACCCCGCTCCCGCCCGCTCTCGAAGCCGTCCGGGCAGCGGAAGCCACCCAGCTGTACGGCAGCCCCGCCGAGCGGCCGTTGGCCGACCGCAAGACCGGGCTGATCTCGCTCGGCGACAGCGAGATCTCCGGCGAGGGTGTCGGCACCTACGAGTCCGGCACCAACGGCCCGGACAACTGGTGCCACCGGTCACCCGACGCGGCTATCCACCGCACGGGCATCGCGGCGGACGTCACGTACAACGTCTCCTGCTCCGGTGCCTATACCGGGAACATCAGAATCGGTGGTTCCAAGCAGTACGCCGACGAGCTGGTCCAGAGCGACAGCCTCGCCGTGAAGGCCCGCAACACCCGCATCAAGATGATCGTGCTGGTCGCCGGAGCCAACGACGACCTCCAGTTCGGCCCGGTCATGACGGACTGCGTCGTCCGCTACCTCACCCTCCAGGGCCCCTGCGAGCCCAAGTACGCCGGCGGCTGGCAGGCCCGCGTCGACGCGCTCGTCCCCAAGGTCGAGCAGACCGTGCGCGACCTGCGGACCGTCATGACGGACGCCGGATACGCCAACGGCGACTACAAGCTCGTCGTCATGGGCTACCCGAGCCCGATCGGCCCCGACTTCCGTGACAACCCGGACTTCCCCGGCAAGATCGTCTGCGGCGGTCTGGGGTACGACTCCGACACCGTCTGGGGCCGCAACACCGCCGTACCCGCCTTCGAGGTCGGCATGCGCAAGGCGGCGGCCTCCACCGGAGCGGTCTACCTCGACAACTCCCGTCTCTTCCACGGCCACGAGGTCTGCACCCAGTCCGCCTGGGCCCGCGGCCTGTACATCGACGTGACCAAGCCGGGACTGCCGGACGCGAACTCGGTACGCCAGTCCTTCCATCCCAATCTGGCCGGGCACGGGGCCTTCGCCTCCTGCCTGACCCAGATGTACAACTCCGGGGTGCGCGAGGCGAGCTGCGCCGACCCGGCGAGCGCGGGCAGGCCGGTGCTCCAGCCGGTCGCGTGGGACGACGTGTTCGACCCGCTGAAGAACGAGGCCACCGGAACGTGCGTCGACGTCCCCGCGTCGGTGACGCGTAACGGCACGCAGGTCGCCGGCTGGGACTGCCACGGCGGCCGGAACCAGGACTGGTGGTACGACGCGACCGAGAGAGCCGTACGTACGGAACTCAGCCACGACCGCTGTCTGGACGTGCCGGGTGCGGACTACCGGGCGGGCGTCGCACTCGTGCTGTGGGACTGCTCGGGCGCCGCGAACCAGAAGTTCGTGAAGCAGTCGGGCACCCTGCGTCCGGCGGCCTCCACAGGGCTCTGCCTGACGCTGGCTTCGGCGAAGGACCCGCTGAGGCTCCAGGCGTGCAACGGGGGCGCGGCGCAGCGCTTCGTGTAGGCGCGTCGGGTACGGAGGGGGTGGGTGGCCGCGGGCGCTGCGGTCACCCACCCGCGTCTTGTGGCGTCAGTGCCTCGCTCAGGGTCCGTACCGTCGGTGTGAGGTACAGCTGGCGCAGGGGGACCGGGGGGAGTCCGCGCTCACGGGCCGCGGCGCCGATCCGGATCGCGTACAGCGAATTGCCGCCCAGATCCCAGAAGTTGTCGTCCAGGCCCACGGTGGGGACGCCCAGGACGTCCTGCCACACCTCGGTGAGGGTGGCGGCGGGTCCGGAGAGCGGTGCGGGTGCGGGGGCGGGTGGCTCGGGGGCGGGCAGGCGGGCCGGGTCGAGCTTGCCGTTCGGGGTGAGGGGGAGCCGGGGCAGGGCGGTCACCGTGGCGGGCAGCATGTGGGACGGGAGCAGGTTTGCCGCCCGGTGGCGTACGGGAGCGGTGCCGCCGTCGGCGTCGGGGGCCAGGACCACGTACGCGTCGATGCGTACGGCGGCGGCGTCCCCCTGGTCGTGACCGGTGACCGTGACTGCCGCAGCCGTCACCGCGGGGTCCTCCAGGAGCGCGTGACGGATCTCGTCCGGCTCGATGCGGAAGCCCCGTATCTTCACCTGGTCGTCGATCCGGCCCAGGTGTTCGAGGGTGCCGTCGGCGAGCAGCCGGCCGAGGTCGCCGCTGCGGTACAGCCGGCCGGTGTGGCAGGGATCGGTGTGCCAGGGGTCGGGGACGAAGCGTTCGGCGGTCAGGGCGGGCTGGTTCAGGTAGTGCAGGGCGACTCCCGCGCCGCCCACGTAGATCTCACCCGGGGCGCCCGGGGGGACGGGGCGGCCCTGCGCGTCGAGGACGTGGACGTACCAGCCGGGCAGCGGGCGGCCGACGGAGCGGCGGCCGCGCATCGCGTCGTGGCGGGTGACCGTCCGGGCGGTGACGTGGACGGTCGTCTCGGTGATGCCGAACATGTTGACCAGCCGGCAGCGGTCCTCCGGGTGGCGGTCGAACCAGGAGCGCAGGGGGCGGGTGTCCAGGGGTTCGCCGCCCAGCACGACCAGGCGGAGGGGGAGTTCGCCGCCGGTGCCCCGGTCGGCCGCCATGAACTGGGTGAACGCCGAAGGGGTCTGACTGAGCACCGTGACCCCCTCGCGGATCACCAGCGCGTGGAAGTCGGCGGGGGAGCGCGTCGTCCAGTGGTCGACGACCAACAGGCGTCCGCCCGTGAGCAGGGCGCCCCAGATCTCCCAGACCGAGAAGTCGAACGCCGCCGAGTGGAAGAGCGTCCAGGTGTCGGCGGGGGTGAGGCCGAAGTCCTCGCGGACGGCGTCGACGAGGGCGGTCACATTGGCGTGCGGGACCACCACACCCTTCGGGCGGCCCGTCGAGCCCGAGGTGTGGATGACGTAGGCGGGAGATGCGGCGGGGCCGGTGGAAGCGGCGGGCCGCGCCGGGTGGCCGGTGAGCGGGGCGGTGTCGTCGACCGTCAGACGGAGCCCGGCGTCCTGGGCCGTGCGGGCGCGGCGGTCGGCGGGATGGTCCGGGTCCAGCGGTACGTACACCGCGTCGGCCTTCAGGACCGCGAGCATCGTCGCCACGAGGTCCGTGGAGCGGGGCAGGCAGATGCCCACCAAGTCCCCCGGGCGGACGCTCAGGGCACGCAGCCCGTCGGCCAGTGCGTCGGCGCGGGCGTTCAGCTCCCGGTACGTGAGTGTGGTGCCGTCGCAGGTGACGGCGGGGGCGTCGGGGTGCGCGGCGGCCCGGTCGGCGAATGCCTCGTCGATGCGGCGGGGGGTGCGGGGTGCGGTGGGGGTGCCGCGGCCCAGGGCGAGTTGGGCTTCCGCCTCCTCGACGCTGAGTGGATACAGGTCGGCGAGGGGTGTCTCGGGCGGGAGCGAGAGGATCTGGTTCCGTACGCGGAGCACCTGGCGGTCGAAGTCTCCGGCTGCGGTGGCGTCCGTGCCGTGCAGGAGGGTGCGGGGGTAGGGCTGCTCGGTGTACGGGAGGACGGTGACCGCCTCCTTCCCGGCGGCCGGACCCGGGTCCACGATGCCGACGGCCGGTGCGGGGCCGTCCGGTAAGGGCGTCAGCGGGGTGGCGAGGAGGTCTCCGATAGTGCGGCCCTCGGTGAGGTCCGCGGCGAAGACCGCCCGCCCGTCGATGCCGACGGGGACGTACGACAGGCCCTCGTAACGCCCGGCGACGACGGCGAGTGCGGCCATGAGCGGGCGCATCGCGGGGTCGGGGTGCGGGTCCGAGGTGTCGGCCCTGGGGCGTACCTCGTGGGGGCTCAACTCCCCCCGCAGCACCTCGGCGACCTGCCACAGCGAGCGCGCGTCCAGCTCCGTGCCGTCCGCGACCAGGACGAGGTCGGGGGCGCCGCCGCCCTCGTACCGCAGGAACAGGGCGCGCAGGCGGTGGCCGGGGGCGATGGGCCGGTGGGTCTCCGTGCCGCGTCGGCGTGCGGCTGTCGCCGAACCGGCCGCGGCGGGGACGGTGTCCGTCCACAGCCGAGGGTGCGGGTCCTTGGGCCACCACAGCTCCGCCGCGGTGGCGAGAGCCGCGGCTACGGGGGCGTCCGTCGCGTCCTCCGGCAGGCGGACGGTCAGCGCATGGCGGGCAGACGACACGTGCGTACTCCTTGTCGTGCGGGAGAAATAGGGGGCCTCAGCGGACCGTGAAGCCCCCGTCGACCGTGACCACGCTTCCCGTCACCCGGCGGGACTCGTCCGAGGCCAGCCAGAGCGCCGCGTCCGCCACGTCCCAGGGCTCCACCAGGGTGTTCATCGGCTGTGAGCGCACGAACGTCTCCTCGTGCTCCCCGACCGGTACTTCCAGCGAGCGGGCGATCTCGGCGAGCATGCGGCCCTCCATCGCCTCGTCGTCCCGGACCGAGCCGGGGCACACCGCGTTGACCCGCACCTTGCGGGGCGCGTAGTCCAGCGCGACGGCCTTGGTCAGGCCGACGAGACCGTGCTTGGCGGCCACGTACCCCGCGAAGTGCCGGTAGCCGACCAGGCCCGCTGTCGAGGCGATGTTGATGATGGAACCGGAGCCCTGGGCGGCCATCCGCCCGCCGACCGCCCGGATGGCCCGCCAGGCGCCCCCCAGGTCCACGTCGATCATCAGCTGCCACTCGGCCTCGTCGATCTCGTGCGCGGGCCGGCCCGAAGGGGCGGCGATCCCGGCGTTGTTGACGAGGACGTCGATCCGGCCGAAGCGTTCCTCGGCCTCGTCCGCCACCGCCTCGAGCGCCGCCAGGTCGCGCACATCGGCCTGCCGGGTCAGGACGGCGGAGCCCGCGGCCCGGCACAGATCCGCCGTGTACGCGAGCTGGCTGGCCGAACCGAGGGGATACGGGACCCCCGGCAGGTCCGCCGCCACATCCAGCAGCACCAGGTCCGCGCCCTCCCGGGCGAAGGTCAGAGCGCAGGCCCGGCCGAGCCCGCGCGCCGCCCCCGTGATCAGCGCCGTCCGCCCGGCCAGCCGGGCACCGCCGCCGGTCACCGGCCCTGCGGGGCGCGGAGCCCGGACGCCACCAGCTCCAGCAGCTCGGCGGGGCGCTCCGCCAGATACATGTGACCGCCGGGCAGCTCGGCCACGGTCAGCCGCCCCGTCGTCGCCCGGTTCCACTGCGCGGCGTCGGCCGCGCCGACCAGGGTGTCCGCGCTGCCCCTGACCGAGGTGACCGGCACCGACAGCGGACCGTCCGACGACGGTACGTACGTCTCGTGCAGCCGCACGTCGGCCCGCAGCGACGGCAGCAGCAGCTCCCGCATCTCCGGGTCCTCCAAGGCCGGATGGGCGTACCCGGCGAAGGTCTTCACCCGCGCCACGAACTCCTCGTCCGGCAGCTCGCCCGCCTGGTCGGTCCTGGGCGTCCACGGGCCCGGCGAACCGCTGACGACGAGGCCGTCCAGCCGCAGCCCCGCCGTGTTCGGAGCCTGCTCGACGCGCTGCGCCAGCTCGTACGCGAGGACCGCGCCCATGCTGTGGCCGAACAGCACCACCCGGCGCCCGGAGACCCCGAGCGCGGCCGTGACCTGCTCGTACGCATCGGTCACCGCCGGGCCCGCCGAGGTGTACGCGGCTTCGGTGAACCGCTTCTCCCGGCCGGGCAGATGCACCGGCAGGACATGCAGCCCGGCCGGGGCGTGCGCCTGCCACGGGGTGAAGAACGACGGACCCGCTCCGGCGAAGGGCAGGCAGATCAGTACGGTCTCTTCCACGGTCTCTCTTCCGGTCGGGCGAAACGGGGGAGGTGTCAGCCGGACGTCATGAACGCGCCGAGTATGGCGGCCAGATACCCCGGATCGGCCGCCCCGCACAGCTCCCGCGCCGAATGCATCGACAGCCCCGGCACCCCCACGTCCACGGTGGTGACACCGAGCCGGGCCGCGGTCAGCGGACCGATCGACGTGCCGCACGGCATCGCGTTGTTGGAGACGAACGGCTGCCACGGCGCACCCGCCCGCTCGCACGCCGCCGTGAACACCGCGACGCCCGTGCTGTCGGTGGCGTACCGCTGGTTGACGTTGACCTTGACCGTCGGCCCGCCGTTCGGCAGCGGACGGTGGTCCGGGTCGTGGCGCTCCGCGTAGTTGGGGTGCACCGCGTGCGCCATGTCGGCGGACACGCAGAACGAGCCCGACAGGGCGCGCGACCAGTCCTCGCCCGAGCCGCCCCGGGCGGTGACCGTCCGGCCGAGCACCCTTTCGAGCAGGGGGCTCTGCGCCCCGGTCTCCGAGACGCTGCCCACCTCCTCGTGGTCGAACGCGGCCAGGACCGGTATGTAACCGGGCCGGTCGACGCCGGTCGCCGCGGCGACCAGCGCGGTGACGCCCGCATGCACCGAGATCAGGTTGTCGAGCCGCGACGCGACCACGAACTCCCGGTCCACGCCCAGGTATCCGGGCGGCTGGATGTCGTGCAGCATCAGGTCCCAGGACAGCACATCACCCGGCTCCTCCTCGGCCGCCTCCGCCACGCGGCGCAGCAGCGCACCCTCCTCCGGGTCGCCGAGCGCCCACACCGGGGCGATGTGGCGCTGACGGTCCAGAGCCACACCGTCGTTGACCGACCGGTCCAGGTGGATGGCCAACTGCGGTACGCGCAGGAGAGGTTCGTCGATCTGGACGAGCTTCGTGCGAGGGGCGCCGTCCGGGCCGCGCAGGGCCAGCCGGCCGGAGATGCCCAGATCGCGGTCCAGCCAGGTGTTGAGGGGGACCCCGCCGTAGATCTCCACCCCGATCTGCCGCCAGCCCGCCGAACCGGTGTCGGGGGTCGGCTTGATCCGCAGGTTCGGGGAGTCGGTGTGGGTCCCGACGATCCGGAAGGGGGTGTGGGCGGGGGCATCCTCGTGGGCGTACCAGGCGATCAGCGCACCGGCGCGGGCGACGAAGCACCCGCCGGTGGCACCGGTCCAGTCGTCCGTTCCGTGCAGCTCGCGGAAGCCCGCCTTCTCCAGGCGCTGGGTGGCACTGGCCACCGCGTGGTACGGCGAGGGGCTGGCCGCGATGAAGGAGAGCAGGTCGTCGGTGTGGCTGGCGTGGGGGGCCGGCGTCATACGGCTTCCGCCTTTCCGGTGTTCGGCAGTGACTGCGAGGGTGAAGGCACTGGTGGTTCGGGGCGTTCCTCGTGCAGCAGCTCCCTGACCGGCCGGTCAGGACGCGCACAGAACGCTGCGAGCAGGTCGGTGTATCCGGTGAGGAGATGTTCGGCGGTGTCCCGGTCCCAGAGGTCTGCGGAGAACTCCAGGAACGTCCGATAACCCATCGCAGGGTCCCGTCGCGGCGCAAGTCCGAAGCACAGCTCGCTGCGGGAAAGCAACGGTGCGAGATCCTCCACCTCGACCCCCAGACCGGGGATCTCGATGTCCGTGTCGACGGAGTTCTGGAAGGCCAGTACGTGCGGGACCCGGTCCGGTACGTGCTCCGCGCCCGCGTCCCGCATCGCCTGCATGATCCTGGCGGTGGGCAGTACGTGCGCCATCGCGCCCATGGCACCCGCGCCGGTGCGCACGGCAAGCTCCGCGCAGCTTTCCCCGGGATTGGCTGAATCCAGCCGTATACGAACCATGACCGCGGTCGACGTCATGGCCACCAGCGACTCGTACGCGGTGCCCTCGCGATTGGCGTACGGAACGCTGAGCAGGATGTCGGGCTCCCCCGAGAGCCGGGTCAGGAACACGCCGAGCGCCGTGGCCGCCACCGCGAACGGGGTGGTGTGCAGGGAGCTCGCGAACGCCTCGACCGCCGCGCGCAGTTCGCCGGATGCATGGCCCCGGATCGTGTCCCCGCGCCCGCTCAGCCGCTCGGGACGCGGACGGTCGGTGGGTACGGGGACGGACGGCGGCACCCCGTCGAGATAGGCCGCGCAGTGCGCGGCCCGTCGCGCCTCCGTCTCCGGATCGTGCCGGGCGCGCTGGCGGCGGGCGTAATCGGTGGGCTGTGCGCCGGGCGCTTCCAGCTTGTGCGGGACACCGGCCGCGGCTGCCGTGTACAGCGCTGCGAGTTCGGCGAGCAGCAGGGACAGGGACCAGCCGTCCGCGGTGATGTGGTGCAGGACGAACATCAGGGCCCAGCGGTCATCCTCGACGCGCAGCAGCCGTAGCTTGGGCAGCGCGGGGCGGGCGAGATCGAAGCTGCTTCCCGCCGTCTCCCGGCACAACGTGTCGGCTCGCTCGTGCCGTTCGGCGGGCGGCAGCCCGGTCAGGTCCTCGACCGGCAGGTCCAGCAGTGCAGGCGGGAGTACCTCCTGCCACCAGGAGCCGTCATCGGCGTCCCGTACGAACCGTGTGCGCAGTGAGTCGTGCCGGGCGATGACCTCGGCGAGCGCGGACCGCAGTGCGTCGGGGTCGAGGCGCCCGGTGAAGGTGATCCGCGTCGGGACGTTCCACACCTCGGAGTGGGGTACGGAGTGATGACCGGCGATCATGCGTGCCTGCTGGTCGCTGACGGGCGCGCGGTCGACGAGCGACTCCGATGACGCTGTGAGTTGCTGTGTCATCGCCCGCAGCGTGGCGTCCGAGAAGAAGTCGGCCATCGGGTAGTCGACACCCAGCGCGTCACGCACCCGGTTCACCAGCCGGATCGCGGCGATGGAATTGCCCCCGAGGTCGAAGAAGTTGTCCGTGTCGGAGAAGCCGCGGACGTCGAGGACCGACTCCCAGACCTTCCGCAGGGCCGCCCCGGTGTCGGCGTCGTCGGCCACCATCGACGCCAGCGTCTCGTCCAGCTCGGTGAGATATCCCCGTACGGTCCCCGCGTCGAACAGGTCCGCGTCGTACCGCAGCCGCAGGCGCAGCCCCGATGCCGTACGAGTGGCCATCAGCGCCAGCTCCAGCGGCGCCGACTCCGTCCCCGCGTCGACCTCCTCGCCGCGCAGGCCGGGCAGGTCGATCCGGGACAGCGTCGCGGTGTCGAGGTCGACCGACACGGTGACCAGCGGGCGTGGGTTGCCCGGGTCCGGATGAGCGCCGGCGAGCAGCGCGTCCACATCGACGTCACCGTGCTCCTCGGCCTCGAACAGGGCCCGCCCCGTGGCCCGTACCGCTTCCGCGACCGGCATCCCGTCGGGCAGCGACACCCGCAGCGGAAGCAGCGCGACGTGGAAGCCGACCGTGTCCAGGGTCGCGGGTGTGCGCCGCCCGAACGTCGAGCCGAGCACGAACTCCTGCTGCCCCGAACGGCGCCGCAGGACCAGCTGCCAGGCCGTGCACAGCGTCGCGAACAGCGTGACGCCCTGTTCGCCGCTCCACTCCTGGAGCCGCACGGTCCGCTCCCGGCCGACGCGTACGGCCTCGGCGCCGCCGCGCCCCGCGACCCGCCGCCCGCGTGGCCGGTCCGTGGGCAGCTCCAGGACGGGCGGCTTCTCGCCCAGCCGCTCGCGCCACCACGCCAGGGCGGCCTCGCTGCGGGGCGGTTCGGCCGCACCGAGCGTCGTGCCCGCGGGCCGCGCGAAGACGGGCGCCCGTCCCTCCACGGCCGCCCGGTACAGCTCCTCCAGGTCCGCCGTGACCAGCGTCGCCGAATGGGAGTCCGTGGCGATGTGGTGCATCCCGAGCACCAGCACATGGTCGTCGGCGGCCAGCCGGACCAGGCGCGGGGTGAAGAGCGGCCCCTCGGCCAGGTCGTAGGCACGCGTGCTCTCCTCCGAGAGCACCGCTCCGATCGCCTCGTCGGCCCGCTGCCCGCGCGCATCGGTCACCAGTAGCTCAGGGCCCGGCCCGTCCCGTACGACCTGGAGGACCGTCTCGTCCCGCTGCCCGGCCCGGAACACCGTCCGCAGCCCCGCGTGGCGGGCGACAAGACCGGCCACGGCGGTGCGGGCCGCGTCCTCGTCGAGCGGGCCGTGCAGGCGTACGGCCTGCGTCTCGTTGTACGCGGCCGGGTTGCCGAGCAGCGCGGAGGCGAGCCAGAGCCTGCGCTGCCCGGCGGTGGCGGGCGCGACCGTCTCCCGTACCCGCTCCTGGGTGCGGCGCCGCAGGACATCCAGCTGACCGAGCCCCGCCCGCAGCTGCTCCCCGCTCACCCCGAAATCGACCAGCGCGGCGATCTCGTCGACGCCCGCCCGGTGCAGGGCGTCGACGAACGGCGCACAGGTCTCCGGCGAGCCGATCAGAGCCCGCTGGTCGCAGTACCGCTCGTACGCCCGCCGGAACAGATAGTCCAGGTCCTCATCGCTCGCCGCCGCCACGTCCTGCGGACTGTGGCCGAGCGCGCTCGCGGCCGACCGCATCAGCAGGGAGGCGCGCAGATAGCGGTTCATCGGCTCCAGCGCCTCGGCCCGCGCGGTGGCGTGATCCGCGGCGAGGTAGGTGTGCACCAGGACGGTCACCTGGCCCGCGTCCGGGTCGAGTCCGCACTCCGCACGGGTGCGGCGGTAGTGCGCGATGTTCGCGGCCAGCTCGTCCACGGTCTGGCTCATCAGGTTGGTGACGACACCGAGACCCCGCCGGGCCGCCTCCTCGTACGAACCGCGCTGCCCCGACGTGGCGAGGAACATCGGCGGCTCGGTCTGCACCGGCCGGGGATGGATGCGTACGCCGGTCTCGGAACCGTCCCCCGTGCGCCGCCGCACGGCCTCGCCGCGCCACAGCGCGCGCACGTCGTCCAGATGCGCGAACGCGATCTCCCTGCGGTCCGCGAACCGGTCCGGATGCAGAGCGAAGTCCTGGGCGTGCCACCCGGTGGCGCACCCGATGCCGACCCGCCCGCCGGAGAGGTTGTCGACGACCGACCACTCCTCCGCGACCCGCACCGGGTCGTGCAGCGGCAGGACGACGGAACCGGCGTTGATCCGGATGCGGCCGGTCTCACGGGCGATCGCGGAGGCGAGGACGGCCGGGTTGGGGAAGAGGCCGCCGAAGGAGTGGAAGTGCCGCTCCGGCAGCCACACGGAACTGAAACCGTGCTCGTCGGCGAAGCGGGCGGTCTCGAAGACCGTGTCGTACGCCGCCGGGGTGTCGGCGCTCTCGGGATGGTCGCCGAAGAAGTAGACACCGAATTCGGGGGCGGGGCGGGGACCGTTCTTTCTGGCCTCCGGACGCTGCGGGGTCTTCGGGGCCTTCGCGGCCGGGAAGAAGCCGCCGTCACGCAGCTCGCGCAGTGACCCCTTCACCGCGCCCGCGATCGTCTCCACGTCCTCGTCCGTGTGGGCGGTGGAGAGGTAGAAGCTGCGCCACTCCCAGACGTACAGACCGCGCAGCAGCAGGTGGTGGTAGAGCAGCTCCATGTCGGCGCGGTGGTTGAAGCGGAACATCGACCCGAAGTGGGCCATTTCCAGGGGGAATTCCTCGTCCCTGAAGAAGTCGTTGAGGTCGGCGGCGAGCGCGTCCGTGCGGGCGTTCAACCGGTCCTGGAGCCCCGGTCCCTGTTCCTTGAGATGGGTGAGCACCGCCCTCGCCGCCGCCATCGACAGCGGGTGCTGCATGTACGTGCCGCCGATGAAGGTGGTCTCGTGCGGGGGACCGCTGTCGTCCCCGTACCTCCAGAACCCGCCGTCGACACCGTCGAGGAGATCCGCCCGGCCCGCCACCGCGCCGACCGGGAAGCCGCTGCCGAGGGCCTTGCCGTACGTGGCGAGGTCGGGCACGACACCGAAGTGGTGCTGGGCGCCGCGCGGGTGCGGGCGCAGACCGGTGAGCATCTCGTCGAAGAGCAGCACGATGCCGCGGCGCGTGGTGAGTTCACGCAGCGAGCGCAGGAAGTCCACCGGCCGGAGTCCCGGATTGCGGCACTGCACGGGCTCGACGAGGACGGCGGCGATGCTGTCGCCGAGCGTGGAGATGGTGTCCAGCGCCTCCTGGCTGCCGTACTCCAGCACGATCAGCTCGGCGACGGCGGAGGCGGGGATGCCGCGCGAGACGGGGACGGCGTGGTGGTCCGGACCGCCGGGGCGGCCGAGTACGGAGTCGATGTGCCCGTGGTACGAGCCCCGGAACATGACGACCTTGTCGCGCCCGGTCGCGGCGCGGGCCAGCCGGACGGCCGCCGAGTTCGCCTCCGTACCGGAACCGGCGAAGGCCACCCGTTCCATCCCGGTCAGCTCGGCGATGAGCGCCGCCACCTCGCCGGTGTCGGGGGAGCGGGGGCCGAAGCGGAGCCCTTGGGAGAGGTGGCGCCGCACAGCATCGGTCACGAACTCGGGCTCGTGGCCGAAGAGCAGGGCGCCGAAGCCCATGGTGATGTCGGTGTAGTCGTTGCCGTCGACATCGACGAGGCGGGACCCGTGCGCCGAACGGGCGGCGATCGGATACAGCATTTCCTTGGTGGCGGCGCGGAACCCGACGACGGCCCGGCTGTCGGCGAGCACCGCCCGGTGCTGCTGAGCGAGAGCCTTCGAGGTGCCGGTGCGCGCGGTGAACCGCCGGACGAGGGAGGCGGTGTGGGCGCGCTGGGCGGCATCGGCGGTCGTCCCGGCCATGCCACCAGAGGGGTCCACGAGGAGGCGGGGGCCGTGGGTGGCGGGCGCCACGAGGAGGCGGGGGCCGTGCGTGGCGGGCTCGGGTGGGGCGGTGGGTGTCCGGGTGGCTGGTGTCGGCGGTGCGGTGGGTGTCTGGGTGGCGGGTGCGGGCGGTGTGGCGGGTGTATGGGTGGCGCGTGTCGGCGGTGCGGTGGGTTGCTCCGGTACGGGGAGCGGCGGGGCCGTGCGTGTCCCGGATGCGGTGGGCCGCCCGGCCGCAGCCAGCTGTTCGGTCAGGCGTTGCGAGAGCGCGGCGGCCCTGGCCACTGCCGCGGCGGAGCCGTCCGTCCCGCTCATCGGTCCGTCACCCCGGTGGCGCGGGTGAGCAGAGCGACCGCGTCGGAGAGCTGCGTCAGCATCGCGGCTTGTGTCTCGGCCAACTTCTCTATCTGGCGGGCCAGTTCCTCGACCTCGGCGCGCGTCGCGTACACGGGCTCATCGCCCTCGGATATCTCCACCGGCGCCTGCCGCCCCGCGATCAGCTGTGCGGTCAGCCTCGGTGTGCCGGCCTCCTCCAGGATCTCCCGCATGGATATCTCCGTGCCGAACTCCGCCTCCAACTGCCGCACCATGCCGATGAGCTGGAGCGAGTCCGCGCCCAGTCCGACGAACGACCGGTCGGCGTCGACCTCCGCGGGAGCGTGGCCGAGATGGCGGGCCGTCAGCTCCAGTACGCGCTCCAGCACCCGTTCGCGTACGCCCTGTTCCGTCATGCCGTCCTCCGTCGTGCGTCCGTGGGTGTGCGGGGAAACCGGAACCGGCGGCGGGCCGGCCCAGTACGACTGATGCCGGAACGGGTACGTCGGCAGCGGCACCCGACGGCCGCCGCACCCTTCGAGCAGCGCACGCCAGTCGACCGCGACGCCCGCGCAGTGCAGCCGGGCCACGGCTCGTTCCCACTGCCGGGCCGGTATGGGGACGGCGTCCGGGAGCGCGCGGCGCACCATGCCGCTCAGGGTCGCGGACGGCCCGAGCTCCGCCACGACGGGGGCCGTCGCCTCGCCGAGGGTGTCCAGTACGGCGGCGAAGTCGGCGGTGCGGCGTGTCTGCCGGACCAGATAGCCGGCGTCCGGCAGCCATCCCGGCGGGTGTACGGAGCCGTCGAGACCGCTCACGAACTCCGTACGCACCGGCCGCAGTTCCGTCTTCTCGGCGGCCACCCGGAGCTCGTCGAGCACCGGGTCGAGGAGCGCCGTGTGGAAGGCCCGGTCCACGGCCACCCGCTCGAACACCTCGCCGCGCGCCGTGAGCAGCGCGCGTGCTTCCGCGACCGCCGCCGGGGGACCGGCCACGACGTGATGGGCGGACCCGTTGACCACGGCGAGCTCCAGACCGTCGACAGCGGCCAGCAACTCCCGTACCCGCAACCGCGATACGAAGACCGCGAGCATCGCGCCGACGGGCGACCCCCGCTGCATCAGCTGCCCGCGCCGGCACAGCAGCCGCATCCCGTCCTCGACGTCCAGAGCCCCGGCCACGCACAGTGCCGCGTACTCCCCGACGCTGTGCCCCGCCACCCGTGAGGGGGTGACGCCGAGCTGCTCCCACAGCCGGGCCTGAGCGATCTGGAGGGCGAACAGGGCGGGCTGCGCGAGATCGGTGTCCCACCGGCCGGGCCCGTCGCCGTCGACGACACGCGCCAGGAAGTCGCCGCGGCCCGTCTCCTCCTCGCACACCCGGGCGCAGTTGGCGAGTGTCGCGGCGACCACCGGGAAGCGGGCGGCGAGCCCGGCGGCCATGCCGGGACCGCCACCGCCCTGCCCGCTGAAGAGGAACACCGGCTCGGCCGCCCGCTCCACCACTCCGGCCTCGTACGCCCCGTCGGCCGCCGCCCCCGACAGGAAGGCGTCCAGCCCCGCCACCGGGTCCTGCGCGGTCACGACCAGCCGGTGCGGCAGGAGCCGCCTGCCCAGCGCGGCCGTGACGACCAGATCGGCGGGGGCCGGCGCCGGCCCCCGCACCAGCCGCTCGCGGAAGGCGCGGGCGTACGCCACGAGCCCCTCATGGCTCGCACCGGACAGCGGGAGCAGCGTCGGGGTCTCGGCGGCGGCCGGGTGTACAGGCGGCGGGGGCGCCTGCTCCAGGATCACGTGCGCGTTCGTACCGCCCATCCCGATGGAATGGACCCCGGCCCTGCGCACCCCGGGCAGCGGCCACGCCAGCTCACGGTCCGGCAGCAGGAACGGGCTCTCCCCGACCGCGAGGGCGGGGTTGGGCCGGGCGAAGTTCACCAGCGGGGGCACCACTCCGTGGCGCAGCACCTCGATCGCCTTGACCAGACCGGCAAGCCCGGCCGCGCTGTCCAGATGACCGATGGCGGGCTTCGTGGAGCCCAGGGCGCAGAAGCCCGTCCGGTCGGTGTGACGGCGGAATGCCGCCGTGAGGGCGGCGAACTCGATGGGGTCGCCCTTGAGGGTGCCCGTGCCGTGCGCCTCCAGATAGCCCACGGAGCCGGCCGCCACCCCAGCGGCCTCCAGCGCGCCCAGCACCGCGTCGCGCTGCCCGGCGACGCCCGGCGCGGCGAACCCCTGCTTGTCCGCGCCGTCGTTGGTGACGGCGGACCCCAGGATCACCGCGTGCACGGTGTCACCGTCGGCGAGCGCCCGGTCCAGCCGCTTCAGCAGGACGGCCACCACGCCGTTTCCGCCGACGGTGCCGTCCGCGTCCGCGTCGAAGGCTCTCACCGTGCCGGTGGGGGAGAGCGTGGAGCCCTTCACCCGGTGGTGCCCGGTGATCTGCGGTAAGTGGAGGGCGGCGGAGGCCGCGAGCATCAGATCGGCGTCTCCCGCACGCAGCGCCTGGCAGGCCAGGTGTACGGAGACCAGCGAACTCGAACACGCCGTGGCCACATTGACGGCGGGCCCGGTGAGACCCAGCCGGAACGCGGCCCGGTTGGCGGCGAAGTCCGGGTAGGTGCCGACCTGGATCTGTTTGTGGGTCATCCAGTCACCCGACCGGATCTCCTCGGCGAGGTTCCCCGCGAGATAGCTGTGCAGCGAGTACAGGCGGTATCCGGTGCTCCCGTAGACCCCGATCCGGACGGCCGGGTCCGGTTCCGCGTAACCGCCGTCCTCCAGCGCGTGGAAGCAGCACTCCAGGAAGAGCCGCTGCTGCGGATCGGTGAGCGTCGCCTCCCGGCCGCTCATCGAGAAGAACCCGGCGTCGAACCCGTCGATACCGAACCCGTCGACGGAGCCCCGGAGCAGCGCGCCGGCCCCGGTGAAGCCAGGACTGGTGTACTCCGCCTCCGGCACCCCGGCGGCGGCGAATTCGGCCGCGGTGAAGCGGCGTACGTGCGACACACCGGCCCGGATGTCGTGCCAGTACTCCTCGGTGTCACTGGCTCCGGGGAGTTTCAGCGCCGTCCCGATCACCGCGACGCGCCTCTCGTTCTCCGCGACCCGAGTCTCCGCCACCCGCGACTCCGCTACCAGCGACTCCGCCACCCACGTCTCCTTCGCCCGCCGTGCCCCGCCGCGGCACCGGGGGACCCCCGGGCGCTCGCAGCCCCGCTACCCCCGGTCGGGCCACCCGAAGCAGGAACAGCAGTGCGGCCACGACGGCCGCACCGTGGGACCACGCGACCACCGTCAGGGGGCTGTATCCGTCGAGAGCGGCGGCGACGAGGATCATGCCGACACCGAAGCCGAGATTCTCGACGGTCGCGGAGAGCCCGAAGGCGTGCCCGCGCAGACCGGCCGGAAGAGTCTGGAGATGAGAGGTGTACGAGACCTCGGTGAGCCCGTCGGTAGCACCCGCCACCAGCGCGATCGCGGCCGTCGCGGCCAGTGGGAAGCCGGCGAACGCGAGGATGAAGGCCGAGCACATCACGACCGTCCCGTAGCCGAAGCCCAGTGCCCCCACCGCCCGCCCGGTGCGTTTCACATACCGCTGGATCACCTGCTGCGCGGCGACGTTGCCGAGCGCCCACAGACACCAGAAGGCACTCATGAACACGGCGGGGTTTGCCGCGTCCAGCTCGCTGGAGTAGACCGGCAGCGCCGCGTTGTGGGAGGCCGAGCCGAAGGCGTCCACCCCGCGCAGCGCCACCATGAGACCCAGACCGGGCGCGGCGGCCAGCGCGAGGAACGCGACCGGCATACGCCGTCGTCCCGTCGCCTCCCGCGCCGCCGCGCCCTCGGCCGGCCCGTCGGCCGGCTCCTTCTCAGTACGCTCGCCGGAATCCCCCTCCGAATCCGGCGATGCGTCCCCGCCTCTGCCGCCCCCCGCGATCGGCAGCAGAGCCACCGTCACCGCGCAGGCCACAAAGGTCGCCATGTCGACCACGAAGGCCGCTGTGTACCCCACCAGGGACACCACCACACCGGCCGATGCGAAACCGGCCACCATCGCCAGCGAACGCCCCGTGATGGAGAGAGAGTTCGCCCAGGCCCTGCGGTCCGCGCCGACCATCTCGGGAATGGAACTGCGCAGCGCCACCATGAAGAGCGTCCCGCACGCCCCGATCACCACCGAGACGGCAGTCAGCGCCGCCGTCCGCAGCCCGTCCGGAGCCAGGATCAGCAGCAGCATCACGGCCGCCTGCGCCACATTGGCCCAGAGCATGACGCTCTTCGCCGCGAAACGCGCGAGCAGTCCGCCGGCCGTCAGCCCGGCGACGAATCCGGACGCCAGCCGCACCGCCATGAACAGCCCCATGGCGAGCGCTCTGCCCGTCGTCGCATAGACGAACAGATTGAGCGCGACCATATTCAGGAAGGTGCCGTACGAAGAGACCGCGTAACCGACGACGAGGATTCGATAACGCCGTTCCGAACGTGCCGCGTTGTCCACCCGCTCATAGTCGGTCAGGGGCCGCGCTCACCGCTGTCACCCCGATCGCACGAATGTAATCTGCATACTTGTGAAGGACGATCATTCCACCCCACTGGCATGTGATTGCCGCGAATCGACTTCGGTTCGCTCGCCGAGCGAGCGTCCCTGCGACGCCGCACTCGCCATATACCGGCGCGCGCTCGTGGAGGGGAGCCTTCCGCAGGACGAGGTGGCGGACTGTCTGAGGGCCCTGCACCTCATGGTGGCGGACCGTGACTCACCGGGATTCATGATCCCCGTACCGCCGGAGACGGCATCGTTCGCCGCACTCGCCCCGATAGAGGAGGCGATCGTCGAGCAGCGCCGCACGCTGCGCTCGGCCCGTGCCACGCTCTCCGTCTTCGAGGCGCTGTACGCGGATGTGCACCGGCTCCAGCAGCCCGCCCTCACCCGGCTCACCGGCGAGGCCGTGATCAGCAAGGCGCTCGACGCCGGAGTGGCCGGCTGCCGGGAGGAGGTCCGCACGGCTCACCCGGGTGGCGGCAGGCCGGCGCACATTCTGAAGGAGTCGCTGATCCGGGACCTGGGCAATCTGCGGCGCGGCATCCGGCAGCGGACGATCTACCAGCACACGGTCCGCTCGGACCGTACGACGCTCTCCTACATCGAACAGGTCACCGCCGCCGGGGCCGAGATCAGGACGCTCGCCGAGGTGGTGGACCGGGTCATCGTGTTCGACCGGGACCTGGCGTTCATCCCCTTCTCCGACGAACCGCACAACGCCCTGCGCATCCAGCACCCCTCGCTGGTCCGCTTCCTGGTCCGCAGCTTCGACGACACCTGGGCCCGCGCGGTCCCGGTCCGCCCGGAGCGCACCCCGCTGCGCACCCCCGTGATCACGTCCGACCTCCAGCGCACGATCCTCCAGGCGGTCGTCAACGGCGAGACCGACGCGTCGATCGCCCGCCGCCTGGGCATGAGCCGCCGCAGCGTCGCGGAACACATGCGCAAGGTCTCCGACCAGCTGGGCAGCAACAGCCGCGCCCAGCTCGGCTACCTGGTCGCGACCTCGGGCCTCCTGGACGAAGACGAACACGAGACCTGAGCACGCGGGCCGGAGCGCCCTCAGGGGCGCCCCGGCCGAAGCCGGAACGCCCCCGAGGGCCGTAGGGCCTGTCCGGCGGATCATGGCCGGGGTCACGCCGCCTGGCACGGCACCTCGCGGCGTTGCCGAAACGCCCGAATAGCTCCTTCCCCAAGCTCTCAACTTCGTTCGAGCAGGGGAGACCCCATCTAGGACGCTCCGGCGCCTTGCGATGCACCGCACCAGACGCCGCGCCCTATCCGGCCCTGATCCGCCGGACAGGCCCTAGCGCTGCCGGGATCAGCCGAGACCCGGCCCCCGCACCGGAATGCTCGTGAACGTGGGCGCCGGGGCGGGCTCGGTGAAGAAGTCGTTGCCCTTGTCGTCGACCACGACGAACGCGGGGAAGTCCTCGACCTCGATCCGCCAGACCGCCTCCATGCCGAGCTCCTCGTACTCGACGACCTCGACCTTCTTGATGCAGTCCTGGGCGAGCCGCGCAGCGGGCCCGCCGATCGACCCCAGGTAGAAGCCGCCGTGCGCCCCGCACGCGTCCGTGACCTGCTTCGACCGGTTTCCCTTGGCCAGCATCACCTTCGAGCCGCCCGCTGCCTGGAACTGCTCGACGTACGAGTCCATCCGTCCGGCCGTCGTCGGGCCGAAGGAACCGGAGGCGTAACCCTCGGGCGTCTTCGCCGGACCCGCGTAGTAGACCGGGTGGTCCTTCAGGTACTGCGGCATCTCCTCGCCCGCGTCGAGCCGCTCCTTGATCTTGGCGTGCGCGATGTCGCGGGCCACGACCAGCGGGCCGGTCAGCGAGAGCCGGGTCTTCACCGGGTACTTGGTCAGTTCGGCGAGGATGTCGTCCATCGGCCGGTTGAGGTCGATCTTCACGACGTCACCGGCCTCGTCCAGTTGCTCGTCCGTCGTGTCCGGCAGGAAGCGCGCCGGGTCCTTCTCCAGCTGCTCCAGGAACACGCCCTCGGCGGTGATCTTCGCGGTGGCCTGGCGGTCGGCCGAGCAGGACACGGCGATCGCGACGGGCAGCGAGGCACCGTGGCGGGGCAGGCGCACGACCCGCACGTCGTGGCAGAAGTACTTGCCGCCGAACTGCGCACCGATCCCGATCTTCTGCGTCAGCTCGAAGACCTTCTCCTCCAGCTCCTTGTCACGGAAGCCGTGACCGGTGGGGGAGCCCTCGGCGGGCAGCTCGTCCAGGTAGTGCGCGGAGGCGTACTTCGCGGTCTTGAGCGCGAACTCGGCCGACGTACCGCCGACGACGATCGCCAGGTGGTACGGCGGGCAGGCGGCCGTACCCAGGGAGCGGATCTTCTCCTCCAGGAACTTCATCATGGAGGACTCGTTGAGTACGGCCTTCGTCTCCTGGAACAGGAACGACTTGTTGGCCGAGCCGCCGCCCTTCGCCATGAACAGGAACTTGTACGCGCCGCCGTCGGTCGCGTACAGCTCGATCTGGGCCGGGAGGTTCGAGCCGGTGTTCTTCTCGTCCCACATGTTCAGCGGAGCCATCTGCGAGTAGCGCAGATTGAGCTTGGTGTACGCGTCGAAGATGCCGTGCGACAGGGCCTCCTCGTCACCGCCCTCGGTGAGCACGTTCTGCCCGCGCTTGCCCATGACGATCGCCGTGCCGGTGTCCTGACACATCGGCAGGACGCCCGCGGCGGCGATGTTCGCGTTCTTCAGCAGGTCGAGCGCGACGAACTTGTCGTTCGATGAAGCCTCGGGGTCGTCAATGATCCGCCGCAGCTGCGCCAGGTGGGCGGGCCGCAGATAGTGCGAGATGTCGTGCATGGCCTCGGCAGCGAGCGTGCGCAGGGCCTCCGGCGCGACCTTGAGGAACGTACGGCCGTCGGCCTCGAAGGTGGAAACACCCTCGGAGGTAACCAGACGATAGGGCGTGGTGTCCTCTCCCAGGGGGAGCAGATCGGAGTACGCAAACTCTGGCATTACGGCCATTCCTCACTCGGCAGACAGCGGCTGACCTCCCTTGGGCAGCGCACACCAGGGTAGAACGGCGCGGGGCCCCCGAGCTTGTGAGGTAAGGCTCACCCCGCGCCACCTCCCGCACGGCGCCTCACCCTCAGCCCTGCGCCCACCTTCCAGCCCCTCCGTCCCCCCTTCAGCCCCTCCGGCGTTTGAGGAGCGGGGTCCGGGGCGGAGCCCCCCACGCGGCGGAGCGGCACATTGATGCAGCCGGGAAGGGGCGGGTAGGGGAACAGCCCCGCGCAGCGGCCACCCGCACCCGCACCCCCCGGCCCGCACCCCTCGCCCCCGCCACGCCCACCAGCAACCCCTAGTCGCGATCTATCGCGTTTGGGTACGCTGGTCCGGTGGACCTCGAAAAGCAGCCCCAGCAGCCGCAGCCACCCGTCCCTCCGGCGGACCCCGCCCGGTCGGACCCCGCCCCCGCCCCCGCCCCGGCCGGTATCCGCGCCTCCGACGCCGACCGCGACCGGATCGCCGACATCCTGCGGGACGCCGTGGCGGACGGCCGGCTGACCGCGGAGGAGCATGGCGAGCGCATCGACCTGGTCTACCGGGCCAAGACGGTCGGCGAGCTCGAACCCCTGGTGCGAGACCTGCCGACCGGGGCGGGCGCCCAGCACACCGCGTCGGCTTCGCACGCGTACGGCCCCGAGGCCCCGCCCGGCCCCGCAGACAACCTGGTGGCCGTCTTCAGCGGCTCCACCCGGCGCGGGCGCTGGCGGGTCGGCGGCAGGACCAACGCCTTCGCGCTCTTCGGCAGCGTGGAGATCGATCTGACCGAGGCTCTTTTCGGCCAGAGGCTGACCGTCATCAACGCCACGTCCATCTTCGGCAGCATCGAGATCAAGGTCCCCGAGAACATCTCGCTCCGCGGCAGCGGGACAGGAATTTTCGGCTATTTCGAAGTGGACACACTGGAATCCGCGGACCCGGAAGCGCCGGTCGTCGTGGTGAACGGCTATTCGGTGTTCGGGCACGTCGAGGCAAAACCCAAGCGCGGCAAGCTCATTGCCAACCTCCACAACCAGTTGCGCAAACACCTCGGCCGCTGAGCCGCCACCGGTACGTATGGCCGTGACGCTTCGATTTCGGCCATTCACGGCGATCGGTCGCAATTGCGTGCACCGCAAGCCAGTGCCACTCAGTGCATAGGCGCGCGCACAGCGGGTAGGGAGTGCTGCATCGTCTCTCGCTCGCGAAGCCGTCGTCAGGAGTAGACCCGTGCTGCAACCGCCGCATCAGACTCTGCAGGTCGTCGCCGTGCCTTCCCAGCGCACTCCCGCGCGGGAGGACGAGGCCGGGCCCTGGCACGCGGAGGCGGTGTGCCGCCGGGACGAAGCCGGGCTGTTCTTCGCCCCCTCGAAGGAGCCGACTGCTGCCAGGCTGTCCCGGGAGGAGGCCGCGAAGCGGGTCTGCGCCCGCTGTCCCGTGATGGTGGAATGCCAGGAACACGCCCTGGTCCAGCCCGAGCCGTACGGGGTGTGGGGCGGCCTCACCGCCGCCGAGCGCCGCGTGGTGCTCGCCCGGCGGCGCAGGCGTGAAATCGAGCTCAAGACCGCGGCCACGACTGAGCACATCGCCGCGGCCGGCTGACCTACGGGTGAGCTGAACCCATGAGTGATGGGCCGAACCCATGGGTTCGGCCCATACCTACGGGTCAGGGGCGCCCCGACCGACAGCCCCTGACCCAGCCTGTTCTTCGCTCGCGCGATCTCGCGTACGGGAACCTCGACGGCCTTCGCCGACGAGGTTCCTCGCGTACCCGGGTTACTTCGCGCGGTCGAAGTCGATGGCGCTGTACGCGCGCAGCTTCGAGAGGCGGTGCGTCGAGTCGATCTTCCGGATCGTGCCCGACTTCGACCGCATGACGATCGACTCGGTGGTCGCGGTCTCCCCGCGGTACCGCACACCGCGCATGAGCTCGCCATCGGTGATACCGGTCGCGACGAAGAACACGTTGTCCCCGCTGACCAGGTCGTTCGTCGACAGCACCCGGTCCAGGTCGTGCCCGGCGTCCAGTGCGCGCTGACGCTCCGCCTCGTCCTTCGGCCAGAGCTTGCCCTGGATGACGCCGCCGAGGCACTTGATGGCGCAGGCCGAGATGATGCCCTCGGGGGTGCCGCCGATACCCATGAGCAGGTCGACGCCGGTCCCTTCGCTGGCGGCCATGATCGAGCCGGCGACGTCGCCGTCGGAGATGAACTTGATCCGCGCGCCGGTCTCCCGGATCTCCTTGACGATGCCGTCGTGGCGGGGACGGTCGAGGATGACGACGGTGACGTCCTCCGGGGAGGAGTTCTTCGCCTTGGCGACCCGGCGGATGTTGACCGAGACGGGGGCGTTGATGTCGACGAAGTCGGCGGCCTCGGGACCGGTGACGAGCTTGTCCATGTAGAACACCGCGGACGGGTCGAACATGGTGCCGCGGTCGGCCGCGGCGAGCACGGCGATGGCGTTCGGCATGCCCTTGGCGTTGAGCGTGGTGCCGTCGATGGGGTCGACGGCGATGTCGACCTCGGCGCCGGTGCCGTCGCCCACCCGCTCGCCGTTGTAGAGCATGGGGGCTTCGTCCTTCTCGCCCTCACCGATGACGACGACGCCGTTCATCGAGACGGTGGAGACGAGGGTCCGCATGGCGTTCACGGCGGCGCCGTCGGCACCGATCTTGTCGCCGCGACCGACCCAGCGGCCGGCGGCCATGGCCGCGGCCTCGGTGACCCGGACCAGCTCCAGGGCCAGGTTGCGGTCGGGGGCCTCCGGGGAGACCTCGAGCTGAGACGGCAGGTGATGGTGCTCGGACATCGGAGCGCACCTTTCTGTACGACGACGACCGGAAAAGAGAGGGTGCCTGTGACTCTATCGGTAGGTCGATAAAATGAGCAGGGCGGGTCACGTATGAGCGGGCGCCCCG
Source organism: Streptomyces sp. NPDC055749 (assembly GCF_053617235.1). Taxonomy (NCBI): domain Bacteria; kingdom Bacillati; phylum Actinomycetota; class Actinomycetes; order Kitasatosporales; family Streptomycetaceae; genus Streptomyces; species Streptomyces sp. NPDC055749. Next base: position 55,617 of record NZ_JBSHFH010000036.1, on the reverse strand, counting down.
TGGTCGGGCGTGCGGAGCCCCATGCCACCATTGAGCCCGTGGCAAGCAAGCGAGGCAAGCAGACCGTGCGGGACATGTTCCTGTCGATGATCGTGATCACGGCCGTCGCCGGGGTCATCTACATCTTCATTCCGCACGACGACACGGCCGTCCCGGTGAAGGCCGTCGACTACCGGGTGGAGCTCCTGACGGCGCGGCGCGCGGCGCCGTATCCGGTGGCGGCGCCCGACGGGCTGCCGAAGGGGTGGAAGCCGACCTCGGTCTCGTACGAGCGCCAGGAGGCCAACAGCTGGCACCTGGGGTTCCTCGACCCGGACGGCAAGTACGTCGCGGTGGAACAGTCCACGGCCCCGGCGGAGAAGTACGTCTCCGAGGTCAGCCAGAGCGCGGAGAACACGGGCCGTACGCACGACGTGGCGGGCGAGGCATGGCAGCACTGGAAGGGCCCGAAGTACGACGCCCTCGTGCTGCACGCCGACGGCGCGACCACGGTGGTGACGGGTTCGGCGCCCATGGAGCGGCTGGCACAGATGGCAGCGGCGCTCAAGACGTCCTGACGTGACCTGACGTCACCTTTCGTGAACGGAGAAGGCCCCCGGAGCAGCATGTGCTCCGGGGGCCTTCTCCGTGTTCGGTCAGACGGTGGTGACGACCTCGTCGTACGAGAGGCGCGGCGAGCGCTGGAACCACGAGTCCTCGCCCGGCTTGCCGATGTTGACGACCATGAGGACCTTGTGGTCCCCGTCCAGGAACTCCTTCTCGATGCCCGCGGCGTCGTAGCCGGTCATCGGGCCTGCGGCGAGACCGGCGGCGCGGACGCCGATGATGAAGTAGGCGGCCTGGAGCGCGCCGTTCAGCGCGGCGGACTGCTCGCGGACCGGGCGCTCGGAGAAGAACATGTCCTTGGCCTGCGGGAAGTGCGGCAGGAGCGCCGGCAGCTCCTCGTGGAACTCGTTGTCGGCGACGAGGATCGCGGCCAGCGGGGCGGCGGTGGTCTTCGGCTGGTTGCCCTCGGACATGTGCTTGACGAGCCGCTCGCGACCCTCGGCGGAGCGGACCAGGACGACGCGGAGCGGCGACTGGTTGAAGGCGGTCGGGCCGTACTTGACCAGGTCGTAGATCGCCTGGACCTGCTCCTCGGTCACCGGCTCGTCGGTGAACGTGTTGGCGGTGCGGGCCTCACGGAAGAGGAGGTCCTGGGCGGCGGGGTCAAGGGCGAGGGTCATCGTGCGGAGCCTTCCGGACGTACGGGGGAATCAAGCGATGCCACGACCGTAACGCGGAGGTAGGTTAACTTTCAACTAAACCGAGCCCGGAGTGATCCATTCCACCTTTCGCGGTCACCGTTTTACGGGAACGTCAGCCGCCCCCGCCCACACCCTCCGCTTCGCCGTCCCCGGCTCCTTCTTCCGGCCGGGCCAGAGCAGCGTCCAGACGCGCCCGCGCGCCCTCCAGCCAGCGCCGGCAGACCCTGGCCAGCTCCTCGCCGCGCTCCCACAGGGCCAGCGATTCCTCCAGCGTCGTGCCGCCCGCCTCCAGGCGGCGTACGACCTCGATCAGCTCGTCCCGCGCCTGCTCGTATCCGAGCGTGCCCGTCGCGGCAGCTGTCGTCGTCCCGTCGTCCGTCATGTGATCCACCCTATGTTTGAGCTACGACACCTGAACCGCTGACCGCACCGGCTGAACCGCACCGGCCTCTTACTCACTGACCCGCACGGTGAACTCGCCCTCCGACACCCGCGCGCGCAGTTCCTCGCCGGGCGCCCCGGCCTCGGCCGGCGAACGCACCACATGGCCGTCCGGCCGCTGGAGCACCGCGTAACCACGCTCCAGCGTGGCGGCCGGGGAAAGGGACACCACCCGGGCCAAGGTGTGCGAGATCTCGGACTCGGCGCGGTCCAGCAGATGCCCGAGCACCCGTCGGCTACGCCCCACGAGCGCGTCGACCTCCGCCTCCCGCTCGTCCACCAGCCTCTGGGGATGCTCCATCGAGGGACGGCCCAGCGCGTGCGCCAGCCCCCGCTCCTCCCGCTCCAGCAGCCCCTGCACCGTGCGCAGCGCCCGGTCGCGCAGCTGCTGGACCCGGTCCAGCTCCTCGCCGACATCCGGTACGACCTTCTTCGCCGCGTCCGTCGGCGTGGAGGCCCGCAGGTCCGCGACCAGGTCGAGCAGCGGGGAGTCCGGCTCGTGCCCGATGGCGGAGACCACCGGCGTACGGCACGCGGCCACCGCCCGGATCAGCTGCTCGTCGGAGAAGGGCAGCAGATCCTCCACGCTGCCGCCGCCCCGGGCGACGACGATCACGTCGACCTCCGGCAGCGCGTCGAGCTCCTGCACCGCCTGCACCACCTGATTCACCGCGTGCACGCCCTGCACCGCCGTGTTGCGGACCTCGAAGCGCACCGCGGGCCAGCGCCGCCGCGCGTTCTCCAGTACGTCGCGCTCGGCCGCCGATGCCCGCCCGCAGACCAGCCCGATCAGCTGCGGCAGGAACGGCAGCGGCTTCTTCCGGTCCAGCGCGAACAGCCCTTCCGCCGCGAGCGCCTTCTTCAGCTGCTCAAGACGTACGAGCAGCTCGCCGATCCCCACCGGCCGTATCTCCGTCGCCCGCAGGGAGAGCTGGCCCCGGGGCGCGTACCACTCGGGCTTGGCGAGGACGACGACGCGCGCGCCCTCGGTGACCACATCGGCGATCCGGTCGAAGACCTGCCGGTAGCAGGTGACGCCCACCGAGATGTCGTGCGACGGATCACGCAGCGTAAGAAAGACCACTCCGGCACCCGGCCGCCGGGACAACTGTGTGATCTGCCCCTCGACCCAGACCGCACCGAGCCGGTCGATCCACCCGCCGATGAGCCGTGACACCTCACCGACGGGCAGCGGGGCTTCCGCGGACGTATTGAGAGCCATGCGGCCGAGCGTATCGGCCCGCACCGACAAGAGACCCGGTCAGCGCGCCCCCTCCGCCTTCTCCGACCCGGACCCCGGCCCCGGCCCCACGCCCGACCCCGGCCCGTCCGGCCCCGCCCGGCGCCCCCACTGCACCGCGAGCACCACAAGGCCGACCCCGAACCAGCAGAGCCCCACCACCTGCGCGCTCGTCGTGGCTTCCACGATCACCGCGATCAGCACGCCCGCGCCCACCACAGGCACCAGCACATGGCGCCACCAGCTCGGCGGCCCCTCCATCCGGCGTACGGCGAACCAGCCGAACACCGACGCGTGCAGCAGTACGAACGCCGACAGCGCCCCGATGTTCACGACCGACACCAGATGGTCCAGGCCGTCGTCGCGCCGGGCCGCCCACACCGCGGCCACCAGCGTCACGAGCGCCGCGCCCAGAATCGCGGTCCGCGGAACCCCGGAGTGCGCGTCGACCCTGGCCAGGAAGCCCGGCAGCCGCCGGTCCCGCGCCATCGCGAACACCAGCCGCCCCGCCGCCGCCTGCCCGGCCAGCGCGGCGAACGCCGCGCCGATCGCCTTGCTGACCGCCACCAGGTCATGCAGCCACGTCCCGACCGAGGCATCCACCGCGTCGTAGAACGCGGACCCCTGCTTCGCCGGATCGGCCGCCAGCTCCGCGGAACTCACCGGCTCCAGCAGCGCGGCCAGATACGACTGCGCGATGAACAGCACCCCCGCCAGGACCAGGCAGAACAGCACCGCACGGGCCACCTTCGCCGACCCGCCGGTCACCTCCTCGGCGAACGAGGCGATGGCGTCGAAGCCCAGATACGAGAGCACGGCGACCGACACCGCCCCCAGCACCGCCGCCATCGAGAAGCCGGAATCCCCGGTGAACGGTGTCAGCCACCCGCGCTGCGCCCCGTCCCGTACGAGCACCCAGACAGCGGACACCACGAACACCAGCAGCACCACGATCTCCATGGCGAGCACCGCGAAGCCGACCCGGGCGGCCGCCCGGACGCCCCAGAGGTTCAGCAGTGTGGTCACCACCACGGCGATCGTCGTCCACACCCACCGCGACACCTCGGGGACCAGCGCGTTCATCGCGATCCCGGAGAAGAGATAGGCGACCGCGGGGATCAGCAGGTAGTCGAGCATCGCCATCCACCCGGCGATGAACCCCGGCCCTTCCCCGAGCCCCTTGCGCGCATACGCGAAGACCGAACCGGCCAGGGGGGCGACACGCACCATCTGCGCGTAACTGAAGGCGGTGAACGCCATGACGACCGTGGCCACGACGTAGACGAGCGCGACCGCGCCCTCGGACCTCGCGTCGAGTGTGCCGAACACCCCGACCGGCGCCATGGGGGCGATGAACAGGAGCCCGTACACCACCAGATCCCGGAAGCCGAGCGTCCGTCGCAGGGTTCCCCGGTCCGCCTCACGGTCCTTGGTGCTTCCGGCCATGAACCCTCCGTCGCTCGCGTATGCGGGTGATGCCCCGGTCTCCGACAGTCTCCAGACCCGGCCGGACCCGCGCCTGTTCGGTACGGCCTTACGATGGGACGCATGACTGCAACGCCTGCACGCCGTGTCCTGCTCGCCGCTCCCCGTGGCTACTGCGCGGGCGTGGACCGTGCCGTGATCGCCGTCGAGAAGGCCCTTGAGCAGTACGGGGCCCCCATCTATGTGCGCCACGAGATCGTGCACAACAAGTACGTCGTACAGACGCTGGAGAAGAAGGGCGCGATCTTCGTCGACGTGACCGCGGAGGTCCCCGAGGGGTCCATCGTGATGTTCTCCGCGCACGGGGTCGCGCCGACCGTCCACGCCGAGGCCGCCGAGCGCAAGCTCGCCACGATCGACGCCACGTGTCCGCTGGTCACGAAGGTCCACAAGGAAGCTGTCCGCTTCGCCAACGACGACTACGACATCCTCCTGATCGGCCACGAGGGCCACGAGGAAGTCATCGGTACCAGCGGTGAGGCGCCCGACCACATCACGCTGGTCGACGGCCCCGAGGACGTGGCCAACGTCTCTGTCCGCGATGAATCCAAGGTCGTCTGGCTCTCCCAGACGACGCTCTCCGTCGACGAGACCATGGAGACGGTCGACGCCCTCAAGGAGAAGTTCCCGAACCTCCTCTCCCCGCCCAGCGACGACATCTGCTACGCCACACAGAACCGCCAGATCGCGGTGAAGAAGCTCGCCGAGGACGCCGAGCTGGTCATCGTGGTCGGTTCCAAGAACTCCTCGAACTCGATCCGCATGGTCGAGGTCGCCCTCGACGCGGGCGCCCCCGCCTCCCACCTGGTGGACTTCGCTGACGAGATCGACGAGGCGTGGCTGGAGGGTGTCACCACGGTCGGTCTCACCTCCGGTGCCTCGGTCCCCGACGTCCTCGTCGACGGCGTACTGGAATGGCTGGCCGAGCGCGGCTACGCCGACGTGGAAACGGTGAAGACGGCCGACGAGTCGATCACCTTCTCCCTCCCCAAGGAGCTCCGCCGCGACCTGCGGGCCGAGGCGGCAGAACTCTCCGGCAAGTAGCGCCCAAGCCGGGCGTGGGGCCCTGGCTGCCCGTACCGTGGATCGCATGGAGATCTTCGGCGTGGACATCGGCGGATCCGGGATCAAGGGTGCTCCCGTGGACCTGGACCGCGGAGACCTGGCGCAGGAGCGCCACAAAGTGCTGACACCGCAACCGGCCACGCCCAAGGGCGTGGCCGACTGCGTGGCCGAGGTCGTCGGCCACTTCGACTGGCAGGGGCCCGTCGGCATCACTTTCCCGGGCGTCGTCACCGGTGGAATCACCCGTACCGCGGCCAATGTCGACAAGGGCTGGATCGACACGGACGCCCGCACTCTCCTCGGCGAACGGATCGGCCGGCCGGTCACCATCCTCAACGACGCCGACGCGGCCGGAATGGCCGAGATGGCTTTCGGCGCGGGCCGCGGACGCAAGGGCACGGTCATCGTGCTGACCTTCGGTACGGGCATCGGCAGCGCGGTCTTCACGGACGGCCGCCTGGTCCCCAACACCGAGCTGGGCCATCTGGAGCTGCACGGTCACGACGCGGAGAAGCACGCGTCGACGAAGGCCAAGGAGGACGAGGACCTCAGCTGGCAGCACTGGGCGCACCGGGTGCAGAAGTACCTGGTCCATGTGGAGATGCTGTTCTCGCCCGAGGTGTTCATCATCGGTGGCGGCGTGAGCCGCAAGGCGGAGAAGTTCCTGCCCCTGATCGAGCACGTACGGGCGGAGATCGTGCCGGCGGAGCTGCAGAACAACGCGGGCATCGTGGGAGCGGCGATGGCAGCCGCCCAGAACTCCGAGCCCCCCGGGAACTGAGGGGACGCCGCCTACGGCTGCGGCTGCTGGGGCCGACGCGCGCCTTGCACCCCACGGGCATCCTGCGCCCCGCGGGCATCCTGCGCCCCGCGCGCACCCTGGACGCTCCGCGCGGACTGCGCCTGCGCGGCGCGGAGCAGGTGCCGCTGCCGCATGTGCCGGATCTTGCGCACGCTCGCGATGAGACCGGCGACGAGCGTGCCCCCGTACAGCCAGCCTGCGTGGACGGCGAGCGCCGTGACGACCGCCATGGTCTGCCCGCCGAAGCCGGCCGCGCCCCCGGAGATCGGGATCACTCCGACGGCGAAGGCGATCGGCACGCTGATCGGCGCCGTGACCAGGTCGGCGGGCCGCACCCAGAGCGCGGTCAGCGCGCTGACCGGCAGGAACAGCAGCCCGTACACCGTTTCCGAGCTGTCGAGGAGCAGCCAGTCGAGGCAGGCGAGCACGAACATGGTGAGGGCGGCGAAGAGCCCCGCGCCGATGCCGGTCAGCCGGGGATTGGGGAACTTCCGCAGGGCCGTCACGACGGGCGACACCGTACGGGGCCTGGCCCCGGGCGCACCCACCACCCGGTAGACGGCCGCGGTCTCGCCGATGGTGGCCTGCGGGGACAGCGGGGCCTGCTGATGAGGCTGCCTGCGCTGCGGGGGACGTGTCCTGTGCTGCTCCACCAGCACAACGTAGGTCGCGTGACGGGAGGAATCAGGCGTTGGACACGCGCTTTGGCCGAGCTTGGCGTTGAGTTCGATGTCACACGGCCGAAACACGACCTGTTCGGCCCTGTGCGCGACCCGTGGCTGCCGGCCCGGACCCGCCCGTAAACTGAACCCCTCTCTCCTTCATCTCCTTACTCAGGAAGTCGCCAAAGTGTCGCTCACGATCGGAATCGTCGGTCTGCCGAATGTCGGCAAGTCGACCCTGTTCAACGCCCTGACCAAGAACGACGTGCTGGCGGCCAACTACCCGTTCGCCACGATCGAGCCGAACGTCGGCGTGGTGGGCGTCCCGGACCCGCGCCTGAACAAGCTGGCCGAGATCTTCGGCTCGCAGAAGCTGCTCCCCGCCACGGTCGACTTCGTCGACATCGCGGGCATCGTGCGCGGCGCGAGCGAGGGCGAGGGCCTGGGCAACAAGTTCCTCGCGAACATCCGCGAGTCCGACGCGATCTGCCAGGTCATCCGTGCCTTCAAGGACGAGAACGTCGTCCACGTCGACGGCAAGGTCTCGCCGAAGGACGACATCGAGACGATCAACACCGAGCTGATCCTCGCCGACCTCCAGTCCGTCGAGAAGCAGATCCCGCGCCTCCAGAAGGAATCCCGCCTCCAGAAGGAGAAGGTCGCGGTCCTCGCCGCGGTCGAGGAGGCCCAGAAGATCATGGAGGCCGGCCAGACCCTTTTCGCCGCGGGCATCACCGCGGGCACCGAGAAGGGCAGGCTCCTCCACGAGCTGCACCTCCTGACGACGAAGCCCTTCCTGTACGTCTTCAACGTCGACGAGGACGAGCTGGTCGACGAGGACTTCAAGAACGAGCAGCGCGCCCTGGTCGCCCCGGCCGAGGCCATCTTCCTCAACGCCAAGATCGAGTCCGAGCTGATCGAGCTCGACGACGACGAGGCCCTGGAGCTGCTCCAGTCGATGGGCCAGGAAGAGCCCGGCCTCGCCACCCTCGGCCGCGTCGGCTTCGAGACCCTGGGCCTCCAGACCTACCTCACGGCAGGCCCGAAGGAGACCCGCGCCTGGACGATCAAGAAGGGCGCGACGGCCCCCGAGGCGGCCGGTGTGATCCACACCGACTTCCAGAAAGGCTTCATCAAGGCGGAGATCATCTCCTTCGACGACCTGGTCGAAACGGGCTCGGTCGCCGAGGCCCGCGCCAAGGGCAAGGCCCGTATGGAGGGCAAGGACTACGTGATGCAGGACGGCGACGTGGTGGAGTTCCGCTTCAACGTGTAGTCATTTCGTTACTGCATGTTAGCCAGTTGCGGCAAATGTGCAGGTCGGAAGAGGTCGGACTCCGACGAGTCCGACCTCTTCCGCGTTCCCGTGCTGACTTGGTGCTGACTTTTCAGCTGCTTCGGGGCGGCGTGAGCTTGTCGAGGTCCAGGCTGACCTCGAAGGGCACGGGACGCTGGAGGGTGCCACGGAAGATCCCGGCGGGTGGGGGATTCCGGCCTCCGCGTACTTGCGAAGCTTTACGGTGCGATCGCGATGGGCGGACTCGGGGGAGACGCCCCTCGCCGTGGTCGCCTCCGAACCGGGCGACGACGCGGTGGACCGACGGGCCCGCCGAGACCGTCACCACCGTCGCTGCACGGCTGCCTTGCTACCGGTCACCAGACTGGCCGGTGGAACGTCATCGGCCACGACCGCACCGGCGGCGACCACGGCGTCGCGGCCGATGCTGACGCCGGGAAGGATCGTGGCACCGGCGCCGATCCACACGTTCTCCGCCACGTCGATGGGCCCACCGCTCAGCCACTCGCGTCGCTCCCCGGGATCGACCGGATGGCCGACGGTGATGAAGGTGACCTTCGGCCCGACCAACACGCCCTCGGCGAGGCGGATCCCTGCGTAGTCCAGGAACGTGCAGTTCTGGTTGATGAACACCCGCTCCGCGAGGTCCAGGCGCAGGCCGTGGTCCGTGTAGAAGGGCGGATAGATCGTGACCCTCGCCGGCAGCGGCCTGCCGAGGATCTGCTGGAGCAGTTCCGCCTTGCCCGCTTCGTCCTCGAAAGGCAGGACGTTCAGGCGGGAGGTCAGCTCGGTGGCCCGCAGGACCCTTTCGGACATGGCCTTGAACTCGGCGCTGTGGATGCGCATGAGATGGTCGCTGTTCACCGGTTCACCCTAGGCACGGCTCGCCCGTAAACGTCTTGGTACGGCAGGGCCGGTGCGGCAGACTTGAGGCCGGAGTTCGTTGCCGTGCACAGGCGACTCGGGGGAGTACGACGGTGAATCGCCGCCTTTCCATGGCGCTGGCCGCATACGGGGCCTGGAGTCAGGCCATCGTGTTGCTCTTGTTCGACCCGATGAAGCAATGGGTCACAGGCGCGCTCGCGCCTGGCGCGGACATCCAGGACGTCCGGGTGCTGGGGCTGTCGCTGGACGGTTTCGCGGTGCGCGATCTGCACCACGTCCAGGGATGGCTGCCGCAACTCGTCTTCGTCCTGTCCAGTGGAGTGCTGACCTACGGCGTGTTCCGTGGCGCAGGGCGGCTCAAGCCGCAGTTGAGAACAGTCGTTGCCCTGACCGCGGCTTCGCTGCTGGCGGCGGGCGTGGCGATGCTGATCGGCCCCGCTCTGGATCCGCAGGCCCGCTCGGCTCTGCCCACGTACGACGAGTGGTTCATGGAAGCCCGGCTGGGTGCGGTGGCGGCTGCGGCCGCGCAGTTCGCGCTGTGCACCTCCTGGTTGACGGTGGCCGTCTGGCTCCTGGTGTGGCGGTACCGGCAATGGCAGCCCCTGCAGCAGTACTTGGGGACGTCGGGAGACACCGAGGCGGAAGTTCCTCTTCTCGTCGCCGCGCGGGAGCGGCGGGATCTGGTGTGCGCCGGGCTGATCCCGATGGTGGTGCTGGCCGTGGCGGGGGGTCCGGTCCTTCGGCACATACGGGTGAGGCAGTTGGAGCAGACGGCCTCGGGCACCTTCGACCCGGAGCTGTGGACCTCGTACCGCCCACCGGCCCTGGTCGACGAGTGGAGCGGCATCCTCTACCCGGCGCTGCGCCTGCGCCCGGTCAGTACCGAGCGGATCAGCGGCTGGCTCGCGACTCTCGCGATCTGTGCCGTCTTCCTCGTGGTGTTGGCAGTGGTGCTCCGTTCCATGGCCGGGCACGCACCGCAAGTGCTGCTGTTGCGGCGGCCGGTGGCACTCATGCGTGTGGTCATGAAGGGCTGGTACGCGACGTTGCTGGCGGCCGTGGCCGCCGCTGTCGTGGACGGCTGGCTTCTGCAATGGTTCGCTCCGCGTTGGGCGGCGACCGCGACGTCCCAGCATCTGGCGGTGGCACTGGGTGATGCCGTTCGGTTCGCCACCGCGTGGGGATGGGCCACAGGACTCGCGTTCCTGGGAGCGGTTCTGTTGATGAGACGCCGCGGGGCCGACGTGGCACCGGGTGCGGATGTGAGCGAGGAGCGGCTGAGCGATGCCCAGTAAGCGACGTGTTGCCCGCAGGACGGGCGCGCTCACCCGGGCAAGCGTGCGCCGGGGCGGCGGGCCGCGCCCGGCGCGGACCGAGGAGGCCCCGGACCGGCTGCGGTATCTGAGGAGCCCGGCAACCTGGCTCGTGGGCATTGTGCTGACCGTGGTGACCCTGACCTTCCAGGACGTGCTGGCGGCTTCGGTGCAGACGATCCTGCCGCTGGACCGGGTGCCGGACCGGCTCTCGCCGCAGAACGCCATCGACGTGGTCGAGATCAAGGACGTCAAGGAGACGGGGCTCTACGTGGTTCGTGACGACGTGGACGGCCGGTTCCGCAAGTCGCTGTCCTACGACACTTCTTGGAGACAGGGCAGGCGAGTCGTCGATGTCCGGGACGCGAACTGGATGATCGCCTTGCAGGGCCGCGCCGCCCAGCAGGTCCGGATCACCGACATCGTGCCCGAGCTGGAGGGAGGCTCGTGCGAGGCACCGCTCGGCGGCAGCCTCGTTCAGGTTCCCTCACAGGGCGGTGCGGACGTCATCCCGCTGGAGGTGGCGGTGGACTCCCCACGGCCTCGCCTCAAGCTGTCGGGGAAGGGCGGCAAGCCGGCGAAACCGTTCTTCACGGGGCTCAAGGCCAAACACATCACGTTGAACCAGAATGAGACCGAGGCGTTCCTCGTCCATGCGACGTCCGAAAAGGGATACTGCCGCTGGCGCTTCCGCGTGTACTACCAAGTCGGCGGCAGTACAGCCGAGATGACGATCAGTGGTCCGCATGGCAAGCCCTTCGAACTGACCGGAGAACTGCGCGACTCGTCGGGCTACGGGAAGGTGTACTTTCCTCCCCTCGCGTGCGCCTACAAGGGCTCCCACATGCCGAACACCTGGTACGAACAGACTGGTGCGGAGTACGCCCGCGACCGGCGCAGTGGTGAAGTGCCGCCCTGCCCGAAGGGCTGATGCACGGCCCCGCGTGGTGGGTCGGTGAGAAATACGGCGGCGCCGCCGTTGTCGTGGTCTCGTTCACGGAAGTGACGCTACGGAAGAGGCGGGCGGTCCGACACTGCCGAAAGTCATGGTCCCCGTCCCCCGCCCGGGGGGCTCAGCGCATCGCGAGCGGTGCGAGGAACGCGCCTCGTTCCGGGCCCGAGCCGACCACCGAGAGGCACACCAGGTCTCCGTCGGCCAGTACGCCGTTCTGCTGGTCGGCGTGCAGGAGCGCGAGGGTCGAGGGCGCAGCCGTGTTGCCGATGGTGCGGGCGTTTCCAGGGGCCTTCTCGCCGGGGACGTCCGTCGCGGCCAGGAACGCGTCGACGAGGAACGGGTGGGCCTGGTGCGTGTACAGGCGGGCGATCTCCTTGAGGTACCCGGGGCGCGCCGACTCCAGCGCCTGGTGGTTGAGCGTCATGCCGGCGCTGTAATAGCTCCGGATCTCGGGTGAGTTCATCCCGTACGCGGAGAGCTCGTCGGCTCCCGCAGTGCCGGCCGGGTGGCTGCTGCCGCCGCCGAGGAAGTGGATCAGCGGGTCGGTGATGCCGGGGCCGCCGTCGAAGGACAGGCTGTCGCGGGAGTAGAGCAGTACGCCGTCGGCCTCTTCGCTGCGGCTCAGGACCAGGGCCGCGACGCCGTCGGAGAAGAGGGCCGGGGCCGCCCACATGTTTCTGCCGTGCGGGTGGGCGGTGTTCTCGGCGTACTGCGGAAGGAGCATGCCGTCGGGGCCGGTGCTCATGCGGCTCGGGATGTTGTACGCGATCACCAGGGCGCGTTCGGCGCGCATCGCCGAGACGACCGCCGCCGCGCGCGCCATCCCCGCGCAGCCCGCGCCCAGTTGTACCGGCGGAACGCGGTCGGGAATCCCCAGCTGCCGCATCAGCGCGAAGGCGTCCTGGTCGAGCATCACCTGGTAGGGCGTGCAGGTCACGACGACGACGGTGGTGATGTCGGAGGGGGCGAGACCGGCATGGTCCAGGGCCTGGCGGGCGACCGCGGCGACCGAGTCGATGCCCGCGAACCGTGCCGGGTCCCAGCTCTTGCCCTGCACGCCGAGCAGCTTCCTGACGGTCGCACCGCTCAGGTGGCTGCCGGGCCTGTGGCGGTCCGGTACGCGGGCCTGCTCGGCCCAGTCGTCCATGCCGACGACGGTTCCCAGATCCGCGTGGGCGCCCGTGATCTCGTACGGGAACGGCTCGGTGCCCGCCGGGCGGGCGAGGGACGCGGGGGCGTCGGATGCGGTGCCGGGGGTGGAGCTGGAGAAGTCCATGGTGTGGGGCATCCCGTGGTTCGGTGGCCGACAGCGTCGACGGGCTCTGGGGGAAGGTGGGCTGATCTTCGGCCTCGTGGAGGGACGACGTCCAAGCCGAGGTCCCTCATTCGGGTGAGCGGACGCGCGGAGCCACCCGCCCGGCGGTGCGGTCGCCTCAACCTCGTACGACTGTGCGAAACGGGTGCCCGTGGAATCACTCCAAGGTGGGCGTGTAGGACGGCGAGTGGCCGTGAACCCGGTGGCACGATGACCGCTGACCAGGTGGAACGACAGACAGGTTGGCCGATGGGCGTCCCGAGCGTTGACTCGATTCCGCAGGTGACCGGCGTGCCGGTACCCGGGCGCGGGACGGCTGAACATCCGCGCGGCGCAAGGGTTCTCGCCGGTCTGCGGGCGGTCGTGACGGGCGGCACCGCCGGCCTTGGGCGGCACATCGCCGAGGGCTTCCTCGAAGCGGGCGCGCAGGTGATGTGCGGCGCCAGGCGCGAGGGACAGGCCGGTGAACTCATCGAGCGGTACGGAGAGTTCGCGGGTTACGTACCGGCAGACGTGCGCGACCCCTCGTCCGTCGAGGAGCTGATGGCCGCGGCGGCGGACCGTTTCGGCGGTGTGGACATCGTCGTCGCCAACGCCGGAATCACCCGCAACGGCACCGTGCGCAAGCTCAGTCCCGCGGACTGGCGGGAGGTGATGAGCACGAACGTGGACGGCGTGTTCCACACCGTCCAGGCCGCGTTGCCCCATCTGGAACGCAGCGGTGGGGGCACCATCCTGACCCTCTCCTCCGCGATGACCGGCCGGATCGCCCCCGGAGCCAGCGCGTACGTGGCGTCGAAGGCGGCGATCGAGGCGTTCACCCGCTGCTGCGCGGTGGAGTTCGCCGGCCGGCGTATCCGGGTGAACTGTCTGTCGCCCGGCATCCTCACCGTGGGCATGGGGGAAGCGGTCTGCGCCGACGAACGGCTGAAGCAGGCGTACTGGCCACGACTGCTCGCCGGACGCGCGGGAACGCCCCAAGAGGCGGTAAACGCCGCCGTGTTCCTGGTCGGCCCGGACGCCTCGTACATCAACGGGCAGGTCCTCGAAGTGAACGGCGGACTGCTGTGACGGTGCGGGTCGGCTACGAGGACGAGGTGGCCTGGGTCTGCATGGACCGGCCGCCGCTCAACCTGTTCGACACCTCCCAGCAGCTCGGTGCCGAGCTGGCGCTGCGCGAGCTGGAAGCCCGGGACGGCCTGCGCGCCGTGGTGTTCACCGGCGCCCACGGCCACTTCTCGGCAGGCGGCGACGTCAAGGAGATGGGCACGCTGGCACCCGACGAGGTGGCCGAGTACGCCGAGCGGATCAGCAGGCTTACCCGGCAGGTTGCCGCGCTGCCCGTCCCCGTCATCGCCGCCGTGGAGGGCTTCGTCCTGGGCGGCGGCTGCGAACTCGCCCTGGCCGCCGACGTACGCATCTGCGCGCCCACCGCCCGCTTCGCCCTCCCCGAGACACCGCTGGGCCTGATCCCCGGCGCCGGAGGCACCCAGCGGCTGCCCAGGCTGATCGGACTGTCCCGCGCGAAGGACATCATCTTCTCCGGCCGCATGGTGCACGCCGACGAGGCGGCCCGCATCGGTCTTGTCGACGCAGTCGTCCCCGAGGAACAGCTCATTCCGACGGCCCGCGAGTGGTCCCGCCGCTACACCGCCTGTCCGGCCGGTGCGCTGGCCGCCGCCAAACAGGCCGTCGACGCGAGCATGGAGGGGCCGCTCGCGTACGGACTCGACCTGGAACGTGCCCTGTTCGCCCCCTTGCTGGCCGCCGGGGAACGTACCGAACACTTCCAGCGCTTCCAGGCGTCACGGGCGGAAGCCACCGCCGCCGCCGTCCATTGACCTCCGCTACCCATTCGTCCCGACCGTCAGCTCATCGATGCCCGCCGGCTTCTCCGCGTCCGCCGAGACCACCGTGACCCGCACGTACCTGGCGGCCGACCCCGGCCGGTACGGCTGCCAGTGGCCGCCGTCGAGCGAGGTCTCCAGCCGGTGCGACTCGGGCCGTAGTCCGCTCCACCGCGGTACGAACGAGGTGACCGCGGAGACCCGGCCCAGGTCCACCGACAGCGCGCCCTTCGCCCCGTCCGGGGACCAGGCCGTCGCCGGGCTGCCGTCCACCGCCGCCGCCGCGTACAGACCGGGGGTCTCGGATGTGGCCGTCGCCGGGCGGCACCGCGCCGCGTTCGGCGTCGGCGTCAGATCGGGGCGCCGGGTGGGCAGGGTCAGCGTGCCGGCGAGACGGCGCGGCCCTGCGGGGGTGTGGACCGTGAACGGGGCGCCGGACGTCAGCCCGACCACGGTCCGCCGGGCGCCGATCGCCACCTCGTACGTACGGCCCCGGTGGCGCAGCCCCGTCAGCGTGACGCCCTCGCGCAGCTGCGGCGGCAGCATCGGATCGACCGCCACCCCGTCCTCCCGCAGCCGCAGTCCCGTCAGACCATGCGTGAAGACCTGGAGGAAGCCGCCCTTTCCGGTGAGGAAGTCCTCCGCCGGGAAGCCGGAGAGCGGGTCCTGCGCACCCGACTTCTCGCCGCGCGCCTCCGAGAACAGGGCGTACGGGCCGCGTACGAACGGGCGCACGGCGCGCTGGAGATAGGTGTACGTGGCACAGCCCGGCTCCCCGATCACGGCGGCGTCGACGGCGTGCACCGAGTCCGTCATCGCGGGGCCGTCGGGGTCGGTGCGCGCGGCGTAGTGGTCGAGCGTGGCGGCAGCCGCGCCCGGCTCCATCGGCCACTCCAGGGGGTAGATCAACAGGGTGGTGTCGGCCTGCTTGATGGTCGAGCCGTTGTAACCCGCGTACTGGAGGAAGATCTTCCGCTTCTTGTCGTACGGGATGCGGAGCCCGTCCGCCACCCGAGTCCAGGCGGCGGGTGCAGGATGGCCGAGCAGCTCGGCCGCGCGGGTCGCGTGGCGTAGTGCGGTTGCGGCGACGGCGTTGGTGAAGACGCCGTCGTCGACACCGTTGCTGTACTCGTCGGGGCCCGCCACGTTCTTCACCGAGTAGCTGCCGTCGCCGTTCGCGGTGGCGCGCGACTGCCAGAAGTCGGCGATGCCCTTCAGGAGCGGCCAGCCGCGCCCGGCGAGCCAGGCGCGGTCCCCGGTGGCCAGGTAGAACTGCCAGACGGCGAGTGCAATGTCACCCTGGAGGTGGTTCTGCGTCAGACAGTGCGGCGGGTCCCAGCTCTGGCACTCGGAGTGCAGCCTGCCCTTGCTGCCGCTGGTCCATGGGTAGAACAGACCTCGGTGGCCGAGCTCGCGGGCGTTCTCCGCGGCGGCGCCCCGGGTCCGGTAGCGGTACTCGACGACGGAGCGGGCCAGTTCCGGGTGGGTGGCGAGCAGGCCAGGGAACATCCATGTCTCGGCGTCCCAGAACACCATGCCCGCGTAGTTGTCGCTGGTCAGACCGGCCGGAGCGATGCTGTCCGAGGAGCCGGGACGGGTGTTGGCGAGCAGCCCGTAGCGCGCGGCCCGCAGCCAGCCCTGGAGTTCGGGGCTGCCCGGTACGGCGATGTCGGCGGACCACGCCTCACGCCAGGCGGCGGCGTTGGCCGCGTGGACACCGGACCAGCCGCGCCGGGCGGCTCGGTGTGCGGCGGCGCGGGCGGAGCCGAGCGGGTCGGCGGAGGTGAGGGCGGTATCGACACCCACGTACTTCTCGAAGGTGTAGGTACGCCCGCTGCGTACTGGTGTGGCCCGCGGGTTCCGGGTGCTCTGCGACTGGGGCCGCAGCGTCTCGACGACCCCCGAACCGCGCCGCATCGTCTGGACGACGGCCCCGTCCGTCCCGCTGCCCAGGGTGCGGAAGGTGCCGTCGTCGGCCACAGTGACCCGGCGCGCGCCGCGCTCGTCCAGACGGCCTGTCACCGTCGCCTCACCGTTCCAGTGCGGGGTCATCCGCAGGCGTACGGCACCGGTGTGGACGTCGGAGCGGTCGGCCAGCACCTCGTACGTCAGGTCGGTCGCGCGGCCGTCGGCGGTGGTCCAGCGCAGTGAGGTGACGACCACGCCGCAGCGCAGGAGGACCGACTGACGGTAGTGCGAGATCCGGCCGGCGGGGGTGCCGGAGCCGTAGGTCTCCTTGCCGACGCGTACGTCCAGGGTCGTCCAGCTCGGCAGTGCGGCGATCACGTCGCGGCCCTCGGCGGTGCTCTTGTCGCGGGCGTACAGCCCGGAGACGAAGGCGCCGTCGTAGCGCGGGGTGAACAGCGGCCAGCCGGTCTTCTCACCCGTGGCCGCGTATCCGGCGCCGGTCGCGGGCACGCGGTGGCCCAGATAACCGTTGCCGACATAGGGGTCGTAACCGTCGGCTTCGCCGAACCGGGTGGAGGTCTGTACCCAGGAGGCGTCGCTGCCGTCCGTCGGCGCGCAGGCCGCGGCGGGCGGCGTCGCGGGGTGGGCGGCTGCGAGGGCTGCGGGGGAGAGGGGTGGCAGGGGCGCGATCAGAGTGCCCGCGACCAGGGACGTCAGGAGAGCGATGCGCGAGAGTCTCACCGTACGAAGGTAGGGAGTCCGGCAGCACGCACGTGTGCACGGCACGCGTGGCGGAACGGTTTTGGGGGCGCCGTTCGATCAGACCCTGGGCGTGCAGTTCGGCGGTGGCGAGGGCGGCGCCGAGGAGCAGTGTCCCGTTGCCGACGGGGACGGCGATGGCGTCCGGCAGGATCCCGCCGAGGTCCTCCCACAGCTCGTACACGTAGGTCTTGGTGCGGTGCAGGAAGTACGGGTCGAAGACGTGCGAGGCGTAGAACGTGCCGGGCCCGGACGCGGCGGCGCGCGCGGCCCGCGCGGTGGCCTCGCGGTCGCCGGGGACGATTTCCAGCCGGGCGCCGTGGGCCCGGATCTGCTCGGTCTTCTTCGTGTACGTCCCCTCGGGGACGTACACGGTGCAGGGCAGCCCTGCCCGTGCGCAGTACGCGGCGACGGCCGTCCCCGCGTTCCCGCTGCTGTCGGCCACCACACGCTCCGGATTCAGCCGCCGGGCGAGCTCCGCGAGCATCACGGCGCCGCGGTCCTTGAACGAGAGCGTCGGCATGAGGAAGTCGAGCTTGGCCGAGACCGTGCCGGTGAGGGGCACGAGCGGGGTGCGGCCCTCACCGAGTGTGGTCGTCGGGGCGGCGAGCGGCAGTACCTCTTCGTAACGCCACAGTGAATTGACGCGCCCCGCCAGGGAGTTGAGCGAGAGCCCCTCGGTGATCCCGAAGTCGAGGTCCCAGGGACCCCGGCAGACCGGGCAGCACCAGGTCAGAGCGGCCGTGTCGGCGCGGGTCCCGTCCTGCGGGCAGAGGTAGGCGGTCACGCCGGCCGGCATGTCAGGCGGATGGCAGGTGAATGGCGGATGCATTGCGATTCCCAAGGCGCTCTTGTGTGATTCCTATGGATCGGTCAATCTTTCGTCGGCAGCAGGCATGCCGACCCTCGAACAGCGCGCACGGCGTGGCGCTGTGATGGCTGGATTGTCATGCCCATGTCTGGCTTTACCCCCCACCAGGGCACCGCCGATGAGGAGGACCCCTCACATGCGTCACACCCCCTACACCCGTCGAAGACTGGCCGCGGCGAGCGTTATAGCCGGTGCCGCGATGGCGCTCACCACCGCGGCGGCCTTCCCGGCCACCGCGTCCGAGGCCGCGCCGGAAGGCCGGATCGAGAACGCCGGCGCCCCGGGCGCCATCAGCGGCAGCTACATCGTCACCCTCGACGAATCGGCCGCCGACGCCGGCTCCGCGTCCGGCAAGGCGCTCGCCAAGGAGTACGGCGCCGAGATCAAGAAGACCTACCGCGCCGCACTCAACGGCTACGCCGTCGAGCTCTCGGCCGCGCAGGCGAAGAAGTTCGCCGCGGACCCGGCCGTCGAGTCCGTCGTCCAGAACCGCACCTTCACGATCTCGGGCACCCAGCCCTCGCCGCCCTCCTGGGGCCTGGACCGGATCGACCAGAAGACCCTCCCGCTGAACCAGAGTTACACCTACCCCGACAAGGCGGGCGAGGGCGTCACCGCGTACGTCATCGACACCGGTGTACGGATCACCCACAGCGACTTCGGCGGCCGGGCCTCGTACGGCTACGACGCCATCGACAACGACAGCACCGCGCAGGACGGCCACGGCCACGGCACCCATGTGGCGGGCACCGTCGCCGGTACGGCGTACGGCGTCGCCAAGAAGGCGAAGATCGTCGGCGTCCGCGTGCTCGACAACAGCGGTTCGGGCACCACCGCGCAGGTCGTCGCCGGCATCGACTGGGTGACGGCCAACGCCGTCAAGCCGGCCGTCGCCAACATGAGCCTCGGCGGCGGGGCGGACTCCGCGCTCGACACCGCGGTGCGCAACTCCATCGCGTCCGGCATCACCTACGCCGTCGCGGCGGGCAACGAGTCGACCAACGCCTCCACCAAGTCCCCGGCGCGTGTCACCGAGGCCATCACGGTCGGCTCCACCACCAGCACCGACGCCCGCTCCAGCTTCTCCAACTACGGCACGGTCCTGGACCTGTTCGCCCCGGGCTCCTCGATCACCTCGTCGTGGAACACCAGCGACAGCGCCACCAACACCATCTCCGGTACGTCGATGGCGAGCCCGCACGTGGCCGGTGCCGCGGCCCTCTATCTCGCGGACAACCCGGGCAAGACCCCGGCGCAGGTCTCCGCAGGACTCGTCGCCGCCTCCTCGACCGGTGTGGTGACCAACCCGGGCACCGGCTCGCCGAACCGCCTGCTGAACGTCGGCACGGGCACGGTCACGCCGCCCGGACCGAGGTTCGAGAACACGACCGGTTACGCGATCGCGGACAACTCCACGGTCGAGGCGCCGGTCACCGTCACCGGTGTCGCCGGTAACGCGCCGGCCGCGCTGAGCGTCCCGGTCAACATCACGCACACCTACATCGGCGACCTGAAGATCGACCTGGTCGCGCCCGACGGTTCGGTCTACACCCTGAAGGCGTACGGGGTGGGCGGCAGCTCCGACAACGTGAACACCACCTACTCGGTGAACGCCTCGTCGGAGGTCGCCAACGGCACCTGGAAGCTCCGCGTCAGCGACAACGCGGCGGCCGACACCGGCCGGCTCAACTCCTGGGCTCTGCAGTTCTGAGGTCCTGACAGTCCTCAGATCCCGAAGTTCCCGTGAGGCATTGATCTGAACAGGTGTGGGGCGACTGCCACCGGCAGCCGCCCCACACCGCGTTCCGCTAGCGCCGGTTGAGCCCGCGGTCGACGGCCGTCATCAGCTCGCCGTCGTCCGTGTCCCCGTCCAGCGACCAGAACATCGCGCCGCCGAGACCGCGGTCACGGATGTACGAGGTCTTGGCACGCAGGACCTGCGGATCGTCGTACGTCCACAGAGTGGTGCCGTCGAACAGCCAGGCGTGACCGTTCCTCGCATCGCGGTGGATCTTGTACGCCCCCGAGTCGGCCAGCTTCTTGAGGGCCTTGTAGTCCTCGTAGCCGGCGGCCCAGGTGGCGGGCGCGGGAGCCGCGGCCGGCTGTCCCAGACCGTCACCGCCGCCCGTCACACCGGTCCAGCCCTGTCCGTAGAACGGCATGCCCATCACCAGCTTGCGGGCGGGGGCGCCGCGCCTGATCCAGTCGCGGACCGTCTGGTCGACGCTGAAGTCGCCCTTCGCGTACAGCGCGGACTGCTGGGCGGTGGTCTTCTCGCCGGAGACGTGGAAGTCGTAACCCTGGAGGTTCACGAAGTCGAAGTCCCGCATGATCCGGCGGACGTCGAAGCCCGCGTCGATCTTGGCGGGGGCGGTGGGGACGAAGGCCGAGAGCTCGTAGCGCTGACGCTTCGTCTTCCCGTACGCGTCGAGCTGCGTGCGGAACTCGTGCACCAGCGCGGTGAAGTTCTGCTTGTCCTCGGGGCGGTAGACCGTGTCCGTGTCACCGGCCGAGCCGGGCCACTCCCAGTCGAGGTCCACACCGTCGAAGAGGCCCGCCGCGGCTCCCTCGCCGCCGCGCGCCCCGTCCAGGGGCAGGTTGCCCTTGATGTACAGGTCGAGGCAGGAGGAGACCAGTGCCTTGCGGGAGGCGGCCGTCCGGGCAGCGTCCGAGAAGTGGGTGGACCAGCTCCAGCCGCCGAGCGAGATCATCACCTTGAGGCCGGGGTGCTTGGCCTTGAGCTCCCGCAGCTGGTTGAAGTTACCGGCGAGCGGCTGGGTGTCGGTGTCGGCGACCCCGTCCACGGAGCCCGCTCCATCCAGCGGACGGGCGTAGTCGGCCCAGGCGTCGGCCTCGCCGGGCACATTGCCGGTGAAGCACTTCCCGTCGGCGTTCACGTTGCCGAAGGCGTAGTTGATGTGGGTGAGCTTGGCCGCGGTGCCGCTGGTATCCAGGTCCTTGACCTGGAAGTCTCTTCCGTAGACGCCCCACTGGGTGAAGTAGCCGACGCTGCGGTACGCGGGCTTGTGGTGTCCCTTGCCCTGCTCGGGGCCGGCCGTGGCGGCGGGGGCGACACCGGCCAGCAGCGTGAAGGTGCAGGCGGCAATGGTCAGTCTGGACAGGCTTCTTCGACGCATGAGGCTCGTTCCTGTGTGGTGGCCGGGGCTGGAAGGGGGTGAGAGCCGTGCTGCACAGGAAGCTATTGGTCTGGACCAAATGAGGTCAAGGGTCCGGTCGGGACTCCCGTGGTGCTGATGTTCGAGGTATGCGTCGCCCGCCGATGAATCATCACTTCGAGTGAATCTCTGGCCAGTGCTTGCGGTCCACAACCCACGGTTGCGACGCTGTCGCAGTCTGTCAACCTGTTGGGAGTGGCCTGTGACTTTCGGTGAGCAGCCCGCCTATCTGCGCGTTGCGAGCGATCTCAGAGAGAAGATCGTCAACGGCGCTCTGCCGCCCCATACCCGCCTGCCGTCGCAGGCCCGTATTCGCGAGGAATACGGAGTCTCGGACACCGTCGCCCTGGAGGCGCGCAAGGTACTGATGGCCGAGGGGCTGGTCGAAGGGCGCTCCGGCTCCGGCACCTACGTGCGCGAGCGCCCCGTCCCGCGCCGCATCGCCCGCTCCGGGTACCGGACGGGCGCCGGCGCCAATCCCTTCCGCCAGGAACAGACGGCGGAGGGGGCGCGCGGCACCTGGGAGTCCCGAAGTGAGCAGGAGGAAGCCGGCCCGGAGATCGCCGAACGGCTCGGTATCGAACCGGGCGACCGGGTGATGCGTACGAGATACGTCTTCCGGGAAGCGGGCGAGCCGATGATGCTCTCCACCTCCTGGGAGCCGCTGGCCGTCACGGGGCGCACGCCTGTGATGCTGCCCGAAGAGGGTCCGCTCGGCGGCTGCGGGGTGGTCGACCGGATGGCGGCCATCGATGTCGTCGTGGACAACGTGGCCGAGGACGTCGGTGCGAGGCCGGGGCTTGCGGAGGAGCTCCTGGCGCTCGGCGGCGTACCGGGTCATGTGGTGATGGTGATCGAGCGTACGTATTACGCGTCGGGCCGGGCCGTCGAGACGGCGGATGTGGTGGTGCCCGCCGACCGCTACCGGATCGCCTATCACCTGCCGGTCAAGTGACCTCTGCCGCCCGGCAGAGGTGTGTTCCTGTCGCGTGACCGATATCTGGACGGCTTGTCCGCCGCCCGTGACGCCGAGTTAACGCCCCCTCGGTTCCCGTTACCCATGGGCAATCACCCGCATCAATAGATTGTCATGTCCGGCTCCTACCTTCCCGTTCGTTACCCGCACACCGGACTGACGAACGGGAAGCCGCCGATGACGGACACAGTCACCACCACGGCCGAAGCGCCGGATCCGACCACGCCGGAGGGCTCCGGCGCGCCCAGGCGGAGTTATGCCAGGCTCGCCGCCGACGAGAGCCGTGAGGACTACTCGCTCCGCTACGCCCCGCACTCCTTCCGGCGCTGGTCGCCCTCGATGGTCGCGGGCACGGCGCTCGGCGGAATCGCCTATCTCGCCGACTTCGCGATCGGCGCCTCGATCGTCTTCACCTACGGATTCACCAGTGGGCTCGCCTCGATCCTTGCCGCCGCGGTGATCATCTTCGTGACGGGCATACCGATCGCCCGGGCCTGCGCGAAGTACGGGCTGGACATGGACCTGGTCACGCGGGGCGCCGGCTTCGGCTACTTCGGCTCGACGCTGACCTCGCTGATCTACGCGTCCTTCACCTTCATCTTCTTCGCGCTCGAAGGCTCGATCATGGCGCAGGCCATGCACCAGGCCGTCGGGCTGCCGGTGGAGATCGGCTATCTGGTCACCACACTGATCGTCATCCCGATCGTGTTCCGCGGCATGGGTGCACTCGCCAAGGTGCAGGCGTGGACGCAGCCGGTCTGGATCATCGGCATGGTGCTGCCGTTCGTGGTCCTCGCCTTCGAAGCACCCGACGCCTGGGGCGACTTCGCCTCCTTCGGCGGTACGGAGGGTGCCGGATCGGGCTTCTCCTGGATCGCCTTCGGGCTCGGTACGGGCGTCGCCCTGTCACTCATCGCCCAGATCGGTGAACAGGCCGACTATCTGCGCTTCATGCCCGCCAAGACGGAGGCCAACAAGCGGCGGTGGAACCTGGCCGTCCTCGCGGCCGGGCCCGGCTGGGTCATCATCGGCGCCGCGAAGCAGCTCGGCGGTGCGCTGCTCGCCTTCGTCGCCCTGGAGGCGGTCGGCAAGACGCACGCCCTGGAGCCGATCGCGCCGCAGATCGAGGCACTGAAGCCGTGGCTCGGCTCCTTCGCCCTCCCGGCCGCCGCGATCTTCGTGATCGTTTCGCAGATCAAGATCAATGTGACCAATGCCTACAGCGGCTCGCTGTCCTGGTCGAACTTCTTCTCCCGGATCACCCACAAGCACCCGGGCCGGGTCTGGTACATCTTCCTCAACCTCGCCATCGCGCTCACGCTGATGGAGATGAACATGTTCGCGGCCCTCAACAAGCTGCTGGGCTTCTACTCCAACGTGGGCATCGCCTGGATCGTGGCCGTCGCCGCCGACCTGGTCATCAACAAGCGGATCGGGCTCAGTCCGCCGTACATCGAGTTCAAGCGGGCCTATCTGTACGCGGTCAACCCGGCCGGATTCGGGGCGATGGTGATCGCCTCGACCGTCTCGATCCTGGCGTTCTTCGGACTGTTCGGGGAGTACGCGGAAGCGTTCTCGACCTTCATCGCGGCCGGACTGTCTCTCGTGCTCTGCCCGTTGATCGCCTGGGTCACCAAGGGGAAGTACTACCTGGCCCGCCCGAACCCGGTGAATGGGCCCGGCATCGAGGTCGCCGACATCACCGCGACCCACACGTGCGCGGTGTGCGAGACCGCGTACGAGCTGCCGGACATCGCGGACTGCCCGGTCCAGGCGGGGCCGATCTGCTCGCTGTGCTGCTCGCTGGACGCGGAGTGCGGAGACGTCTGCCGCAAGGAGCCGTCGGCCGGACCGGTTCCGCTGCCGATGCCTGCGATGCCTGCGATGCCTGCGGTGCCTGGGGTGCGTACGGCGGACTGACGGGCGTGGGAAGGCCGGTGGGAAGCCCGAGGGGGCGCATCCGGGCGGGTGCGCCCCTGCACGCATGGCTGGATGCGTATCTCTTTGTGTAAAGACGCATCCGCTGAGTAAAGGTCAGGCGTAGGCTCGGGCATATGCGTACTGCGGTTTCCTGGGGATCCTTAGAGACGTGCACTCCGGTGGGGAGAGGGGCAACATGCTCGGGAGGGACACGATGAGCGACAGCGGCGCCGTGCTCCCCTGGCTGGTGATACGGCAGGACGACAACGGAAACCGCTACCGCGTCGGCAGATATGCCACGCAGGACGAGGCCCAGAAGATCGCGGACGGCCTCGACAGTCGCGGACACAAGCAGTTGTACTGGGTGGAGCGCATAGGGCAGACCGCCCGCCCGTAGGGCCGGTCGCGGCGGCTACGCTCCCGCGTATGAACGCTTCCGTGGTGGTGGCCGGCGCCGTCTTCGACCAGGGACGGCTGCTGGCCGCCCGCCGCAGCGCCCCGCCCGAGCTGGCGGGCCGCTGGGAGCTGCCCGGCGGCAAGGTGGAGCCGGGGGAGAGCGGCGAACAGGCGCTCGTGCGGGAGCTCCGCGAGGAGCTGGGTGTGGAATCGCGGGCGCTGGACCGCATTCCCGGCGAGTGGCCGCTCAAGCCCGGATATGTGCTCCAGGTGTGGACGGTGAGCCTGGTGTCCGGTGAGCCCTGCGCCCTTCAGGACCATGACGAGTTGCGGTGGCTCGGGCCCGACGAGGTGGACACGGTCGACTGGCTGGACCAGGACCGGCCCGCCGTGGCCGAAGCGGCGCTTCTCCTCCGCGCCGCCGCCCACCGCTGAGCGTTCACCGCCTCCGAGGGTGCGCCCGGCGTACACCCGTACGCCCTATGCGCCGCCTCGGGCGGTAGCTCGTACTGAATGACGGGTATGTGGTGAATATTCCCCTTTCTTTGGGGGAACGCCCCATTTCTGGTCTTGGGAAGTGATCGGCGTGATCGACACCGAGGGCGACTGTGCCGCGTGGACGTTTCCGGCGGTACCGGGGTCCGTGCGCAGCGCCCGGCACGCGGTCCGTGACGCCTTGCGCTCGTGGGGGCTCGACGGCGCACTCGCCGATGTCACCGAACTGCTCGTCAGCGAACTGGTGACCAATTCCCTGCGTTACGCCTCCGGGCCCATCGGCGTACGGCTGGTGAGGCCCCGTCCCGATGGTGTTCCCGAGGCCGGCAGCTCCGGTCGGCCCGGGGCGGCCGCTCCTCCCGGACTGCTGGTGGAAGTCTCCGATCCGCTTCCGGATGTGCCCACCGAACGCAGTGCCGGACCCGACGACGAAGGGGGGCGAGGACTGCAGCTGGTGGCTTGTTCCGCGCGCCGCTGGGGGACCCGTCGGGGAAAGAACGGCAAGACGGTGTGGTTCGAGCTGGCTCTCCCTGGTTAGGAGTGGGGTGGGACGCACAGCGATCACCAGAGGTCGGGCAGAACCTGGCTGAAAGGGACTGAGACCTTGCTGTGATCGTGAACGCCGTGTCGGTAGGGGCCGTAGTGCTGAATACTGCGGGCAGGACCGGTCCGGTGTGTGAGCTGGAGGGGACGGTCGCGTGAGCGAGATACCTGGGACAGCGGGCGACATCGTGTGGCAGAGCAGCCCACCTGGCTCGATCTATGACTACGTCAGGATCGCCTCCTTCTCGATCGGGCCCGACGGGCTGATCGAGCAGTGGAGCCGGCGCGCCGCCGGTCTGTTCGGCATGGCCTCCGACGAGGTGGTGGGCAGGGACCCGGTCGAGGCGTTCATGCCCGCCGAGCTCCGCGACGACGGCCGTCGGAGGGTCGCGGAAATCCTCGACGGCAAGGAATGGACGGGCTTCGTCCCGTTCCGGATGCCGGGTGAGGACGGCGCGCACGGCGTCGCCGAGATCTATGTCATGCCGAGCGAGACGGCGACCGGCGAGCGGGCCGCGCTCTGCATCGTCGTCGATGTCCGGGCGCTGCGCCTGATCGAAACGGACCTTGCGGCATCACAGGCAATATTCGGCCAATCTCCTTTCGGCTTCGTGCTGTTCGGTACGGACTTCACGGTCGTGCGGGCCAACCAGCGGTTCGCCACCGTCTTCGGCGGGGAGGCCGACGACCATCGCGGGCGCACGGTCGACGACTACCTCGCAGGCCCCGAGGCCGACCGGCTCTCCCGCACCCTGAAGCGCGTGCTGGAGACCGGGGAATCCGTCACCGACCTCCAACTGGTGGGCAACGCACCCGGCGCCGGTGACAGCCGGCACTGGTCGATGAACCTCTACCGGGTCCACAGCGGGGCCGGGCGGCCCGTCGGTGTCGCGGGACTGGCCACCGATGTCACCCGCAGGCACCTGGCCGCCCGTGACGCGGCCAGCGCCCGCCGCAACCTCGCCCTCCTCAACGAGGCCGGCGCGCGCATCGGCAACTCCCTGGACCTGGAGACCACCGCACGCGAACTCCTCGACGTCGCCGTGCCCGGCTTCTGTGACCTCGCTTCCGTCGACCTGTACCAGGGGCTGCTCACGGGGGAGGAGGCTCCACCGGGAAGTTGGGGTCCGGGCGACCACGAGTCCGGCGGCTCGGCCGAACTGCGCCGGGTAGCCATGGCCAGCGCCGTGTCCGACGCGCTGTCGGCCACCGCACCGGAGTGCTGCCCACCGGACGGGGGCACAGGCCCGCCGGCCCTCGGCTCCGTCCACCGCTATCCGTTCAACTCGCCGTGTGCCGTTGCCCTGCGCACCGGGCACATCGAGGACGTGCCCGGCGACGACAACAGCTTCGTCCACTCCACGCTCGCCGTCCCGATGGTCGCCCACGACACGGTTGTCGGTCTCGTCCGGTTCTCCAGGACGAAGGGCAGCGAATCGTTCGGCGAGCGGGACCGGGCACTGGCCACCGAGCTGGCTGCCCGGGCCGCCGTCTGTATCGACAACGCCCGCCTCTACCGCCGCGAGCACGAGCGCGCCCTGATCCTCCAGCGCAGCCTGCTTCCCCCGGGCGACCCCGAGGCCGCGGGCCTCGACATCGCCTGCCGCTATCTGCCCGGCAATACGGCCACCGAGGTCGGCGGCGACTGGTTCGACGTGATCGAACTACCCGGCCACCGCACCGCCCTCGTCGTCGGCGATGTCATGGGCCGCGGGCTTCGGGCCGCTGTCGCCATGGGAGAGCTGCGCACCGCTGTGAGAACCCTGGCCCTCCTCGACCTGGAACCCGCGGAGGTGCTCTCCGCACTCGACGAGGTCGCCCGCGGCCTCGGCACCCCCGGAGGCGGCGACCGGAGCGACGGCTTCGGCGGAGGCGGCGGCGCCCAGTGGCCCTCGCGGGCCGCCCACAAGTCCCGCGAGGCGGATCTCTCCGAGGTCTATCTCGCGACCTGCGTGTACGCCGTCTACGACCCGGTCACCCGCCGGTGCACGTTCGCCAACGCCGGTCACCTCCCTCCTGCCGTGGTCGAACCGGGCGAACCGGCCATGCTGCTCGACGTCCCCCCTGGGATGCCGCTCGGCGTCGGCGGCGAACCCTTCGAGGAGGTCGAGGTGGAGCTCAAGGAGGGCGCCCTCCTCGCCCTCTACACGGACGGCCTCGTCGAATCCCGCGACCACCCGCTCGACGAGGGTCTGGAAGCCCTCCGCGAGGCGCTCACCTCACCCGTCCGGCCGCTGGAGGACGTCTGTGACCATGTGCTGACGACGCTGGACACACGCCACGGCGAGGACGACATAGCGCTGCTGATGGCCCGCATCCAGGGTCTGCCGGCGGACGCGATCGGCGACTGGACCCTGCCGCGCGAACTGCGCTCCGTCGGCCGTGCCCGCGAACTGGCCCGCACGCAACTGCTCGCCTGGGGCCTGGACGACCTGGTGGACACCACCGAACTACTCGTCAGCGAACTCGTCACCAACGGGCTCCGGTACGGCGAGGGCGAGATCCGGCTCAGGCTGCTGCGCGACCGTACGCTCGTGTGCGAGGTATGGGACGCGGGCCTCGTCCAGCCCCGGCGACGCCGGGCCCGTGACACCGACGAGGGCGGACGCGGGCTGCAACTGGTCGGCCTGCTGAGCGCGGCGTGGGGTTCGAGGCGGACACCGCGCGGCAAGACGGTCTGGTTCGAACTGGCTCTGCCGGACGGAGCGCCCGCCGCCGAGCTCTCGGTCGAGCAACTGCTGAGCATGTACTGAGCATGTGCTGAACCCCCCTCGGGACACCTTCAGGACACCTCGGAACGCTTGAGGGAACCTTCAGGAGACCTTCAGGGCAGCGAGGCGGGCTTCGACCTCGGCGCTGTCGCCCAGGCTGTCCAGTTGCTCGAACTGGGCGTCCAGCGACGACGCGGCGAGCTCCTGCTTGCCCACGGCCCTGGCCTCCTCCCGCCGCACCTTGTCCTCGAAGCGGCTGAGCTCGCTGGTCGGGTCGAGGACGTCGATGTTCTTCACCGCGTCCATCATCTGGTTCTGCGCCTGCGCGGACTTGGCGCGTGCCACGAGCTCGTCGCGCTTGGACTTCAGCTCCGTCAGCTTGGTCTTCATCTGGTCGAGGCCGGTCTTGAGCTTGTCGACCACGGTTGTCTGGGAGGCGATGGTCGGCTCCGCGGTTTTCGCCTCCTTCTCCGCCTGGAGCTGGCGGCCCAGCGCGACCTTCGCGAGGTTGTCGAACTTGTCCGCCTCGGCGGCCGAGCCTGCGCCACGCAGTTCGTCGGCCTTCTTGCTGGCGGAGAGGGCCTTCTGACCCCACTCCCTGGCAGCGTCGACATCCTCCCGGTGGTCCTGCTCCATCAGGCGGAGGTTCCCGATGGTGGCGGCCACCGCCTGTTCGGCCTCCGCGATATTGCTCGTGTAGTCGCGGATCAGCTGGTCCAGCATCTTCTGCGGGTCCTCGGCCTGATCCAGCAGGGCGTTGATGTTGGCCTTCGCCAGCTGAGTGACGCGGCCGAGGATGGTCTGCTTGGTCATGGCACCTCTCCTTGGGTGAAGAACGAACGACGAAGAACGAACGACGAAGAACGACGACTGCGAACGCGGACTACGGACTGCGAACTACGGATGACTGCGAACTGCGAACTGCGAACTGTGGACGAAGGTGCGGACGACCGGTCAGAAGCGTCCGCCGCCGCCTCGCCGGCCCCGAGTGCCCCCGCCGCCGAAGCTGCCGGGCCCGCCACCGAACCCCCCACCACCGGAACCCCCGAATCCCCCTCCGAAGCCACCGCCTCCACCCCGGCCGCCTCCGCCGCCGAAGAGCCCGCCGAGGATGATCCCGCCCAGCACCGCCCCGCTCATCCCGCCGCCACCTCCTTGTACACCGCCCGGTCCGCCCTGGTTCCCGTAGCTCCGCACGTCCTGCTCCGCCAGGCTCTGCGCCTGACCGGCCAGCGCGTCCGCCTGCTGCGCCTCGGCCAGTGCCCCCTGCGGATCGTCCGCCCCCGCCAGTTCCCCGGCCCGTTCCCACCGCCGCTGGGCCTCCGCGAGCCGGGTGCGGGCCTGGCTGCCCACGGCACCCCGGTGCGTGGTGATGTAGTCGGCCGCTGCGCCGATCGTCGATCGTGCGGTGAGCATCGCCTGATCGAGGAGCGACCGGGCCCGGAGAGTTCCCTGCTCCTGTTCACGGGCCCCTGCCAGCGCCTCGTCCAGCGCGGCGTCCGCCTCCTCGACCCTGCGCAGCGCGTCGATGGGGTCGTACGGACCGGCCGCCACTTCCGCCCGTACGTCGTCGAGCACCGCCTGCGCGCGGGCGATCCGGCCGCGCAGATCGGCGGTCGACACCCCCTCGGACGTTCCTTGGAGGAGCCCGCCGGCGTCCGCAAGGTCCGTCTCGGTCTCGGTGAGCGAGGCCGGCAGCCTGCCCGCGGCCTCGGCGAGTTCCTTGGCGCGCCGGTCCACGGCGTCGACGAGTGTGGCCGCCTGTCCGACCGCGCCCTCGGCCGCCCGTACGTACACCGCGGCTTTGGAGTTGTCCCCGCCGTCCACGGCCTGGCGGGCCTCGTTGAGGCTGGACGTCGCGAAGAGGAGCCGGTCCTTGGCCTGTTCGATGCCGCTCGCCACGGGTGCGGCGGCCGATTCCGCGTAACGGCTGCTCATGGCCGTGAGGGTCGCCTCCGCCGTGGAGATCCGTCCCGTGAGCTCGCGGAAGGCCGCCTCCGCTGTGGCCAGGGCCTGCGGAGCGGTGCGTTCGAGGGCCCGGAGCCGGTCGAAGTCCTCCGACACGGTGTCCAGGCGTTCGTTGGCATCCGCGCAGCGGCTGATGATCTCGTCGAGCATCCGGCGGCGGGCCGCGTCGTCCTCCGGGAACGCGTCGTCGAGCTGCTGACGCAACCGGAACGCGGCCGTCAGCTCCGTCTTGGCATGGGTGACGGCCTCCGTGAACGGGACGGCGGCCTCTTCCCCGAACTGAGCGGTGGCAAAGCCGAGTTCTTCCTCGCTCGTGCGCACCGCGTCATCGGTGTCCACCAGCACTTCCTTGGCCTGCGCGTCGAGCTCCGGCAGCGGAGTCGGCGGCTCGGCCTCGGCCGCCGCCCCTGAGCCCCAGCCGGTCGCGGCAGGGGTGGTACGGCCCGAAGCGCGTCGCTTGCGCCGCGTGTAGGCGTACACGGCGACCGCACCCGCCCCGCCGACGAGCGCCGCCGGCAGGATCAGGTTCCCGGCGCTGCTGCCGTCGGAACTGCCCGTTCCGGGATCGGCGGCACCGGGAGTGAGCGTGGGGGTGGGCACGGACTGCCCTGCCAGCACCGCGGAGTAGCCGTTGGCGGCTCCGATGGCGGCGCCCGCCCAGTCGTTCGCCGCGAGGGCGGGTTCGATGGCGGTGCTCGCCACGTCCTGCAGCTGTGCATCCGTGAGCCGCGAACCCGCGTCGACCGAATAGGCGTACTGCCGGTCGTGCGTGGCCACGGCCAGCAGGACG
The DNA here is from genome assembly GCF_053617235.1 of Streptomyces sp. NPDC055749. Lineage (NCBI taxonomy): Bacteria > Bacillati > Actinomycetota > Actinomycetes > Kitasatosporales > Streptomycetaceae > Streptomyces > Streptomyces sp. NPDC055749. The sequence continues at coordinate 24,550 of NZ_JBSHFH010000036.1, read as the reverse complement.
TCCTCCTGGCCGAGGCCGTTGCGGTTGGCCGTCTCATCGGCCCAGGTCTGCGCGGACCGGCCGGAGAAGTCTCGTACGTACACGACGAAGAGCTGGACGCGGTGCTCGTCGAAGAGCGAGTCGAGCGCGTCCTCCACGGGCTGGTCGCGGTCGCCGACCGCCCCCACCTTGTCGGTGATCTGCCCGTCGCGGGACAGGGTGACGGGGTCGTCGGCGTGTGCGGTCGGCATGGGGGGCAGCAGCAGCCAGCACACCGCGATCAGTGCGGTGAGCAGGGCTCTGCCGGATCCGGACATCCGGGTACGACTCGCAGGCGGCATCACATTTGGGAGGCTATGTCCCGTATTCCGGCTCCGCGACCCGGAGGCGCCCGGCAGAGCCTCCGGGTCGCCTCCGGCGCGGATCAGATGCTGAAGCGCTCCTTGGCGAGCAGCGGACGCACCCGCGTACGGAAGCCGCCGGTCCGGAACGGGCGCTGGAGCAGGCCCGGCCGGATCGCCTGGGCCAGAGCCGCCGTGATCATGCCCTGATCCAGAGCCAGCATGAAGTCGCTGACCCGGCCGGTGCCGACATTGACGGAGTCCCGGAACCCGAGACCCTCGTGGTACGCGCCGAAGTCGCGGTCGAGGGCGTGCAGGTTGGCCACGGCCTCCTGGGGGGCGTACGGCAGTGCCAGGAACGAGGCGTGCGGTGTGACCACGCCGTTGATGAAGGCGGACGGAGGCGGCAGCGGCGCACCGTCCGTGGTGTACGTACGGTCGGTGTTGGACGCGTAGCCGTCGACCTGCATGCCCAGCGCGTCTACGCCGTACTCCTGGTATCCGCCCTCGGGGATGTTGGCGGGGGAGAAGCCCCAGTATCCGTACCGCGCCTCTTTCATCCCGTGCTCGATCTGGCTGCGGACGTAGCGCTGGTGGGTGCGGCCCCAGGAGCCGGGCGACCACTCCGGTTCCGGTACGAACAGCGGCACCATCAGCGCCTCGAACATCGAACCGCCCCAGGTGGGGACGATCTTCCGGCCACCGTGGGTGTAGTGCCCCTGCCAGACCCGTACGCCGTCCATCGCGACGTAACTGCCCTGCGGCGACTGCTCCTGTCCGTGCTCGGGAAGCATCGTGCGCAGCATGTGCCAGTAATGGTCCGATGGCAGCGAGCCGTCCGCGATCCCGAGGTAACTGGCCATGCGCGGCTCGGTGTTCAGCGCGCCGTAGTGGTGTCCGGTGGGTTCTTCGGTGTCGGGCCAGAAGCCGCCGCGGAGCTGGCCGGGGCCGGCGACCGGATCGGCGGGATCGTAGGGCGTGTAGTAGTAGGACCAGTCGGCCGTGGCCAGGATGCGCTCGATGCGAGGACGCAGCGAGGGCTCGGCGTCGGCCGCGATCCGCAGGCCGGTGACGAGCCAGGCGTTGTCGACGGAGGAGAGGAACGGGCGGACGGGGTCGCCGGTGCCCGGCCACTCGGTCAGGACCGAGCCGTCGTGGGCGTCGTACCAGTTCAGCCAGAAGCCGTGGTGGCGCTCCAGCTTCTCCACGGCGGAGACGGTGCGCGTCAGTTTCTGGCGCATCGACGATTCGCTGATCACGCCGAGGCCGGCGGCGGCGACCGTCGACCAGAGTCCGCAGCCGATATTGGTGGGCGAGGTCTGGCGCGACTGGACGGGGGCGCCGGGGCCGCTGACATCGATCTTGTCGGTGGCGAGACCGAAGTCGGTCGTCATCGCCTCGATCGAGCGGTACGTATCGCGGAACCAGCGCAGCAGTTGCGGTGTATCAAAGGCATGAACAGGATGAGCGGCGCTTGCGGAAGGCGCGGATACGGCTCCGAGCGACAGGGCGGCAGCCCCGGTACCCGCGGCGGTGAGGAATGTGCGACGGTCCATGAGAACCCCTCGAAGAAGAGCCACCGCGTAAGAGCGGTGGGCAGAATTCGTTCGTTGGCCTTGAAGGCGCGGAGCGCCCTTGTGCGTTCGCGGTCTGCCCGGAGGCAGTGGTCCGGGCTCGCCCGCCTGCTGATTCCCGGCGGGCTGGGGCGCGGGCCCGGGTGGTGCGGTGCGGGAGCCGGCGGTCGTCAGGTTCCGACGGCTCCCGCACGCGAGGGAGCCGTCAGGTGGCTCCCTGTCCTGTGGCCGGCATCAGCCGGCGATGCGCGGCAGCTCCCGGCTGCGCCCGAGAGAGCCGAGCCATACGGCCGAAGGCCGGGCGGTGCGCTCGAAGGTCTCGAGGTCGACGGCGATCAGGCCGAAGGTCGGCTTGAACGAGCCCCACTCGTAGTTGTCGAGCGCGCTCCACGCCAGGTAGCCCTGGATGTTGAGGCCGTCCTCCAGCGCGGAGGCGACCTCGTTGAGCGCACCGGCGTAGTAGTCGGCGCGGCGGGTGTCGTCGGAGGTGGCGATGCCGTTCTCCGTGACGATGAGCGGCATGTCGCTGCCGATGACCTCGGCGGTGTGGCGCAGGGCGTGGCCGACGGCGGAGGGGTAGTACTCCCACTGCGTGAGCGTGCGCTCGACGTCGTCGGGCGCCGGGATCGGGCCCTCGGGGCCGATCTTGGTGCGGGTGTAGGACTGCACACCGATCCAGTCGTCGCCCCGCGCCGCCTCGATGAAGACGTCCTCGCGCGGGTGACGGTAGGCCGCGGTGACGTCCTCCGCGCCGGGAAGCGCCTGGTAGACCTGGTTGGCGATTGTCCAGCCGACCTGGATGCCCGCGTCGATCGCCCGTACCTCCTTCACGGCCGCGTGGTGGGCGGCGATGACGGCGTCGGTGGTCTCTTCGTCCGGAGTCGGAAGTCCGGCCGGAGGGAAGCCGATGTCGCCGAGCTTGGCCAGACCGGCCATCACCGCGATCATGTTGGGCTCGTTGATGGTGCAGACGTGGCTGACGCCTTCGGAGATCACCGGTGCGCAGGCCGCCACGTACCGGGCGAAGAGCTCGGTGGCCCCCTCGGCGGTCCAGCCGCCACGAGCCTCGAACCACTGCGGCACGGTGAAGTGGTGCAGCGTGATCATCGGGCGCAGACCGCGCTCGATGGCGCCCTCGACCATGCGGCGGTAGTGGGCGAGCTCGGCCCGGGAGAAATGGCCCTCGGCCGGCTCGATGCGCGCCCACTCGATGGAGAAGCGGTAGTCGGTGAAGCCCAGTCCGGCCAGCGTGTCCATGTCCTCGCGCCAGCGGTGGTAGCTGTCGCAGGCGTCCAGGCTGGGCTCCTGGATGTGGGTGCCGGTGGTGTGTTCCTTGACCCACCAGTCGCTGTTGGTGTTGTTGCCCTCGATCTGGTGGGCGGCTGTGGAGGCACCCCACAGGAAGCCTTCGGGGAACGGGACCGGGGTGTGCGTCATCGCGGAATGTCTTTCTGGTGCGTGAAGGGGTGTGACCGCCGGTGGTGCGGGGTGCGGTCTCGTACGTGTTCGGGGGGCTGCCCGGGCGGGCTACTTCATGCCCGCTGTGGCGATGCCCTGGGTGAAGTGCCGCTGCAGTGCGATGAACAGGACCAGCACCGGCAGCACGACCAGGAAGGCTCCGGCCATCAGCATGCCGTTGGAGCCACCGGCCTTGTTGGGGTCCGTGGCGAACGTCGCGAGCGCCACCGGGAGCGTGTATTTGTCCGGGTCGTTGGTCGCGATGAGCGGCCAGACGAAGTTGTTCCAGGAACCGAGGAACGTGAAGATCGACAGCGTCGCGAGGGCGGGCTTCACCAGCGGCATCACGATGCGCCAGAAGATGTACCACTCACCGGCGCCGTCCATCCGGGCCGCTTCCAGCAGCTCGTCCGGGATCGACTGCATGAACTGCCGCATCAGGAAGACCCCGAAGGCGCCTGCGGCGAAGGGCAGCACCAGACCTGCGTACGAGTCGATCAGCTGGAGCTTGCTCATCAGCACGAAGAGCGGCAGCAGCATCAGGTTGCCGGGGACCATCAGGGCCCCGAGGACCAGACCGAAGATCTTGTTCCGGCCGACGAAGTTCAGCTTGGCCAGTGCGTAGCCGAGCATCGAGCAGAACACCAGGTTCGAGACGGTGACCAGCACCGCCACGATCACGGAGTTCATGAAGTACAGCGGCAGGTCCAGCTTGTCGAGCAGTTCCCGGAAGTTGTCCAGGGTCCACTCGGTCGGAATCCACACCGGTGGGCTGGCCGACAGTTCACTCGTCGTCTTGAAGGCCGAGAGGCCCATCCAGAGGAACGGCGCCGACATGACCAGCAGGCCGAGAGAGAGCAGGACATAGACGAGCGGGCGCTTCAGGTTCGCGGGCTTCCTCACCGGCGTGCTCATTTGGTGTTGTCCTTCAGCAGTCGGAGCTGGAGCACGGTGATGCCCATGATCACTACGAAGAGGACATACGCCATGGCGCTCGCATAGCCCATGTGGAAGAAGTTGAATCCCTCGCGGTACATGTTCAGCGAGACGGTGAGGGTGGAGTCGGAAGGCCCGCCCTGCGTCATCACGAACGGTTCCTCGAAGACGTTGAGGTAGCCGATGGTGGTGATCACCGTGGCGTAGAGCAGCGTGGGCCGCAGCAGGGGCACCGTGATGCCGCGGAACTCCTGCCAGGCGCCGGCGCCGTCGAGCTTGGCGGCTTCCCGGACCTCGGTGGGAATGGCCTGCAGACCCGCGATGAAGAGCACCATGACCGTGCCGACGTTGCGCCAGACTGCCATCGCGATCATCGAGGGCATGGCGAGCGTCTCCGAACCGAGGAAGTCCGGCGAGGTGAGACCCACTTCGGAGAAGAGGCCCGCGATCAGCCCGTCACTCGGGTCGAGCACGAACCGCCAGACCACGGCGACCGCGACGATGGTCGTGACCACCGGGGCGTAGAAACCGACGCGGAAGAAGGTCCGCGCCCGGTCGATGCCATTGTTCAGCAGTACGGCGACGACCAGTCCGAGACCAATCGTCAGGGGGACACCGATGACCACGAAGTACGCCGTGTTGAAGAGCGACTTGAGGAACCGCTCGTCGCTGAACAGCTTCACGTAGTTCTCGAAGCCGATGAAGTTCGCGTCCAGCGGGCGAGTGACGTTGCGCAGCCCGAAGTCCGTGAAGCTCATCAGCAGCGTGGCCAGGATGGGGAACGCCATGAAGACGGTGAAGATGACGAGGAAGGGAGTGGAGAACAGCCAGCCGGCCGCGTTCTGCACGCCCATCGAAGCCTTCTTGCGACCTCGGCGACCCTGGCGGTTCCCGGGCCCGGCGGCCGGGGACTGGGATGTCCCCGGCCCGGCCGTCACCTTGGCCGGCTGCGCGGCCTTTCCGGTCGTGGTGCCCATGGCTACTGCTTCACGAGCCCTTCGATCTCGGACTGCGCCGTCTTCAGCGCGTCCTCCGCGGACGCCTTGCCCTGCGTCACCTTCGCGATGGCCTGGTCGACCTTGTCGGTGATCTCCGTCCACTTCGCGCTGGACGGCGAGGACTTGGCGGTGTCCATCTGCTTCTTGAAGACCTGGAGGTCGGCGTTGTCGGCGAGGGTGCCGGAGGTCCAGGCCGCGGTGTTCGCGGGCAGGTCCTTGGTGCGCTCGTACCAGTCGGCCTGGCCCTTGGTGTCGGTGAGGTACTTGATGAACTCCGTGGCGGCGGCCTTGTGCTCGCTGTCCTTGGAGATCACCAGCGAGGAGCCGCCCGCCATGGAGCCGGAGGACTTGTCGGCGGGCACGTTGGCCACCGCCCACTTGCCCTTGATCTGCGGCTGGCCCTCGTTGAGGAGGGTCACGTGCCAGGGGCCGCCGAAGAACATCGGGACCCGGTCGTTGCCGAAGTCCTTCACGACGTCGTAGCCGGGCGGGACGGACTTGTTGGAGAGGCCCTTGTCGAAGTACGAGCCGTACTCCTTGAGCGCCTTGACGGCCTCGGGGCTGTCGATGACGGCTTCGCCCTTGTCGTTGACGATCTCGCCGCCGGCCGAGTACAGGAAGGAGTAGAAGTTCTGCACCGTGTCCAGGCCGCTGGGCTGGATGGACAGGCCCCACTTGGTGCCCGCCTTCTCCTGGTAGGCGGTGGCGAGGTCCTGCATCTCCTTCCAGTTGGCCGGAGCCTTGTCGATGCCGGCCTTCTCGGCGAGGTCGGTGCGGTAGAAGAGCACGCGGGTGTCGACGTACCACGGCACGCCGTAGGCGGTGCCGTCCACCTCGCCCTGGTTCCAGCCGGCCGGGAAGAAGTCGCCCTTGTCGAAGACCTTGGTGTCGACCGGCTCCAGGACGCCGAGCTCGGAGAACTCGCCCATGTAGGTGCCGCCCATCTGCGCCACGTCCGGCATGGTGCCTGCGGCGGCGGCGGAGACCAGCTTCTGGTGGGCGACGTCCCAGCCGACCGGGGTCACCTTGACGGTGATGTTCGGGTTGGCCTTCTCGTAGACCTTGGCCACATCCGCGAGCTTCTCGCCCTCGGCCCCCATGGCCCAGACAGTGAGCGTCTGCTTCTTGTCCGCGGCGACGTCGTCGCCCCCGGAACTGCCGCAGGCGGTGATGCCGAAAGCGAGTGCGACTGCGATGCCGGCGGAGACGGTTCTGGCGGTGCGGGGCATGGAGGGCTCCTCCTTGAGCAATCCGGATGTATGCGCTGCCTGTAAGCGCATACATCACTCTGCGGCAGGCGTTCGGGAATCCGCAAGAGGGTGCTAGGTCACACTCGTGCAACGTGCTGGACACCTGATTGTTCAACTTCGAACGGTAGGTGCGGCGTATGCGGATTTGAAGCCGATGTGACCGATTTCGCATAGTTGTGCGAGGGGCGGAATGGGTGCGCGAGGGGCTGGGGAGGCGGTCTAGGGTCCTGGTCATGGCTTCGTTCGCACATGACTTCCCCTTCGATCCGGCGTACGGGCGCGAGCTGGACGAGCTGCTTCGCATCCCCGCCCCGGAGGCCCCCGGCGACTTCGCGGAGTTCTGGCGCGCGGAGTACGAGAAGGCCCGGAAGGTCGACACCGCGCCGGAGATCGGCCCGGTCGAGGACGAGCGCGACGGTGTGCGGATCCACGGTGTGACGTACAGCTCCGTGGGCGGGATACGCGTCGGCGGATGGGTGGCCCTGCCCGCCGAAGGGCCGGCCGGGCACGGCTTCGTCATCGGGCACGGTTACGGCGGCCGGGACCGGCCGGGCCCCGATGTGCCGCTGCCCCTGCCGCGGTCCGCCGCGATCCTGCCCTGCGTACGCGGCATGGGGAGCCGGGGTCTGCGGACCGGCATCCCGGACGTCGCCGCCGGGCATGTACTGCACGGCATCGAGTCGCGCGACGCCTACGTCATCGCCGGGTGCGTCGCCGACCTGTGGTGCGCCGCCTCGGCCCTTGCGGAGCTCGTGCCGGGCCTCGGGCGCCTCGGGTATGTGGGGGAGAGTTTCGGGGGCGGGCTCGGGGCCCTCGCGCTGCCCTGGGACGACCGTTTCGCCGCCGCGCAGCTGACGGTGCCGACGTTCGGCAACCACCCGCTGCGGCTCACCCTGCCGTCCGTCGGCAGCGGCGCATCGGTGCGGGCCCATCACCGGGACCACCCCGAAGTCGCCGACGTGCTGCGGTACTTCGACGCGGCGTCGGCTGCCGCGCGGCTCTGGACGCCGACGCTGGTCGCCGCCGCACTGTTCGACCCCGCGGTGCCGCCGCCCGGCCAGTTCGCCGTGTACAACGCGCTGCCCGGCGTGCGCGAGCTGCAGGTGCTCAGCGCCGGGCACTTCGAGTACGAGGCGCTCGCGGCGGAGACGGCGGAGCTCCGTGAGAACCGGCGGCGCTTCTTCGGGGAGTGGCTGGGGCGGTGAAGCCGCGGCGCGGTCAGCCGCAGCCGCAGCTCGCCCTGCGGGCCATGGAGACCGGCAGTTCCAGGGAGACCGGGTCGCGGTCCCGCTCGCCGAGGCGGCGCACCAGCAACTCGACGGCCTGTTCGCCCAGCTGCTGAATGGGCTGCCGCACGGTCGTCAGGGACGGCCGTACGATCCGGCTCAGCGGAATCCCGTCGAAGCCGGTAACCGCGATGTCCTCGGGGACCCGGACGCCGCGCCGCTCCAGCGCGTACAGCGCGCCCACGGCCATCTGGTCGTTGGCGAACAGCATCGCCTCGGGCCGGTCGCCGTCCGCCGCCCGGTCCAGCAGCGCTTCGGCGGTCCGTGCGCCCTCGGCCTGCGTCATCATCTCGGCCCGCAGCGCAGGCTCGTCCGGCACCGGCAGCCCGGCCTCACGGCATGCCTCCCGGAAGCCGCGGAACCGCGCCTCGGCGTCCGGGGAATTCGCCTCGCCGCCGATGAAGGCCAGCCTGCGCAGCCCGTGATCCCTGATGAGGTGGCGGGCGAGCTCGCGTTCGCCGTCGGCGTTGGCCACCACGATGTGGTCGAGGTGGTCGATCTCGCGCGGTCCGGCGAGCATCACGACGGGCAGCCGTCGCGATATCACTTCGAGGTCCTTGGTCGGCACGGTCTGCGCCAGTACCGCGAAGCCGTCGACCCGGCCCGCCACCTTGGCGACGAGGCTCTCCGGGCCGCCGTCCAGCGACGCGGCGATGAGCAGGGCGTACCCGTGCCGGCGTGAGGCCCGCTCCATGCCCCGGATGATCTGGTCGGAGTAGAGCATGACGGCGTCGTCGTCGTCGGCGTCGGTGGCCGCCGCGGCGCTCTCGGCATCGGGATCGGAGTAGTCGGGGAAGCAGAGGCCGAGGACCCCGGTCGTGCGGCTCGCCAGCCCCCGGGCGTTCCCGCTGGGTACGTATCCGAGCTCGCGGGCCGCCTCCAGTACCCGTTCGCGGGTCTGGACGCGTACAGAATCCGGGTTCCGGTAGACCCGGGAGACCGTGGCGATGGAGACGCCCGACCGCTCCGCGACGTCGTACACCGTGGGGGCGCTCACTCGACCGACCGTCCGCTTCTTCTTCCGTAGCGACGCGCCTGATGCGTGTGCTGTCTGCTGATTGTGACTGATGGCTCTCTACCGATTGTGCTGCTCACTCGGGTTTTGAAAGCGCATTCACCCTAGATCGCGGGGCCGCGGAGGGGCAAGGCCACCCGGTTGTGGCGCACACCGCGCACACAGCACACACAGCACACACCGCCCGCGCCCCGGAAGCGGGCCGGGGCGGGCCGGGGTAAATGAGGGACGCCCCCGCCCCTCAAGCCCCGCCCCTCAAGCCCCGCCCCTCACACCCCGTCCCCGCGCCGGCCGATCTTGTTGCCGAGCCAGACCAGCGGGTCGTACTTCCGGTCGGCGGCCCGCTCCTTCAGCGGGATCAGCGCGTTGTCCGTGATCTTGATGTTCTCGGGGCACACCTCCGTACAGCACTTCGTGATGTTGCAGTAGCCCAGACCGTGCTCCTCCTGCGCCGTGGCCTTCCGGTCGAGGCCCGACCGGGCGGCGGCGTCCAGGGGGTGCATGTCCAGCTCTGCGACTCGCATCAGGAAGCGCGGCCCCGCGAACGACGCCTTGTTCTCCTCGTGGTCGCGCACCACATGGCAGGTGTCCTGGCACAGGAAGCACTCGATGCATTTACGGAACTCCTGCGAGCGCTCCACATCGACCTGCTGCATCCGGTAGTCACCCGCCTTCACCCCCTCGGGCGGCACGAAGGCGGGCACTTCCCGCGCCTTGGCGTAGTTGAACGTCACGTCCGTCACCAGGTCGCGGACGACGGGGAACGCTCGCAGCGGTGTGACGGTGATCGTCTCCTGGCGGTCGAACACCGACATCCGCGTCATGCACAGCAGCCGCGGCCGGCCGTTGATCTCCGCACTGCACGAACCGCACTTGCCCGCCTTGCAGTTCCAGCGGACCGCGAGATCGCCCGCCTGGGTGGCCTGGATGCGGTGGATGATGTCGAGGACGACTTCGCCGTCGTTCACCTCGACCGTGTAGTCCTCCAGGTCACCGCCTTCGGTGTCCCCGCGCCACACCCTGAACCGCGCGTTGTAGCTGCTCACTCGTACAGCTCCTCTTCGGCGAGGTACTTGACCAGCTCCTCCTTCTCGAACAGGGAGAGCAGGTCGGAACGGATGGGTTCGGTCGTCTTCCGTACGAGCTCGATCCGGCCGGCCGGCGTCGCGGCGGCAGCGGCGGCATCGTCGCCGGCCAGCCGGCACAGCAGGTTGACCGGGCGCCAGGAGCGTTCCATCGTGGGGCAGTCCTCACGGGTGTGACCGCCTCGGCTCTCGGTACGCTCCAGCGCCGCCCGCGCGATGCACTCGCTGACCAGCAGCATGTTCCGCAGGTCCAGGGAGAGGTGCCAGCCGGGGTTGAACTGCCGGTGGCCCTCCACCGCGGCGCGGCCCGCCCGTACGCGCAGCCCGGCCAGCTTCTCCAGGGCCTGCGCCATCTCGGGCGCGCGGCGGATGATGCCGACCAGGTCGTTCATCGTCTGCTGGAGTTCCTGGTGCAGGGTGTACGGATTCTCCGCGACGGACCCGTCCGCCAGGTCCTCCGCGGAGAACGGACGCAGGGCTTCCGCCGCCGCCCCGTCGATCTGTTCCTGGTCCACGACCGGGAGCGCGGAGAGCCCCGCCGCGTACTCGGCGGCGTGCAGTCCCGCCCGCCTCCCGAAGACCAGCAGGTCGGAGAGGGAGTTTCCGCCGAGCCGGTTGGAGCCGTGCATGCCGCCCGCCACCTCGCCCGCCGCGTAGAGCCCGGGTACGGCGACTGCGGACGCGCTGTCGGATTCGACGGCGATCCCGCCCATCACGTAGTGGCAGGTCGGCCCGACCTCCATCGCCTCCGCCGTGATGTCGACGTCCGCCAGCTCCTTGAACTGGTGGTACATCGAGGGCAGCCGACGGCGGATCGTGTCCGCGGGCATCCGGGTCGACACATCCAGGAACACCCCGCCGTGCGGCGAGCCGCGGCCGGACTTCACCTCGGAGTTGATGGCGCGGGCGACCTCGTCGCGCGGCAGCAGCTCGGGCGGGCGGCGGTTGTGGTCCGGGTCCTCGTACCAGCGGTCGCCCTCCTCCTCCGACTGCGCGTACTTCTCCTTGAACACATCCGGGACGTAATCGAACATGAACCGCTTGCCCTCGGAGTTGCGGAGCACCCCGCCGTCGCCCCGTACCGACTCGGTGACGAGGATGCCCTTCACCGACGGCGGCCAGACCATGCCGGTCGGATGGAACTGCACGAACTCCATGTTCAGCAGGGGCGCGCCGGCCAGCAGGGCGAGGGCGTGGCCGTCGCCGGTGTACTCCCAGGAGTTCGACGTCACCTTGAACGACTTGCCGATGCCACCGGTGGCGAGAATGACCGCGGGGGCTTCGAGCACGAAGAAGCGGCCGGACTCGCGCTCGTAGCAGAAGGTGCCGCTGACTCTCTCGCCGTCCTTGAGGACGCGGGTGACCGTGCACTCCTGGAAGACCTTCAGGCGGGCCTCGTAGTCGCCGGTCTCCTTGAAGTCCTCCTGTTGCAGCGCGACGATCTTCTGCTGGAGCGTGCGGATCAGTTCGAGGCCGGTACGGTCCCCGACGTGTGCGAGCCGCGGATACTCATGGCCGCCGAAGTTGCGCTGGGAGATCCTGCCGTCCGGGGTGCGGTCGAAGAGCGCACCCCAGGTCTCCAGCTCCCAGACCCGGTCGGGCGCCTCCTTGGCGTGCAACTCCGCCATCCGCCACTGGTTGAGGAACTTCCCGCCGCGCATGGTGTCGCGGAAGTGCACCTGCCAGTTGTCCCCGGAGTTCACATTGCCCATGGACGCGGCGATTCCGCCCTCGGCCATGACGGTGTGGGCCTTGCCGAAGAGTGATTTGCAGATGACGGCGGTACGGGCTCCGCGCTCCCGGGCCTCGATCGCGGCCCGCAGCCCGGCGCCGCCGGCTCCGACCACCACGACGTCCCACTGCTGCCGTTCTAGCTCAGTCATTCAGAAAAACCTCGGATCGTCGAAAGCGCCGGACGCGACGAGATAGACGTAGAAGTCGGCCACCGCCACGCTGATCAGGGAGGCCCAGGCGAGCTGCATGTGCCGGCCGTTGAGCTTCCCGGCCCAGCCCCAGAGCCGGTAGCGCACAGGGTGCTTGGAGAAGTGCCGCAGCCGGCCGCCGATGATGTGCCGGCAGGAGTGGCAGGAGAGGGTGTACGCCCAGATCAGGGTGATGTTCACCAGGAAGATCAGGGTGCCGAGACCCATGTGTCCCCAGGCGTAGTGCTCGTCGCGGAAGGAGAGCACGGTGTCGTACGTGAGGATGCCGGCGACCGGCAGCGCCGCGTAGAAGAAGTAGCGGTGCATGTTCTGCAGGATCAGCGGGAAGCGGGTCTCGCCGGTGTACGAGGAGTGCGGCTCGGCGACCGCGCAGGCCGGCGGCGAGGCCCAGAAGCCGCGGTAATACGCCTTCCGGTAGTAGTAGCAGGTCAGCCGGAAGCCGAGCGGGAAGATCAGGACGATCAGCGCGGGGGAGAGGCCCCACCAGCTGCCGAAGATCTCCCAGTTCGGTCCGGAGCGCATCGGTTCGCAGTTCTCCGCCAGACAGGGTGAGTAGAACGGCGAGACGTACGGGGCCGCGTAGTAGTCGGCGTTGGCGAAGGCCCGCCAGGTCGAGTAGACGATGAAGGCGAGCAGCCCGCCGGCCGTCGCGGCGGGCGCCAGCCACCAGCGGTCGGTGCGCAGATGCCGGGCGGCGATGGCGGCTCGCGAGGCGTGGCGGACGCCGGCGCCGGTCCGCGCGGTGCGCGGGTGCGGTGGTTGCGTGCCTGGTTCCGTACCGGTGGCCAAGGAGTGCTCCTCGGGGATGGGTCTGGGTGGCTGGAGCCGGGCGCTGGGGCCTGCCCGGCGGATCAGGCCCTAGGGGGCGTGCCTGCCGCGGACTCCCAGACCTTCGTCGTCCGAGTCCGTCCACAGCGCGGTGTCGTACGGCGCCTCGGTGATGGTGACCATGTCGGCGGGGTGGTCCGGGGGACCGGCCGGGCCCGCAGCGCCCTCGCGACGCAGGCGCGCGAGGCTGCGCTCCAGTTGTCCGACGGTGCGGACCAGATCGTCGATGCAGTGCTGAACTGCCGTCAATTCCTCGTGCAGGGACATGATTTGCCCTCACTTCCGCGATGGCGGCCGGCCATGCTCATGCGGAAGCGAGTGTCGCGCGTCACATCTGCTTTGTGAAGGGAGCGCGCATCGCTGTCTCGGAGCGGCCGGTGGCCGGGCCGTTCGCCCGCTCGGGTGAGGTTCGTGGCGCGGCCCGCCGCGCCTGCGCCGCCTCTCGCGCGGAGGCGCTTTCAGTGGATGGAAGGAACCAGTGTGATCAACTGCAAATGCCACCAAACTCGAAGCATCCGGTCCATTCCGGTACGGGGTGGACCGGGCCGGCCCCGGAGGTATCAGCCATGTCCCACGTCGGCGTCCCGCGCGGGACGGCCCGAAAGCGCCGCTCCGTCGCGCTCCTCACGACGGGTGTGCTCACGATCCCGGTGCTGGCCGGATGCAGCTCGGGCAGCGAGGAGACCTCGGCGGCCGTCCCGCAGGACATCGCTCCGGCCGCCCGGGACATGGTGCGGGACGGTGGCACGCTCAACTGGGCGATCGACTCGATGCCCACCACCCTCAACGCCTATCAGGCGGACGCCGACGGCTCGACCGCGCGCGTCACCGGTGCCCTGCTGCCCTCCCTGTTCCCGATGGATGCCAAGGGGACGCCGCGGCGCAACCCGGACTACCTGGAGTCCGCGAAGATCATCGAGCGGGAACCCAAGCAGGTCGTGCTCTACAAGCTCAACCAGCAGGCGGTGTGGAGCAACGGGCGGGAGATCGGAGCCCCCGACTTCGTCGCCCAGTGGCGGGCGCTGAGCGGCAAGGACTCCGCGTACTGGACCGCCCGCAACGCCGGCTACGAACGGATCGAGAAGATCGAGCGCGGCAGCGACGACCTTCAGGTCCGGGTCACCTTCGCGAAGCCGTACGCGGACTGGCGCTCGCTCTTCACTCCGCTCCTCCCGAAGGAGGTGACCGGTTCCCCGGACACCTTCAACGACGGTGCGCGGTCCACGCTCAAGGTCTCCGCAGGACCGTTTCGGCTGCGCAGTGTGAGCAAGAGCAAGCAACAGCTCACCCTCGACCGCAACCCGCGCTGGTGGGGCAGCGAGCCCAAGCTCGACTCGCTCGTCTTCCGTGCGGTCAAGCCCCAGGACCGCGTCGAGGCGCTGGCCGAGGGGACCGTGGACATCGCGGACGTCGACGCGAGCGCCGCGAACCGTATCGCCCTCGCCGCCCGCGACGGCGGCGGCAACGGGCAGCCGCTCAACCACGGTCCCGCCGCCGCCCTCACCCCCGCCGCCGCCCTGCGCTCCTGGGCGCTGGCGCACGGCTCGGACGAGGACCAGGCGGAGGCCGCGCAGGCCGCCCGCAAGAGGAACCGGGAAGCCATCGCCTCGTACGCCACCGAGCAGAAGTCCCTGCGCGAATTCGCCGTACGCAAGTCCCTGGAGCCCTCGTATACGCAGCTCGCGCTGAACGGCGAGTCCGGGCCGCTCTCGGACGACCGGGTACGCCGTGCGGTGGCGCGCGCCCTGGACCGCCAGGAGCTCGTCGACACCGTCCTGAAGCCGCTCGGACTGCCCGCGGAACCGCTCGGCAGCCACCTGGCCCTGACCGGGCAGCCCGCTTACAAGGACGGCAGCGGCGCACTCGGCGACCAGGACACCAAGGAGGCGCAGGCGCTGCTGGCCGACGCGGGCTGGACGCACGGCGGAGCGGCGCAGAAGCCCAAGGACACCAAGGCGGGCAGCGAGGCCGACAAGAAGAAGGCGACGGAGGCCGAGAAGGAGGCCGACAAGAAGAAGGCGAAGGAGAAGGAAGCCGGGAAGGCGGCCGAGGAGAAGACGGAGAAGACGGAGAAGACGGAGAAGGCCGAGAAGGCCGGGAAGAGCGACACCGCCGCCCGGGCGGGCGACGCGGGCAGCAACGCCGAGCCGTCCCGCGACGAGGGCATGTACATCGTCGGCCAGGACGACAAGCCGGGCGAGCGCCGCGACGAGGGCCCCGCCACCCACATCCTCGCCCCCGCCCCTGCCGCAGGCATGCAGAGCGCCGCCCTGCTGCGCCAGGCAGGCCTTTTCACCGCGGCCGGCACCGCCAAACCGGTCGCGGACCTCAAGGACGCCAAGGACACCGCCGACGCCAAGGACAGCGACAACAGCGACAACGGCGACACCGGCACCGCGGCCGAAGCCGCCTCCTCCAAGGTCACCGCCCAGGACAAGCGGCCCGGCGGCGCCGCCGGTGCCTACGCCCCCGTGGGCACCGCAGCCCCTGCGCCCGCCTCCGTCCGGGGCCCGCTGGGCAAGGACGGCGTGCCGCTGTCCCTGCGCTTCGTCCTCCCGTCCGGGCCCGGCTCCCAGGCGCTCCGCAGCGTCGGCGAGAAGATCGCCGCGATGCTGGAATCGGTCGGCATCCGTACGGAGATCACGAAGGTCGCCGACGACAGCTACTTCAAGGACCACATCGCGTCCGGCGACTACGACCTGGCGCTGTACTCCTGGCCCGCGAGCGCCTACCCGGCGACCGACGGCCGCCCGATCTTCGCCAAGCCCGAACCCGCCACCGACGGATCACTGCTGGTCGAGCAGAACTACACCCGGGTCGGAACGGACCACATCGACCAGCTCTTCGACCAGGCGGTCTCGGAACTCGACGAGGACGCCGCCCGGGACCTGATGAAGCAGGCCGACGCACGGATCTGGGCCGCGGCAGGATCGATTCCGCTCTACCAGCGCCCACAGCTGGTGGCGGCCGACAAGAAGCTCGTGAACGTCGGCGCCTTCGGTTTCGCCGCCCCCCATTACCAGGACATCGGCTTCAAGAAGCCGCAAGCGGCAGGTTCCCCCGCGAACCGTAAGAAGTAGCAGGTCAAGGCGGTATTAAGGACTTCCCGAAGCAGCCCCGAAGCACCGCACCTAAGCGCAGACCGAAGCTCAGAAGCAGCTCAATTCCCTTGCCCGCCGGACCCCCCGGCGGGCAAGGTGGTTCATGCCCTGACCCGGGCTGTTCGCCCTCCCCACACCCCCACAGGCGAGCGCGATCTCCTACCGCGCTCGCTCGCGTTTCCTCGTGTCTCTCCTCGCGTCTCTTCTTTTCTTCCCTGCCTTTTTCGCGCCCCGTTCCGGGCGTGCAGTGGCCGAGTAATGACTTAATACCGGCTGAAGACCGCTCTCGCGGATCGGCCCGGGAAGCCCCGGACGCGCCGGGCCCGTACCATTGGACTAGCCGTGGCGTGTCCGCCCGGCGGGCGTACGAGGACTCGAGACCGACTGAGACGCCTGATCCCACGATCCGAGAGAAGCGCAAGCCACCCATGCCCACGCGCCACGACATCCGTAACGTAGCCATCGTCGCCCACGTCGACCACGGCAAGACCACGCTGGTCGACGCCATGCTCAAGCAGGCCGGCGCCTTCGCCGCGCACGCCGCGGAGCACCTCGACGATCGCATGATGGACTCGAACGACCTGGAGCGTGAGAAGGGCATCACGATCCTGGCCAAGAACACGGCCGTCAAGTACCACCCGAAGGATGGCGGCGACGTCATCACCATCAACATCATCGACACCCCTGGCCACGCCGACTTCGGCGGCGAGGTCGAGCGCGGTCTGTCGATGGTGGACGCGGTCGTACTGCTCGTCGATGCCTCAGAGGGCCCGCTCCCGCAGACCCGCTTCGTGCTCCGCAAGGCGCTCACGGCCAAGCTGCCGGTCATCCTCTGCATCAACAAGACCGACCGTCCCGACTCCCGGATCTCCGAGGTCATCGACGAGACGTACGACCTCTTCCTGGACCTGGACGCCGACGAGGACCAGATCGAGTTCCCGATCGTCTACGCCTGTGCCCGTGACGGCGTCGCCTCGCTGACGAAGCCCGAGGACGGCACTGTCCCGCCGGACAGCACCAACCTGGAGCCGTTCTTCAACACGATCCTCTCCACGGTTCCGGCCCCGGAGTACGACGCGGACGCGCCTCTCCAGGCCCACGTCACCAACCTGGACGCCGACAACTTCCTCGGCCGTATCGCGCTCTGCCGTGTCGAGCAGGGCGAGCTGCGCAAGGGCCAGAACGTCACGTGGATCAAGCGCGACGGCACGATGTCCAACGTGCGCATCACCGAGCTCCTGATGACCGAGGCGCTCACCCGCAAGCCGGCCGAGGTGGCGGGCCCCGGTGACATCTGTGCCATCGCCGGTATCCCGGACATCATGATCGGCGAGACCCTGGCCGACCCCGAGAACCCGATCGCGCTTCCGCTGATCACGGTCGACGAGCCGGCCATCTCCATGACCATCGGTGCCAACACCTCGCCGCTCGTCGGCAAGGGCGGCAAGGGCCACAAGGTCACGGCGCGCCAGATCAAGGACCGCCTCGACCGCGAGCTGGTCGGTAACGTCTCGCTGCGCGTGCTCGACACCGAGCGCCCCGACGCGTGGGAGGTCCAGGGCCGCGGTGAGCTCGCCCTGGCCATCCTGGTCGAGCAGATGCGCCGCGAGGGCTTCGAGCTGACCGTCGGCAAGCCCGAGGTCGTCACCAAGCAGGTCGACGGCAAGACCCACGAGCCGATCGAGCGCATGACGATCGACTCGCCCGAGGAGCACCTCGGCGCCATCACGCAGCTGATGGCGACCCGCAAGGGCCGCATGGAGACGATGACGAACCACGGTTCGGGCTGGGTCCGCATGGAGTGGATCGTGCCCTCCCGCGGCCTCATCGGCTTCCGTACGGAGTTCCTGACGCAGACCCGCGGTACGGGCATCGCGCACTCCATCTTCGAGGGCCACGAGCCGTGGTTCGGCGAGCTGCGCACCCGTCACAACGGCTCGCTGGTCGCGGACCGCTCGGGCACGGTGACGCCGTTCGCGATGGTCAACCTCCAGGAGCGCGGTGTCATCTTCACCGAGGCCGGCACCGAGGTCTACGAGGGCATGATCATCGGCGAGAACTCCCGCGCCGACGACATGGACGTGAACATCACCAAGGAGAAGAAGCTCACCAACATGCGTGCGGCTTCCGCGGACACCACCGAGAACGTGGTGCCCGCGCGCAAGCTCTCCCTGGAGCAGTCCCTGGAGTTCTGCCGCGACGACGAGTGCATCGAGGTGACCCCGGAGACCGTGCGTATCCGCAAGGTCGTCCTGGACGCCAAGCAGCGCGGCCGTACCGCCTCGCGCGCCAAGAACGGCTGACGCGGCGTCGGCCGACTGTGAGCACGTTCACCGTGTGACCTGGTCGGCCAACATCCGGAGCGTCGGGTTCACTCGACGATCCGTCAGTACGAAGCATTGACAAGAGGTCCGGCCCCCCACGGAAACTGTGGGGGGCCGGACCTTTCGTCAATCACTTTTTCTGACCGAGGTGTCCGGATATCGGGCGTCGCTCTCCGGAACATGTGTTAACGGTCCGTTTCGGGGGTGTCTGTCTAGGATCAGTTTGTCCGGATTTCGGTCACACGGGTCAAGCTGATGTTGTCAAACCGAGACCCTTTAAGTGTGGTTTACAGCCTGGGCGTACCCAATAGTTGGCTCCATTGAGCTCGGGTCAATGGGTCACGCACTGTGGGGAGTGCCGACTCACGAGCACACTCGGGGCACTGAATCGATCGCCGTCAGGGGTGTCGGTAGATCTCTCCAGTGCCCCTCTTGTAGTCAAAAGTGGACTCATGAGGAGGAAACCCATGCGCGGTGCCAAGAGCGCCAAGTGGGTCGCGGGAGCGGCAATCATCGCCCTGGCCGCGACTGCCTGTGGCGGCGGCGAGAACAATGACAAGGGCAACGAGAGTGCCAAGGGTGCGGTTGACCCCAACGGCATCTTCTCCGTCGAGGTCGGTGAGCCGCAGAACCCGCTGCAGCCGGCCAACACGATGGAGTCGAACGGCTCGATCGTCACCGACTCGATCTTCTCGCAGCTGGTCGACTACGACTCGGCCGGCAAGCTTGAGATGATCAACGCCGAGTCGGTGGACACCACGGACTCCAAGCTGTGGACGATCAAGCTCAAGAAGGACTGGAAGTTCCACGACGGGACCCCGGTCACCGCCGAGTCCTACGTCAAGGCGTGGAACTGGGCCGCGAACATCACCAACGCGCAGACCAACGCGTCGTGGTTCGACGGCATCAAGGGCTACGCGGACGTGCACCCGGAGAAGGAAGGCGCCAAGCCGACGGCCGACGCCATGTCCGGCCTGAAGGTCGTGGACGACTACACCTTCACCGTCGAACTCGACGCCCCGCTGCCGTACTTCGCGTACAAGCTCGGCTACACGGTCTACTCCCCGCTGCCGGAGTCCTTCTACAAGGACCCCGCGGCTGCCGGTGAGAAGCCGGTCGGCAACGGCGCGTACAAGTTCGAGAGCTGGGACCACAAGAAGCAGATCAAGGTCGTCCGCAACGACGACTACAAGGGTCTCGACAAGGCGAAGAACGGTGGTGTGATCTTCAAGAACTACACCACCATCGAGACCGCCTACGAGGACCTGAAGTCGGGCAACGTCGACGTTCTCCGCCAGATCGGCCCGAAGGACCTTCCGGTCTACCGTGCCGACCTCGGTGACCGCGCTGTGGACCAGGCGTACTCCGCCATCCAGACGCTCGGTGTCGCGATGTACCAGAAGCAGTGGAAGGACACCGACCCCAAGGTCCTCCAGGGCCTGTCGATGGCCATCGACCGTGACACGATCACCAAGACGGTGCTCCAGGGCACCCGCGAGCCGGCCACCGGCTGGGTCGCCAAGGGCGTTCTCGGCTACCAGCCGAACGTCGCCGGTGACGTCACCAAGTACGACCCGACCAAGGCCAAGGCCCTCATCAAGGAGGGTGGCGGTGTTCCGGGTAACAAGATCTTCATCCAGTTCAACGCCGACGGCGGTCACAAGGAATGGGTCGAGGCTGTCTGCAACAGCATCACCCAGGCGACCGGTGTCGCGTGCGCCGGCGACTCGAAGGCCGACTTCCAGGCCGACCTGGACGCCCGTGACGCCAAGCAGGTCAAGTCCTTCTACCGCGGTGGCTGGGTGCTCGACTACCCGGTGAACGCCAACTTCATCTCGGACCTGTTCCGCACGGGTGCGGCCGGCAACAACGGCTTCTTCTCGAACAAGGAACTCGACGCGAAGATCAAGGCCGCGGACACCGCCGCCTCGCTCGAGGAGTCGGTCAAGGCGTACCAGGAGGTGGAGAAGGAGCTGGTCAACTACATGCCGACCATCCCGCTCTGGTACTACAAGGTCAACGCCGGCTACTCGGAGAAGGTCCAGAACGTGGGCTACCAGCAGGACGGTGACCCGATCCTGACGCAGGTCGAGGTCAAGAAGTAACCACCGACGTAGTCCGCAGGCCGGTGCAGGACCGACACTGACATCGGTTCCTGCACCAGCCTGCACGCCGTGGCCGGGGGGCCCTTCCACGACACCGACGACCCCACGAGGGGATCGGTGCCGAGGGAGGGCCCGTCGGGCTGCTGCGTGCCACTTACATGGAGGCACCATGGGGCGCTATGTCGCACGACGACTGCTCCAGATGATCCCGGTCTTCATCGGGACAACTCTGCTGATCTTCCTGATGGTCTACACGCTGCCCGGCGACCCCGTGCGGGGGCTCTTCGGGGACAAGGGTGCGGACCCCGCGACCCTTGCTGCCATGCGGCACCAACTCGGCCTCGACCAGCCGATTCTGGTGCAGTACTGGGAGTACATGAAGGGCATCGTCCTTCACTTCGACTTCGGCACCCAGATAGCCAGCGGCCGGCCGGTCACCGACGTGCTCGGTGACGCGTTCCCGGTCACGCTGCGCCTCGCCGGGATGGCGTTCCTCATCGAGATCATCCTCGGTCTCGGCCTGGGCATGGCCGCCGGTCTCCGCGCCGGCCGTCTCACCGACAACGTCGTCCTGGTACTGACGCTGCTCATCATCTCGATCCCGGTCTTCGTGCTCGGCTTCATCGTCAAGTCGGTGTTCGCCTTCGAGCTCGGCTGGATCGCACCGAACGTCTCCAACGAGGCGACGTGGGGCGAGCTGTTCACCCCGGCGATCGTTCTTGGTTCGCTCTCCCTGGCGTACGTGGCACGACTGACCCGTACGACGATGGCGGAGAACCTGCGCTCGGACTACATGCGCACGGCCGTCGCCAAGGGTCTTCCCAAGCGGCGCATCGTGGGTGTCCACCTCATGCGCAACTCCCTGATCCCGGTCGTCACCTTCCTCGGCACCGACCTCGGTGCCCTGATGGGCGGCGCGGTCGTCACCGAGGGCCTCTTCAACGTGAAGGGCATCGGCGGCACCATCTTCGAGTCGATCGTCCGGCGCGAGGGCACCACCCTGGTCGGACTGGTCACCGTCCTGGTGCTCGTCTACCTCTTCATGAGCCTGCTCGTCGACCTGCTGTACGCGGTCCTGGACCCGAGGATCCGGTATGCCTGACCTGACCAAGACCGCTCCCGCGCCCGACGAGGCCGTCGTTCCCGACGTGGACCCCCAGGCCGTCAAGGCCGACAAGGCACGCAGCCTCTGGGGCGACGCCTGGCAGGACCTGCGGCGCAACTGGTACTTCATCATCTCCGCGGCCCTCATCGTGGTCCTTCTTCTGATCACGGCCTTCCCGAGCCTGTTCACCAGCGCCTCGCCCACCACGGGTGACCTCGTGAACCACTTCCTGGGGAAGCCCGAGCTGAGCAAGATCGGCTCGCCGGAGTGGTTCGGTTACGACGGCCAGGGCCGCAGCGTCTACGCCCGCGTCATCTACGGCACCCGTGCCTCGGTGATCGTCGGCGTCGCGGTGACCCTCGCGGTGACCCTGTTCGGTGGACTGATCGGCATGCTGTCCGGCTACTTCGGCGGCTGGATCGACGCGGTGCTCTCCGGATTCACCAACATCTTCCTGGGCCTGCCCTTCCTGCTCGGTGCGATGGTCGTCCTCCAGGCCTTCACCGACCGCTCGATCTGGGTGGTCGTCTTCGCCCTGGCGTTCCTCGGCTGGACCCAGATCGCGCGTGTCATGCGTGGTGCGGTGATCACCATCAAGCAGTCGGACTTCGTCCAGGCGGCCAGAGCACTCGGTGCGAGCACGCCCCGCATCCTGTTCCGCCACATCCTGCCGAACGTCATGGCCCCGGTGATCGTGGTCGCGACCATCTCGCTCGGTGTGTACATCTCGGCGGAGGCGACGCTGTCCTACCTGGGTCTCGGCCTGGCCTCGCCGACCGTTTCGTGGGGTATGGACATCTCCGGTGGTTCGGCTCAGATCCGGGTGGCCCAGCACATCCTGATCTACCCGTCGATCATGCTCAGCATCACCGTTCTGGCGTTCATCATGCTCGGCGAAGCCGTCCGTAACGCCCTCGACCCGAAGACGCGATAAGGAGGGCGCACGTGACCACCATCGACAAGACCGCAGAAGTCCCGTCCGCGCGCTCGGGAGACGACCACGTCGGCCCGCTGCTCGAAGTCCGCGACCTGCACGTGGAGTTCCACACCCGCGACGGCGTGGCCAAGGCCGTCAACGGCGTCAACTACAGCGTGAACGCCGGTGAGACGCTCGCCGTCCTCGGCGAGTCGGGCTCCGGCAAGTCCGTGACGGCGCAGGCCATCATGGGCATCCTCGACATGCCGCCGGGCAAGATCCCGCAGGGCGAGATCTTCTTCCGCGGCCAGGACATGCTCAAGATGTCCTACGAGGAGCGGCGCAAGATCCGCGGCCAGAAGATCGCCATGATCTTCCAGGACGCGCTGTCCTCGCTGAACCCGGTCCTCACCGTCGGCTACCAGCTCGGCGAGATGTTCCGGGTCCACCAGGGCCTGTCCAAGAAGGAAGCCAAGGCCAAGGCCATCGATCTGATGGACCAGGTCAAGATTCCGGCCGCCGCGGCCCGTGTCTCGGACTACCCGCACCAGTTCTCCGGCGGTATGCGCCAGCGCATCATGATCGCCATGGCGCTGGCCCTGGAGCCGGACCTGATCATCGCGGACGAGCCGACCACGGCCCTCGACGTGACGGTGCAGGCGCAGGTCATGGACCTGCTCGCGGAGCTCCAGCGCGAGTACAACATGGGTCTGATCCTCATCACGCACGACCTGGGTGTCGTCGCGGACGTCGCCGACAAGATCGCCGTGATGTACGCGGGCCGGATCGTCGAGACCGCTCCGGTGCACGAGATCTACAAGCGGCCGGCCCACCCGTACACCAAGGGTCTGCTGGAGTCGATCCCGCGCCTGGACCAGAAGGGCCAGGAGCTCTTCGCGATCAAGGGCCTGCCGCCCAACCTGCTGAACGTGCCCTCGGGCTGTGCGTTCAACCCGCGCTGCATCATGGCGCAGGACATCTGCCGTACGGAGATCCCGGCCCTGCGCCCGGTGACCGAGCAGGACGGCACCGAGCTGGTCGGCCGCGGCAGCGCCTGCCACTTCTGGAAGGAGACGATCCATGGCTGACATCAGTAAAGAGCCCGTGGACGCCACCCCGAACGTCACCGAAGTGGCGACTGTGGACGCGGCCACCGAGGCGGAGGCCGTAGCCGCCATCGATGCGCCGGTCTCGCAGGGCGAGCCCATCCTTCAGGTGCGCAACCTGGTCAAGCACTTCCCGCTGACCCAGGGCATTCTGTTCAAGAAGCAGGTCGGCGCGGTCAAGGCCGTCGACGGGATCTCCTTCGATCTCTTCGCGGGCGAGACGCTCGGCATCGTGGGCGAGTCCGGCTGTGGCAAGTCCACGGTCGCCAAGCTCCTGATGACGCTGGAGCGGGCCACCGCGGGCGAGGTCTTCTACAAGGGCCAGGACATCACCAAGCTGTCGGGGCGTGCGCTGAAGGCCGTGCGCCGCAACATCCAGATGGTGTTCCAGGACCCGTACACCTCGCTGAACCCGCGTATGACGGTCGGCGACATCATCGGCGAGCCCTACGACATCCACCCCGAGGTCGCGCCCAAGGGCGAGCGGCGCCGCAAGGTGCAGGACCTCCTGGACGTCGTGGGTCTCAACCCGGAGTACATCAACCGGTACCCGCACCAGTTCTCCGGCGGTCAGCGCCAGCGCATCGGCATCGCCCGCGGCCTCGCGCTCAACCCGGAGATCATCATCTGCGACGAGCCGGTCTCCGCGCTCGACGTGTCGGTGCAGGCCCAGGTCATCAACCTGATGGGGAAGCTCCAGGACGAGTTCAACCTCTCCTACCTCTTCATCGCGCACGACCTGTCGATCGTCCGGCACATCTCGGACCGGGTCGGGGTCATGTACCTCGGCAAGATGGCCGAGATCGGCACCGACGAGCAGATCTACGAGCACCCGACGCACCCCTACACCCAGGCGCTGCTGTCGGCGGTTCCGGTTCCGGACCCGGAGGCCCGTGAGGGCCGCGAGCGGATCATTCTCTCCGGTGACGTCCCGTCGCCGGCGAACCCGCCGTCGGGCTGCCGCTTCCGTACCCGGTGCTGGAAGGCCGAGGACAAGTGCGCCACGGAGATGCCGCTGCTGGCGATCCCCGAGCACTTCAAGTCCGTGGACTCCCCGGCCGCGCACGAGTCGGCGTGTCACTTCGCCGAGGAGAAGGATGTCGTTCACGCGGCATAGTTCCCCTTCGTACGCCACCGCCGGGGGGGGGGGGGGGCGGCCGCGGCCCCCCGGGGGGTGGGTGTAGCGGGCCGCGCCCCCGT